>NZ_JAUJFI010000099.1 GCF_030849505.1 Azospirillum isscasi | reverse complement strand
CCCAGCGGCGCCGGGCCGATCCCCGCGGCCAGCCGCGCGAGGTCGAGCGACGGCGGCGCCTCCGGCTCCGCCAGACCGGAGTCCCGGCAGGCGCGGGCCAGAACGCCGAGCGCCGCCTCGACATCCGTGCCGACCACGACGCAGCCGCGCAAGGCGTCGGCGATCACCGGCCAGGCCGCGGCGAAGGGGCGCGATCCCTCCGCCATCGCGGTGGTCACGCCATGGACGGCGGTTCCCTCCGCCGGGATGGGCGCGCCGGGGTCGATGAACAGTTCCAGCGACAGGCTGCGGAAGACCCGCGGACCGGCCATCCGCACGGTGCCCACCGCGACGACGGGACCGTCCTGCGGGCGCCCGCCGGCGGTGGCCACCCAGAGGCTGACCATCGGCAGGGCCAGCAGCGGCTCCGCGTCGCCGAGATGGACGGGACGGGCGTTGGGGCGCAGCACCAGCCGGTCGCCGGTCAGGAGCGGTTGCGCGTCCCCCGCCTTCGCCGGGAAGACCAGGGCGATCCCCGACTGAAGCCCCAAATCCTTCACCCGCACCGGCACCTCGCCCCCCTGGGCGCGCCGCAGCAGGGCGGACACCATCTGGCCGTCCTCGCGCGCCCGTTCGATGGCGCGGAACAGCTCGGGGCGCGACAGGTGGTCGTAGATGTCTCCCCCCGCCGCGAGGCCCAGATGGGCGGAGGCCGCCGGGTTCAGCGTGTCGATCCGCCCGAAGTCGTCCAGCACCACCACCGGCTCCTCCAGCGCGGCGATCACGCCGGCCAGCCGTTCCGCCGGACGCTGCTCCCCATGGCGCCCATGGCGCAGGGCCTCCACCGCCGCCCGGGCAAGGTCGCCGGCCTCGTCCTCCCTGGCGTCGGCGGCGAGGGAGGCGGCGCTGCTGCGCCCGCGCCACGCCGACAGCGCCTCGCGCAGCCGTTCCAGGTCGCGGAAATGGCGGTTCAGCCGCGCGAAGACCGCCCACAGCGCCAGCACGCCCAGCCCCACGGCGCCCATGTCCAAATAGGAGCGTTCCGGGTCGGCGACGGCCAGCCGCCCGATCTCCACCCCCAGAAAGGCGAGCGCCATGCCCGCCACCGCAAAACCCAACACCGCCGAACGCCACGCCCCGCCCCGCATCGGGCCGCCTCCACACACCGTCAGGAAGGCGCGACTGTAGCGCCCCCGGCCGCCCGCGGAAAGGGAGCGGGCGGGGCGGTCCGCCCGCTCCGCGTCCGCTAATCGGCGGCGAAGCAGTAGAGCAGCCCCGCCCCGCCCGTACCCTTCAAGGCGTCCTGGCTGCAACCGCCCCGCGTCAGGTGCGAACTGTTCCAGGATCTGGCCGGCGGATCGTCGCTCAAGCCCATGCGGTCATGGTGGCCGACCATGGCCGCGCCCTCCGCCCCGCTGCGGGTCCAGTTGCCGCAGGTCCGGTCCTCCGCACCGGCGAAGGCCGTGCCGTCCGGCTGGCTGCCGGTCAGGATGTCGTGGGTGTTGGGGGTATCGCCGCGGCCTTCGACGGTTTCGCCGGTTTCGGTCAGGCCGGTCTGCTTGGTCAGGCCGTTGGTGGCGTGCAAATCCTCCACCGTGCGGGCGATCACCTGCCCCTTCGCGTTCTGCCACGGCCCGCTGCCGATGCGGTCGCGGGCGTTCACCGCGGGCTGCCCGCCCGCCGCCTGGGTGGACAGATAGGCTTTCCAGTCGCGGCTTCCCGCCCCGGCGGCCTGCGCCAGTTGCCGGCAATGGCGGTCCGCCCCCTCCAGCCCGCCGAGATCCGCGCCCTTTCCCGGTCCCACGCTGGTGATGAAGAAGCTCATGCCCGCCGAACCGCCGGCCGAACCGCCAGACGTCTGCGCCGGTGCCGGCCCCGCCGACAGCAGAACCCCTGCCGCCAGTGCGGCCCCCACGATGGTGCGGATCATGACTGCCCTCCCCTTCCTTGTCGTTCGGACGATGGTGCTCCATGGACGCGGGAGCGGAGGGCTTTATTCCCGCATCCTTTCGGCGGGCCGCCGCATCGCATGGCCGATCCTTGTTTTTTCCCCTTCCGATGCGGCGCCGAATCCCTATGTTCCCTGGCGGCCCCGCGGCGCTCCGTTCGGCCGAATGTTTTAGTACGAATTTCGAACTATTTTACCCCCATTCCGCCTGGAAGGTTCTTGCAACTCGGAAGAATAATGAGAGAAAACGGAAAAGAGTTCTCCTTTTCGTTATCATGATTTTAAACATTCAAAGGCTTATTTTGACGCCGTTAATCGCTCATTAAGGCAAATTCGGCAGATTTGGTCTTACGTTTTCCTTCACATTCTTGGGTCTGGCGATGGTGATGGTCTACCACCCTTACGCGCTCCAGCATCGGCAGGAACGGCGGTCCGGACGCAGGTTGGCATTGGCGCTGATTGCCGCGCTCGGCCTGCCGCTGGCGCTGGGCGCCGGCTACACCATGGACACGGTGCGCGGCTATGCGGTCCAGGCCCGGTTGGCACAGGCGGTGGACGCCGCGGCGCTGGCCGGCGGGCGGGTCATGTTCGACGACCAGCGCGACGGCCACATCCGGACCTTCTTCGACAACGCCTTTTCCAAGGGCTTCCTGGGCGCCCACGCCGTGGCCCTGACGATCGAGGACGATTCGCGCAGCGGCGTGCTGACGGTGCATGGCCGGGCGACGGTGAAGGCGCTGTTCACCCGCATCCTGGGAGGCAACGATCTGACCGTGGAAGCCCAGTCGGTCGTCCGCCGCGGAGTCCATGGCCGCAAGGCGTCGTAAGCCCTTCGGGTCGCAAAGCCCGGCGCCGCCGGACGGACGGCCACCACGGAGCCGCCCCTTCGCCCGATTTTTTTAAGGCATCGGGAAGGTTTGCGCTGATATCATGCGGGACTCGGACCATCCACAACCCGTCCCGCCCCCGTGTCCAGCATCCTGTCCCTTCCATCGCCGTCCAGCGCACAGTCCCTTTCGGGGCTGAGCCGCATCCGGCAGATGCTGGCCAGCGAAGCCATCGCCGTGCAGCCGATCCGGCGCACGCCGGGGGAGCAGGAACGCCGGCAATCCGACGACGTCGCGGCTACCGAAGACGCGCTGAAAAGCGGGAGGCGGGCGGAACTGGGCGGCGCGGAGGGCAACCGCACCCGCCGCACCGGGGCTTCCGCAAGATTCGCGCTGGACGACGCGGAGGCCGACGACGGGCCGGTGACCGGCGCGTCCTCCCGCCTGTCCGCCACCCCGAACGCCGGCTTCATCGCGCAGAGCATCCATCAGGACGCGATGGGAAACGGCCTGCACATCGAACCCTGGTCCGCCGCCATCACGGCCTACCGCAAGGCCGACGCCGCGGCCTATGCGACCGGTGCGTCGGCTGGGATGTCCGTCTGAACGGCGGGTTTCCTGTCGGCGGTTACGAGGCGTCGCCGCCGTAGATCTGCTCCTGCTGATAGGCGGTCAGGCCCACGCGCTGGATCAGGTCGAGCTGGGTTTCCAGCCAGTCGATGTGCTCTTCGGTGTCGTCCAGGATCTCGCGGAAGATCTCCCGGCTTTGATAGTCGCGCACGGCGTCGCAGTCGGCGATGGCTTCCAGCAGGTTGCCGCGGTTGTGGCTCTCGATGCCGAGGTCGGCGGTGAGCATCTCCGGCAAATCCTCGCCGACCTTCAGCTTGTGCAGGTCCTGGAGATTCGGGAGCCCTTCAAGGAACAGGATGCGCTCGATCAGCTTGTCGGCGTGCTTCATCTCGCCGATGGATTCCTCGTAGACCGTGTGCGCGAGCCGGAGCAGACCCCAGTTCTTCAACATGCGGGCGTGCAGGAAATACTGGTTGATGGCCGTCAGCTCGTTCGTCAGAATCGTGTTGAGGTGCCGGATAACCTTCGGATCACCTTTCATCTTCCCCTCCGTATTGAGTGGCCGCGCACCGTGGCGCGCGGCGTCCTGTTCTTTGCCCGACGACTGAAGCGAAGTGTAAGCCAATACCGCAGGATGGCAATGCGCTTTGGGGCCGGCTTCAGGGCCGCTCGCTGCGGACGGCCTCGGCCAGACGGCGCAGCCCCTCGTCGTCCGCCATGGCCTCAACCGGCACGCCGAGGCGGCGGCGCCAGTTCGGGTGCTGGTCCACGGTGCCCGGCAGGTTGGGCTGCTCCACCTCGCCCAGCGCGTCCTCGATCTGCACCATGGCGATGCGCCCCGGCGACCGGGCGAGGTAGCGGTGCACCGCCTCCATCAGCTCGCGCGAGAAGGGCTGCGACCCCTCGTTGTTCGGGTAGCTGGCCGGGCGCAGCCCTTCGCGCTCCAGCGCCTGGAGCATCCACCAGCGGTCCACGCCGCGGTCCCAGGCGTCCTTGTTCCGCGCGCCCTCGTCGGGATAGAGGTCCAGCCGGGCGCGCCAATCCAGGTCGCGGTTGGTCCAGAAACCCTTGAAGGTAGCAAGGTCGTGGGTGGTCACCGTGACCATGGCCCCGGCGGGATAGTCCTGCGGCGCCTTGAAGCCGCCATCGGCGCTGCGCTCGAAATACAGCACGCGGTAGCTGAGGATGCCGGCGCGCTCCAGCGCCGGGCGGAAGCCCTCCGGCACGGTGCCCAGATCCTCTCCGATGACGATGCAGCGGTTGCGCCGGCTCTCCAGCGCGATGATCCGCAGCAGATCCTCGAACGGGTATTCGACATAGGCGCCGTCGCTGCCGTCCGCCGGAATCCAGAACAGGTGCTGCAAGGCCATCACATGGTCGATGCGCAGCGCCCCGGCGTGGCGCATGTTGGCCCGCAGCATGGCGACGAAGCTGCCGTAGGCCGATTCCCGCAGCCCCACCGGCGACAGCGGGGCAAGGCCCCAGTTCTGCCCCTTCATGTTGAACTGGTCCGGCGGGGCGCCGACGTTGGCGCCCTGCACCAGGATGTCCGAATCCCCCCAGGCCGCCGCCCCGCCGGGATGCGCCGCCACGGCCAGATCGCGGTAAAAGCCGATGGGCAGCCCGGCCCGCCGCCCGCGCTCCGCCGCCACGCCCAACTGGCGGTCGGCCTCCCATTGGAGATACTCGAAGAAGTCCACCCGCCCGGCCTGCTCGGCGGCGAACGCCTGGACCTCCGGGCTGTCCGGAATTTGGAAGGCCGGCGGCCAGTTCCGCCACATCCACAGGGACGGGTCGCGGCGATAGAAATGCTCGTGCAGCGCCTCGAACACGGCGTGGCGGCGCAGCGGCTCGCCCATCTCCCGCCGGAACGCCTCGAACTCCCGCCGCCGTGCGTCGCTCTCGCCAAGCCCGCGGAAGGTGGCGTGCAGCGCCTCCAGCACCGGCATCTTCAGGGCGGAGACGGCGGGGTAGTCCACCAGCTCCGCCGCCCGCACCGCGGCCAGCCGCTGACGGAAGTCCTCCGACACGACGAGGGCCTGGGCCTCCGGAGTCGCGGACAGCTCCGGAACCCGCTCCACGTCGATGTAGAGGATGTTGAGGAAGGTCCGGCTGCTCGGCGAATAGGGGCCGATGTGGTTGGGGTCCGCCGGGAACAGGGCGTGCAGCGGGTTCAGCCCGACCAGCCCGGCCCCGAGCCCCGCCGCCGTCTCCGCAAAGCGCCCGAGGTCGTCGAAGTCGCCGACGCCCCAGTCGTCGCCGCTCTTCAGCGCGTAGAGCTGCAGGCCGATGCCCCAGGTCCGACCGCCGGGCACCACCTCCTCCACCGTCAGGCAGCGCTGCGGCGCGACGATCAGCATCGCGCCGCCTTCCAGCGTTCCTCCCACCCCCTTGGGCCGGATCACCACCGACAGCCGGTGATAGCCGAGCGGCAGGGTCGGCGGCAGGCGCGTGGACACCGTCCGCCGCTCATAGGCCACGCCGTCGAGCGTCCGCTGATCGGCCAGCGGCAGGTTGCCGACCCGCAGCGACGCGCGGTGGGCGGTCCCGCCCTCCTCGGTCAGCGTCCAGGTCAGCTCGGCGTCCTCCAGCCCCGCCGGGACGGCCAGCGCGAGGCCGAGGGGGGCGCCCTCGTCGATCACCAGGACGGGCGGCAGCATGCGGCGCCACGCCCGGTCCTCCACCGCGTGCAGGCTCGCCGCCAATTCCTCGCCGCTGCCGGCGGGATAGCCCATGGCCGCGGCCAGCGCCCGCTTCGTCGCGTCGGAGGTCTCGCGCCGGTTGCCCCAGATGTCGTGGTAGAAGGGCTCGATGCCAAGCCGTTCGGCAAGCCGGTCGAGATCGCTCATTCAGGGTCCCCGCGGTTATCGGTCGTGGCGTCTTGGTGGCGTCATTCTGGCCGCAACGGCCTGCGCGCGAGCATTGCGCGTCGGGCCGGTTCCGTCCAGCCCCGAACATTCGAATTTTCACATCAACGGCAACGCTTTCGCGCACCACGGCGGGGCAAGGGTGACAACACGCCGCAACCCTGGATGATCCGGCGCTCGCCGTCAGCGGCTCACCATTTGCCGGATCACGGACACACCGCTTCCTTCGCGGCGTCGCCATTCGCCGCCGGCCCCGCCACGGCGGCCCGCGCGGCCTCCGCCTTGGCCTGCGCCATCTGCTCCAGGCGGGAGCGGTAGCCGGTCACCGCAACGGTGACCTCCGCCATCATGGCGTCCAGGGGCCGGGCCACGTCCACCGCCCGCATCAGGTCGCGGGCGAGCGCGCGCACGCTCTCGATCTCCTCCGGCGCGACGGCACCCGATTCGGCCTGAAGCCGGACGCGCTCCGCCATCATCTTCAAAGATTTGGCGACGGACTCCGCCGGGCCGGGCTCGCCCAGATCGTCCAGGCGGCGCAGCAGGTCGTCCAGGAAGGCCGGGATGCGGGCCAGATGCTCCATCGCCATGCGGTCCGGCGGGCGGGCGGCCAGGCCGGGGGCGGCGAACTCGATCAGGAAGGCGACCTGGATGCTGGCGCGCAGCAGCTTCTGTTCGTTGACGAAGTGGTTGGCCTCGGCCATGAGCTGGCGGGCGTTGATGTGCGCCCAGCGGTTGGTGGCCTTCAGCCGCAGCGTGTTCGGCGCGTCGAGCAGCGGCACCTGCGCGCCCTCGCGCGGCGACTTGCGCCGGTCGGGGCCGGTGTAGTCGGCGGTCACCACGAACTTCTTGCGCGATTCGATCAGGGCGGCCAGCCGGTCCTGCACCTGCTTTGGCGAGACGGGCTTCACCAGCAGGTCGTCGGCCCCGGCGTTGGTGACGCGCATCACCAGCAGCGGCGTCGGCTGCCAGGTGGTGGCGACGATGCAGGCGTAGGGGTTGCGGGTGTCCGGCTCGTTGCGCAGGCGGCGGATGAAGCGCAGCGCCTCCGCCTCCTCCCCATCCGTGTCGAGAAGGATCAGGTCCGGACTGGCCGCGGCGACCACCTCCGCCGCGTCCCGCACCGAACCGTAGGTCTCGGCCCGCTTCAGCCCCAGCCGCGCCAGCACCTCGCGAAGGACGCGCAGGGTGTTGGACTGCGTATCGATGATGGCCGCATCAACCAGGGAGAAGTCGTAGTCGGGCATGCGTCGGATCCGCGGAAACCGGAGGTGGAGGAGCCGCCCCCGGCCCGGACGTTAGCACAGGCGGAAAATGCCGCCTATTGACCCGTATCAACGACCGGGCGATTCAACCTGTACGAACACCAACGCGGTCCGCCCGTCCACCGGCATCGTCCGCCCGGCGAGTTGCATCCGCCCGTCGCCGGCCCCGTCCGCCACGCGGGTGTCCAGCACGCAGCGCCAGCCGCGCGCCTCGGGCACCTCGGGCAGGGTGACGTTGACCGTGCCGGTGTGGGCGTTCAGCACGATCAGCAGAACCCCGTCGTCCTGCGGAGCCCCGTCCGCCCCGGTGTAGCTCCCGGCGTGGCCGTTCAGCAGCAGCAGGATGCAGCGCGCATGGCCGTTGCGCCAATCCTCCGCCGACTTCTCCACGCCCTGCGGGGTGTACCAGACGATGTCCTTCAACCCGTCCGCCGAGGTCCGGCGCCCGTGCAGGAAGACCGGGCGGCGCAGCACCGGATGCGCCTTGCGCAGGGCGATCAGCCGCTTGACGAAGGCCAGCATCGGCCCGCCCTCGCCCTTCAGCCGCGCCCAGTCCAGCCAGGAGGTTTCGTTGTCCTGGCAGTAGGCGTTGTTGTTGCCCTTCTGGCTGTGGCCGATCTCGTCGCCGGCCAGCATCATCGGCGTGCCCTGCGACAGGAACAGCGTGGCCAGCAGGTTGCGCTTCTGCTTCGCGCGGGCCTCGCGGATGGCGGGATCGTCGGTTTCGCCCTCCACCCCGTGGTTCCAGGAGTGGTTGGCGGAATGGCCGTCGCGGTTGTCCTCGCCGTTGGCCCAGTTGTGCTTCTCGTTGTAGGAGACGAGATCGTGCAGGGTGAAGCCGTCGTGCGCCGTGACGAAGTTCACCGACGACCAGGGCCGCCGCCCGCGCTTCTCGAACAGGTCCGACGAGCCGGCGATGCGCCCCGCCAGTTCCGGCAGCATGCCCTCGTCGCCGCGCCAGTAGCGGCGCACGGTGTCGCGGTAGCGGTCGTTCCACTCCGCCCAGCCCGGCGGGAAGTTGCCGACCTGATAACCGCCGGGTCCGACGTCCCACGGCTCGGCGATCAGCTTCACGTCGGCCAGCGCCGGGTCCTGCCGCACCGCGTCGAGGAAGCCCGAGCCGGGGTCGAACCCGTAGGGCTCCCGCGCCAGAACGGTGGCGAGGTCGAAGCGGAAGCCGTCCACATGCATCTCCGTCACCCAGTAGCGCATGGAATCCATCACCATCTGGAGCACGCGCGGGTGGCTGAGGTTCAGGGTGTTTCCGGTGCCGGTGTCGTTGATGTAGAAGCGCGGGTTGTCGGGCAGCAGCCGGTAGTAGCTGAGGTTGTCGATGCCCTTGAAGGACAGGGTGGGGCCAAGATGGTTGCCCTCGCCCGTGTGGTTGTAGACCACGTCCAGGATAACCTCGATCCCCGCCTCGTGCAGGCGGGCGACCATGGTCTTGAACTCCGACAGGACGCCGGTGGTCATGTAGCGCGGCTCGGGCGCGAAGAAGCCGATGCTGTTGTAGCCCCAGTAGTTGCGCAGGCCCTGCCCGACCAGATGCCGGTCGTCGGCGAAGGACTGCACCGGCAGGAACTCCACCGACGTGATGCCCAGCGCCTTCAGATAGTCGATCACCGCGTGGGTGGACATGCCGGCGAAGGTGCCGCGCAGCGGGGCCGGCACCTCCGGGTGGCGCATGGTGAAGCCGCCGACATGGGTCTCGTAGATGACCGTGTCCGACCAGGGCACCGCCGGATGCCGGTCGTGCCCCCAGGTGAAGGCGCGGTCCACCACCCGGCATTTCGGCATGCCGCGGGCGTTGTCGCGCCGGTCGAAGGACAGATCCTCGCGCGTCGAGCCCATGCGGTAGCCGTAATGGGCGTCCGACCAGCGGAACGGCCCGAACAGCGCCTTGGCGTAGGGGTCGAGCAGCAGCTTGTTCGGGTTGAAGCGGTGCCCCGCCGCCGGCTCGTACGGCCCATGGACGCGGTAGCCGTAGAGCAGGCCGGGCCGGGCTTCCGGCAGATAGCCGTGCCAGACCTCGTCGGTGTGCTCCGGCAGGACGACCCGCTCGACCTCCCGCTGGCCGGTCTGGTCGAACAGGCACAGCTCGACCTTCTCGGCGTGCGCGGAGAAGAGGGCGAAATTGACCCCGAACCCGTCCCAGTTCGCCCCCAGCGGATAGGGCTTGCCGGGCCAGACGGCGGTGCGCGTGGCGGTGGAGATGGACATCGGGACGGAGCTCACCACGGGCACGGATATCGGGCGGAACCGCAAGCGGCTTGCGTTGTGCGCAACGGATGGCCCGGCGGATGCGGAACGCCACCTGTTGCAATAAAGAATTGGCACGTTCGTCGCGTCAAGTGCGGAACGCCGCCCTTCCCTCCTCCCATCGATGGAAGCGGTCGCCCACTACCCCGCCTTCCGCTCCAGCACCAGCGTCCCCAGCGGCGGCAGGGTCAGATTGATGGAGTGCGGGCGGCCATGCCATTCCGTCTCCTCGCTCTCCACGCCGCCGGCGTTGCCGACGCCGCTGCCGCCGTATTCCGGGGCGTCGGTGTTCAGCACCTCCTCATAACGCCCCGGCAGGCTCACGCCGACGCGGTAGCCGTCGCGCGGCAGCGGGGTGAAGTTGCACACCACCACCACATGATGCTCCGGGTCCTCCGCCCCCTTGCGCAGGAAGACCAGGACGGAGTTGTCGCTGTCGTTGGCCTCGATCCATTCGAAGCCCGCCGGGTCGCAATCGGTCTGGTGCAGCGGTTTCAGGCCGCGGTACATCCGGTTCAGGTCGCGCACCAGCGTCTGGAGCCCCTTGTGCAGCGGCTCCTCCAGCAGGTGCCAGTCCAGGCTGCGGGCCTCGCTCCACTCGCGCCACTGGCCGAACTCGCCGCCCATGAACAGCAGCTTCTTGCCGGGGTGGGCGAACATGAAGCCGTAATAGGCGCGCAGGTTGGCGAACTTCTGCCAGTCGTCGCCGGGCATCTTGTTGATCAGCGAGCCCTTGCCGTGCACCACCTCGTCATGGCTGAGCGGCAGAACGAAATTCTCCGAGAACTGATAGATCAGGCCGAAGGTGAGCTGGTGGTGGTGGTAGCGGCGGTGGATGGGGTCCTTCGCCATATACTCCAGCGTGTCGTGCATCCAGCCCATGTTCCACTTGTAGCCGAAGCCCAACCCGCCGAGATAGACGGGCCGCGACACCGCCGGCCAGGCCGTGGATTCCTCGGCCACCGTCATGATGCCCTGGTGATGGCCGTAGGTCAGCTCGTTCATCCGCTTCAGGAAGGCGATGGATTCCAGGTTCTCGCGCCCGCCGAAGCGGTTGGGAATCCATTCGCCGGCCTTGCGGCTGTAGTCGAGGTAGAGCATGGAGGCCACGGCGTCCACGCGCAGCCCGTCCAGCCGGTAATGCTCCAGCCAGAACAGCGCGTTGCCCAGCAGGAAGTTCTGCACCTCCGTCCGGCCGAAATTGTAGATCAGCGTGTTCCAGTCCTGGTGATAGCCCTGGCGCGGGTCGGAATGCTCGTACAGGTGCGTGCCGTCGAACCAGCCGAGCCCGTGCGGGTCGGTCGGGAAATGGCCGGGCACCCAATCCAGCAGCAGGCCGATCCCCGCCGCGTGGCAGGTGTCCACGAAATATTTGAAGTCCTCCGGCGTGCCGTGGCGGCTGGTCGGCGCGTAGAGGCCGATCGGCTGGTAGCCCCAGGAGCCGTCGAAGGGATGCTCGGTGACCGGCAGCAACTCGATGTGGGTGAAGCCCAGATCCTTCACATAGGGCACCAGCCGGTCGGCCAGCTCGCGGTAGGTCAGGAAGCGGTCGCCCTCCTCCGGCACCCGCGCCCAGGAGCCGAGATGGACCTCGTAGATGGAGATCGGCGCGGTCAGGTCGGCGGTGGTGGAACGGGTCCGCTGCCACTCCGCGTCCTGCCAGTCGTAATCCGGCAGGCCGTGCACGACGGAGGCGGTCTGGGGGCGGAATTCCGCCTGGAAGGCGTAGGGGTCGGACTTCAGCGGCAGCAGGTCACCGCCCGCCCCCTTGATCTCGAACTTGTAGCGCTGGCCGGCGGTGGCGTGGGGCACGAAGATCTCCCACACCCCGGCCTCCACCCGCTTGCGCATCGGCAGACGCCGCCCGTCCCACTCGCAGAAGTCGCCGACGACGCTGACCCGCCGCGCGTTGGGCGCCCAGACGGCGAAGGCCACGCCCGCCACCCCGTCGATCTCCCGCGGGTGGGCGCCCAGCCGCTCGAAACTCTTGAGGTGCGTGCCTTCGGCCAGCAGATGGATGTCCAGTTCGCCCAGGACGGAGGCGAAGCGGTAGGCGTCCTCGAACTCCACCGTCGCCAGAGGGAATTGGACGCGCAGGCGGTAGCGGAAGCGCTCCGTCCGGTCGGGCAGGACGGCGACGAAGAAGCCCTCGTCATGGACCTTGTCCGCCTCGCCCGCCGGGTCGCCGGACGCGCCGTCGATCACCCAGAGCTTCTCGGCGCCGGGGATGAAGGCGCGGACCTCCACGGGCCGGTCCTTGCCGGTCTGGTGCATGCCCAGGATCGCGAAGGGATCGCCATGGTCGGCGCGGACGATGGCGTCGATGCCGCCGCGCAGCGATGACGCCCCCTGCGCTTCGGCCCGGATTCCCGTTCGGATGTCGTTCGGCATCGGCTGACCTTTCCCTGCCCTCACTCATTCTTGGGGTGTGAACATAGCGCCGGGGCGTTTGTCACACCATGCCCGCGGCGTCCTATGCGCCCCCCTCAGGACTCGCCGTCCAGAAGCCCCAGCACGCCCTTCACCGGGATGCCGATCCAGTTCGGGCGGTTCGCGGCCTCGTAGGCGATCTCGTAGAGCGCCTTTTCCATCAGGAACAGGGCCAGCAGACGCCGGTCGGCGCCCGTGCCGTCCGGCAGGTCCGGGCAGGCGGCGATGGTGGCGCGGTAGGCGTCCAGGAAGCTCTGCATGCTGCGCCGTTCCCAATCCAGGGCGGCTTCCATCACGGCGCCGGCTTCCTCCAGCGCGCCCGTCTCGTCGATTCGGAACAGGGCCGCCCAGGTGGCGTAGTTGAAGGAGCGCAGCATCCCCGCCACGTCGCGCAGCGGGCTGTGCTTGGCCCGGCGCTCCTCCAGCGTCTTCGCCGGCTCGCCCTCGAAGTCGATGATGTACCAGTCGTTCTGGGCGCGCAGCACCTGCCCCAGGTGATAGTCGCCGTGGATGCGCGTCTTCTCCCCCTGCGGCGGCGTGTCGGCCAGTTCGGCCAGCCGGTTGATCACGTCGGTGCGGCGGGCCAGCAGGGCTTCGGCCTGCTCCCTCACCGCCGGGCTCAGTCGGTCCAGCGCGCCGGGCAGGGCCGCGAAGGCGGCCTCGGCCTGACGGCGGGCGGCCTCGGCCCAGCCCTTCAGGTCGCCGGCGGTCACCGGTTCCGGATCGAAGGCCGGGTCGCCGGTCCGCTTCGCCAGCGCGCAGTGCAGTTCCGCGGTGCGCTGGCCGAGCGTCGCCATCATGGCGGCGTGCATGCCGAAGGGCTCGCCCTCCGCCGGCTCCTCCGGATCGTGGGCGAGGCCCAGGCGGATGTCGTCCAGCTCGCGGACCAGCGAATCGACCGTGCTGCTCCAGCCGTCGCCCTGGTTGCGGACGAAGCCCTGAAGGACGAACAGCGCGGTCGGCGTGCCGTCCTCGGCCATATGCTCGACGGAGCCGAGCAGCGGCGGCGTGTTCTGATAGCCCGCCACCTCCGTCAGGAAGCGCCCGACCTCCAGTTCCGGATGGGCGCCGGGGGTCAGGCGGCGGAACGCCTTCAGCACGGCCTGGGCGCCGACCAGGATGGAGCTGTTGCTCTGCTCCACGCCCAGACGGCGGATCTCGGTGTCCTCGGCCAGCGTCAGGTCGACCATGCAGGCGGTCGGGGAGAAGCGGATGGCGCCATGGGAGGCCGGGATCTCGCGCCCTTCGCGCAGGGCGGCCAGCAGGCTGCGGATGAAGGCGTCCGTCTGCATGGCGTCGAAGATGGCGCCGGTGCGCGGGCCGCGCCGGGCCTTGGCCAGCGTGAAGGGAAGCAGCGGCCAGCCGATGTTCCCGGCATTCTCCTCCCAGCTCATGGCCAGCGGCAGGAAATAGGACTGGGTGTCGCCGCCCGAAAGATCCACGTCGGCGCGGAGCAGCATGAAACCGTCGCCCGGCCCGTTCAGCCGCGCGGACATCGGGACGTGCGCGCCGCCGATCCGGCGATCCTTGCCAGCGAACCAGCGCTGCTGCGGCAGATAGGCTTGAAGGATGTCGCGGGCCAACTCCGCTTCCGCGCGCCCGCTGATGAGGCTTTTCCAACCGTCGCGCACCACCACGGTCAGCAGGTCGGGCACCGGCTCCGGCATCGTCTCGTGCCAGGACGGCAGCGCCGCCTCGGCGGCCAGGGCGAACCAGTAGAAGCCGTAGGCGGGAATCGTCAGCAGATAGGGCAGATCGCCGACCGGCGGGAAGACCGTCCGGCCCAGAAGCTCCACCGGCACGCGCCCGCGGAAGGGCTTCAGGTCCAGCTCCACCGCCTGGGCGGAGCGGGAGAGGTTCGCGACGCAGAGGATGATCTCGTCGCCGTCCTCCGTCGCGTGGCAGCGCAGATAGGCCAGCACCTTGCGGTTGCCCGGATAAAGGAGCTGAAAACTGCCGCGCCCGAACGCCTTGTGCTGCTGGCGCACCGCGATCAGCCGCTTCATCCAGTTCAGGAGCGACGACGGGCTGCGCTGCTGCGCCTCCACGTTGATGGCCTGGAAGCCGTAGATCGGGTCCTGGATGGCCGGCAGATACAGCCGCGCCGGGTCGGAACGGGAAAAGCCGCCGTTGCGGTCGGGCGACCATTGCATGGGCGTGCGCACGCCGTCGCGGTCGCCGAGATAGATGTTGTCGCCCATGCCGATCTCGTCGCCGTAATAGAGCACCGGCGTGCCCGGCATGGACAGCAGCAGGCTCTTCAGCAGTTCGATCTTGCGGCGGTCGTTCTGGAGCAGCGGGGCCAGCCGCCGCCGGATGCCCAGGTTGATGCGCATCCGCCGGTCGGCGGCGTAGAAGTCCCAGAGATAGTCCCGCTCGCGGTCGGTCACCATCTCCAGCGTCAACTCGTCATGATTGCGCAGGAAGACGGCCCACTGGCAGGTGTCCGGGATGTCCGGCGTCTGGCGCATGATGTCGGCGATGGGGTGCCGGTCCTCCATGGCGACGGCCATGTAGATGCGCGGCATCAGCGGGAAGTGGAAGGCCATGTGGCATTCGTCCCCGCCCTTCGCCAGATCGCCGAAATAGGGCAGCACGTCCTCCGGCCACTGGTTCGCCTCGGCCAGCAGCATGCGGTCGCCGTAGCCCTTGTCGATCTCCGTGCGGATGGCCTTCAGGACGTCGTGGGTTTCCGGCAGGTTCTCGTTGTTGGTGCCCTCGCGCTCCTTCAGGTAGGGAACGGCGTCGAGCCGCAGCCCGTCCACTCCCATGTCCAGCCAGAAGCGCATGACGTTCAGCACCTCCTGAAGGACCTTCGGGTTGTCGAAGTTCAGGTCGGGCTGGTGCGAATAGAAGCGGTGCCAGAAATAGGCCTGCGCCTCGGAATCCCAGGTCCAGTTGGACTTTTCCGTGTCGCAGAAAATGATGCGGGTGCCCTGGTACTTCTGGTCGGTGTCGGACCAGACGTAGTAGTTGCGGTGGTTCGATCCCGGCTTGGCCTGACGGGCGCGCTGGAACCACGGGTGCTGGTCGGAGGTGTGGTTGATGACCAGTTCGGTGATGACGCGCAGGCCGCGGTCGTGGCATTCGCGCAGGAACCGCTTGAAGTCCTGGAGATTGCCGTAGGACGGGTTGACCGCCTTGTAATCGGCGATGTCGTATCCGTCGTCGCGCAACGGCGAAGGGTAGAAGGGCAGCAGCCACAGCGTGGTGACGCCAAGCTCCTGGATGTAGTCGAGCTTCTGCGTCAGGCCGGCGATGTCGCCGATGCCGTCGTTGTCGGCGTCGAAGAACGCCTTCACATGAAGCTGATAGATGACCGCGTCCTTGTACCAGAGCGTGTCGTTCCGATCGATCCGGCCATTGTCCGTGTTCTTCATACCGCCGCCGTCGCCCCCCTGGTCTGGTGGAGCGGGGCCGCCGGGCGGACGGGGCAGACCCGCGTCCATCCGGCAGCCGCGCCACATCATAAACCAGTTTGATCTGGGACCGTTCCACGGCAAAGGCAACGTTGGCCGCTAAACCTGCGATAGCGGACCGGCGGCGAAGGTCAGGCCGTCGTCCGCTTCTTCCTGGCCCCCTGGGTCAGGCTGCGGTAGACCCGCTGGTCTTCTTCGATGAAATGGGCGATCAGGCGGTGTTCAACCCAGTTGGTCAGCTCGTTGGGTGTGCAGAAGACCACGCCGTACGGCCCTTCGAACCGCAGGGCCAGCAATTCCTGGGTGATGTCGCGGTGCAGCCGCTTGTGCTGGTCGAGGATGCTGGACTTGGCGCTGATCCAGAACTGCTCTTCGGCGGAGAAATGCTCTTCCGTGTACTTCACCAGGGCGGCGAAGGCGTTCTGGATGATCTTGTAGCCCTGCCCCGCCGCGACCGCCATATGCAGCAGCCCGGCCAGTTCCAGAAGGGTCCGGTGCTGCTCGTCGATGGACTCGTTTCCGACCGTGTATTCGCTTTTCCAGGGAAAACGAGGGGTTGGCTGCATGGCATCCTGCCGGCAAGCGGCTGTGCTGGTGGTGAGGGGGACGGTCCACGATAACATCCGGATCGTCCCTTCGGGGTCGGACAACTTGCCGCAAATCGAAACATCTTCCACCGGGTTCAGTATGATTTGCCGCAAATTCCACTAAAATGCAAAATTACTTTTTCACAGGTTTCGCCATGTAGGTCATTCCTCCGCCGTAGGAGGCCAGCTTGGCCGCCAGACCCGGCCCGCCGTCTTGCGGCAGGAATCCCTGCGCGTCCCAGAAAGCCCGCGCGCCGGGGGTGGAGGTCAGGGCCAGCCAGCGGAAGCCCTGCCGCGCCGCCAGCGCGTTCATCCGCTCCAGCGCGGCGACGCCCAGCCCCAGGCCCCGCGCCGCGGGCAACAGGGCCACGTCGTGGAGATACAGGCAGTCGGGCGCCTCCGGCAGCGCGCCCAGCGGCGAATCGAGCGGCGGCGGCGTGCCCAGCCGGCCCGGATGCATGACGATGTAGCCGATGCAGACCCCGTCCGCCTCCGCCGCATGGGTTTCCGCCATCGCGCAGCCGTCCGGATAGAGGGCCAGCCGTTCCGCGAAGACGGCGCGGTCTTCCGGGTAATCGGGGTGCACCACCTCGGCAATGGCCATCACGCGGTCGAGATCGGCCGGCTCCATGGGCCGCCAGATGGGCCGCCAGCGTCCGTTCATCCTCATTCTCCCCTTGTCCCCGCCCTTTCCAGCCTTCCAGCCCACCGTCCGGGCGCGCTATGGTGACCGTTCGCCCACCAGCCGACCGGAGGACCACCCATGACCGACACCGCCGCGGCAAGCCTGCTGCCCAAGGTGCGGACCATCGCCCACGAAGCGGGTCAGGTGATCCTGCGCTTCTACAACGGCGGCATCGACGCCGCCACAAAGGTCGACGGCAGCCCGGTGACCCAGGCCGATCTGGCCGCCGAACACGTCATCACCCCGGCCCTGCACCACATCGCCCCCGGCATCCCGGTGGTGGCGGAAGAGGCCGTGGCCGCCGGGAACCGGCCCGACGTCTCCGGCGGGCGCTTCTGGCTGGTCGATCCGCTGGACGGCACCAAGGAGTTCATCAGCCGCAACGGCGAATTCACCGTCAACATCGCCCTGATCGAGGGCGGGCGCCCGGTTCTCGGCGTGGTCTACGCGCCGGCCACGGGCGACCTCTACGCCGCCTGCGGGCCGGGCACCGCCGTCCATTGGGTGGAGGGCCGCCACGACTATCCCATCCAGGTCCGCAAGCCGCCGCCCGACGGGCTGACCGTCGTCGCCAGCCGCTCCCACGGCAGCGGCAGCGAACTGGACAGCTTCCTCGCCGGCTACACGGTGAAGAACCGGGTGACCTGCGGCAGCTCGCTGAAGTTCTGCACGGTGGCCTCCGGCAAGGCCGACCTCTACCCCCGCTTCGGCCCGACCAGCGAATGGGACACCGCCGCCGGCCACGCCATCCTCACCGCCGCCGGCGGGCGGGTGGAGCAGCCGGACGGGTCCCCCATGCTCTACGGCAAGGCCGACATCGTGAACCCCCATTTCGTTGCGTATGGATGGTGACGACCCTGTGCGACGCGGCCGTCGCGGTGCTGACCACCGCGGCGCCGCCGGAGAAGGTGCGCCTGACGCGGGACTACGCCGCGGCGTGGCGCGACGGGCGCATTTCCGACTTCGGTTCCCTGGCCCCGCCGGAACGCCCCGCCCGTCCGGAGCGCCCGCCCCTGATGCTGCCCCGCGATATGCCCAAGCGCGGGCGCGGCGGCAGCGCGCAGAACCGCCTCGCCCTGCTGCACGCCTTGGCCCACATCGAACTGAACGCCATCGACCTCGCCTGGGACCTCGTGTGCCGCTTCGTCGGGGAGGGGATGCCCAAGGGCTTCACCGACGACTGGGTGCAGGTCGCCGACGACGAGGCCCGGCATTTCCAGATGTTGGAGGAGCGGCTGAACCAGCTCGGTTCCGGCTACGGCGAGATGCCGGCCCATGACGGGCTGTGGCAGGCCGCGACCGTCACCGCCCACGACCTCGCCGCCCGGCTGGCCGTGGTGCCGATGGTGCTGGAGGCGCGCGGGCTGGACGTGACCCCGGACACCGTCCGCCGCCTGGGCGAGTTCGGCGACGCGGAGAGCGCCGCCCTGCTTCAGATCATCCACGACGAGGAGATCACCCACGTCGCCGCCGGGCGCCGCTGGTTCGGCCACCTCTGCGCCAAGCGCGGCGTGGATCCGGTGGAGACCTGGCAAGGGTTGGTGAAGCAATATTTCCGCGGCAGCCTGAAGAAGCCCTTCAACGTGACCAGCCGTCAGGCCGCCGACTTCGGCCCGGAATTCTACGAGCCGATCGCGGAGTGATGCCCACACCTTCTGCTCCCCTCTCCCGCCCCGGGAGAGGGAGGGGGCCACGCGCAAGCGTGGGAGGGTGAGGGTGCCGGCAACGGGTCGGCCCTGATCCTCGCACGACCCTCACCCGCCCGCTTCGCAGGCACCCTCTCCCGGGACGGGAGAGGGGAACACTCCTACCCCCGCAGCAGCTTCGGGTTGGCGATGCCCAGCCGGGCCTGGACGATCTCCTCCAGGCATTCCATCAGCACGTCCTGGCCGTCGTGGTCGAAGTCGCCCGCGGCGATCTCGATGCACAGCCGGTGCTGCAAGGCTTCCACCCGCTGGCGCAGCTCCGTGCCGGACAGGCTGTCGTCCGCGTCCTCGCCGTAGAGCAGGGCCAGCGCCGCCAGCATGGCGTGGCCGGCCTCGTCGACCCCGGCCAGCTCACGCTGCACGATGCCCAGCGCGTTGGCGATCATCAGCGCCGTATAGCGCTGGGCCGGCGGGATGTGGGGGAGGAGGTCCGTCCGGAAAGTCTCCGCGACGATGCTCAGCAATTCCTGGGCGTCGGGGCTGGTGCGCATCAGGCCACCCTCTCTTCGCTGGCATCCCCGGACAGGCCGGCTCCCGCGGACTCCACCGGGGACGCCACCGTCAGCCCGAGGTTGCGGATGTGGCGCAACAGGTCCAGTTCGATTTCCGGCAGCATCCGCCCGGTCAGCGCCAGTTCCAGAGAGGGTTCCTCGCCGGAGGTGTGGCGGCGGCCCTGGAGGACGGCGATGGCCGCCCAGCGCATGTAAGCCGCGGTCTCCCAATAGGCCACCGCCTGCGGGTCCACCCGGCGCCCCGAGGTTTCCTCATAGCCGGCGTAGAAGTCCTCCCGCCCGGCCAGCCCGCCCGCCTCGCGGTCATGCCGCCCGAACCGCCAGGAGCGGGCGCAGAACCAGCCCAGATCCTCCATGGGATCGCTGAACCCGGCGAACTCCCAATCCAGGATGGCGGTCAGCGCCCCGTCCTTCACCAGATAGTTCCCGGTGCGGTAGTCACGGTGGCACAGCACCAGATCGCCCGGCGGCGGGGCATGGATCTCCAGCCAGCGCAGCCCCCAGGCCAGCACCGCGTCCCGCACCGCCAGATCGCCCAGCCAGTCGCGGTAGGCGTGCACGCAGTCGAGCGCCGGGGACGGGTTCGGCACGGGCAGATCCTCAAGCCCCGGGGTGTCCGGCCCGGCGCGGTGCAGGCGGCCCAGTTGCCGGCCAAGCTCGCGGGCGAGGCCGCGTTGCGGCTGGTCCGACTTCACCACCTTGTGCCCGGCCCCGATGCCTTCGGCGCGCCGCATGATGTAGAAGTCGGCGCCCAGAACCGCCGGGTCGCCGCAGGATGCGATCGGCTCCGGCGCCGCCACCCCGGCGCCGAAGGCGGCGCGCAGCACGGCGAATTCCTGCGCCTTGGAGATGCTGGCCTTCATGCTCGGCGCCACGGCGCTACCGCCGCCGGGCTGGGCGCGCAGCACGCAGGCGTGGCGCCCGGCCTGCGGTCCGCCGTCGATGTCCAGCGTCACCGCAAGGTTGAGCGAGATGGCTCCCCCGCCGAGGGTGCCTTCGTCGGCCACCGACACGCGCGTCGCGCCGGTCGCCCCGGCCAGCCACGATTCCAGACGCGGCCGGCTTTCCCCATCGATCAGTGCGCCCATCCGTCTCACCCCCAGGCCCAGAAGCCGTCACCCTCGTCCATGTAGAAGCGCGCCAGCACCATCTTGTGGACCTCCGACGCCCCGTCCACCAGCCGGGCCTGCCGGGCGTAGCGGTACATCCACTCCAGCGCCGTGTCCTTCGAATAGCCCCTGGCCCCGCAGAGCTGGATGGCCGTGTCCACCGCCTTGTGCAGCGTGTCGGCGACATGGACCTTGGCCATCGACACCTCCTTGCGGGCGAAGTCGCCGCGGTCGAGCTGCCACGCCGCCTTCATGATCAGCAGGCGCCCGATCTCGATCTGCATGGCGACGTCGCCCATCATCCACTGGACGCCCTCGTGCCCGGCCAGCGTGGTGCCGAAGCTCTCGCGCTCCCGCACATAGGCGGCGGCGATCTCCATGGCCCGCTTGGACAGGCCGGTCCAGCGCATGCAGTGGGTCAGCCGCGCCGGACCGAGCCGGATCTGCGTCGCCTTCAGCCCGTCCCCGACCTTCATCAGGACATTCTCGTCGGAAACCTCCAGCCCGTCGAAGCGCAGCTCGCAATGGCCGCCATGCTCCTCCGGCCCCATGATCGGGATGCGGCGGACGATCTCCCAGCCGGGCTGGTCCTTGTCGAACAGGAAAGCGGTCAGCCCCTTGCGCGCGTCGTCGGAGGTGCGGGCGATCAGGATGAAATGCTGCGCCTCTCCCGCCCCGGTGATGAACCATTTGTGGCCGGAGATCACCCAGCGGTCGCCCCGCCGCTCCGCCCGGGTCTTCATCATCGAGGGGTCGGAGCCGCCGCCGGGATGCGGCTCGGTCATCGCGAAGGCGGAGCGGACCTTGCCGTCCACGATGGGCTGGAGCCAACGCTCCTTCTGCGCCTCGGTCGCCACCTTGTTGAGAAGCTGCATGTTGCCGTCGTCCGGGGCGGCGCAGTTGAAGCAGACCGGCCCGAAGATGGAGCGGTTCATCTCCTCGTAGGCCGCGGCCATGCCGACGATGCCCAGCCCCTGCCCGCCGCGCTCCTTCGGCATCTGCGGCGCCCACAGCCCGGCGGCCTTCACCTCCCCACGCAGGCGCTCCAGCAGGGCGGGCGCGATGTTCTCATGCTCGTCGCAGGAGGCCGGGTCCGCTTCCAGCGGCAGGATGCGCTCCTCCACGAAGGCGCGCACGCGGCGGCGGAACTCCTCGATCGGCGGGGGCAGGCTGAAATCCATCGGTTCGGGTCCTCTCCGTCATTCTTTCTTCTTTGCTTCTCACAGGGTGCCGACGAGATGCCCGCCGTCCACCGGCACGACCGCCCCGGTCATGTAGGCCGACGCATCGGAGCAGAGCAGCAGCAGCGGCCCGTCGAGATCCGCCAGCCGCCCCAGCCGCCGCTGCGGCACGCGCCGGATCAGCGCCTGCCCGGCGTCGGTCGCCAGAAAGTCGCGGTTCAGGTCGGTTTCCATGTAGCCGGGGGCCAGCGCGTTGACCCGGATGCCGTGGCGCGCCCATTCCAGCGCCAGCGCCTTGGTCAATTGAACCAGCCCGGCCTTCGACGCGGCATAGGCGGCGACATGGCCCGCCACCCGCAGCCCCAGGATGGACGCGATGTTGACGATGGAACCGCCCCGCCCCTGCTCCTTCATCACGCGCGCCGTCTCCTGCGCGGTGAGGAAGGCGCCCTTCAGGTTGGTGTCGATCACGCGGTCCCAATCGTCTTCGCCATGGTCGAGCGCCGCCTTGGACACCGTGGTTCCGGCGTTGTTGACGAGGATGTCCAGCCCGCCGAGCGCGCTCGCGGCCTCGCGGACACCGTTGCGGACGGAGGCGGCGTCGGTGACGTCGAGCGGGATGGGGATGGCCCGCCCGCCCGCCGCCGCGATCTCCGCGACGGCGGCGTCCAGGCTCTCGCGCCGCC
>NZ_JAUJFI010000098.1 GCF_030849505.1 Azospirillum isscasi | reverse complement strand
GGGCCTGCGGCAGGGCGCCCGACAGCCGGTCGTGCCAGGAGCGGCAGGCCCCGTAGACGGCGCCGTCCCCATCGGCGACGGCGGTCGCCACGACCAGCGATCCGGGTCCCAGATCGGGCGCGAGGCCGCCGGCGACGCCGAAGCTGACGATCCCGCAGGCTCCATCCTCCAGCAACCGCTGCGCCGCCACCGCGGCGGCGGTGTCGCCCATCGCGCAGGCCACGGGCAGCCCGGCGCGGCGGGCCAGCCGCGCTTCCAGAGCCATGCCGGTGAGGATCGCCGCGGTCATTGCGTCTCCCTTGCAATTCACCTCCATAGATCAGCCCTCTCCCGACCCGGAAGAGGGTGGCGCCGAAGGCGCCGGGTGAGGGTCGCACGAGGATCAAGACGCTGATCCTTGGCCATACCCTCACCCTTCCCACGCTTCGCGCAGGCCCCTTCCCTCTCCCGGGACGGGAGAGGGAGTCAGACGCCCGGCCCCTACGGCGACATCCAATACCGCAGCGTCAACGCCGTCTCCAACCCGCCCTCCCCCACCGTCACGGCGGCCTCGCGGAAGCGTGGCGGCGTCATGCGGACCGGCGCGTCGTTGCCGAAGCCGAAGCCTTCCCACGGAATCCCCAGCAGGTTGCGGTCCAACTGCCCGTTGCCGTTCTCGTCGTGATAGACGCGCAGCGCGTAGGTGCCGGGCGGCAGGTCCGGCACGATGACCCGCACCGCCCCTTCCGCCGCCGGGGCGGTGACGCGGACGGCGCAGCGCCCCGCCGGATAGACCGCTTCCTCGCAGACGGCGAGGACGATCCGGCCCTCGCCGCTGCGCACCCCCTGGACGGTCACCGCCAGCGCCGCCGCAAGGACCACCGGCGCCGCGCCCCCTCTCACGCCCGCAAGGCCCGGTACCGGGCCAGCGCCCACAGCGGAAAGCTCGCCGCGTAGCCGTGGTACTTGAGGTAGAAGACCCGCGGAAAGCCCACGGCGGTGAAGGGCTCCTCCGTCCACAGCCCCTCGGCGTCGCGGGCGGCCAGCAGCCAGTCCACGCCGCGGGCCACCGCCGGGTGGTTGCCCTTGCCCGCCGCCATCAGCCCCAGAAGCGCCCAGGCGGTCTGCGAGGCGGTGGAGACCGGCCCTTCCCCGCGCGGGTTGCCGGCCCAATAAGTGGCGCCGTCCTCGCCCCAGCCGCCGTCCGGGCGCTGGTGCGCGAGAAGCCACTGCGCGGCGCGCTGGACGCCCGGTGCGGCGTGCGGCACCCCGGCGGCGTTCAGCGCCTCCAGCGCCGACCATGTGCCGTAGACGTAATTGGTCCCCCAGCGCCCGAACCAGGAGCCGTCGCCCTCCTGCTCGCGCTCCAGGAAGGCCAGGCCGCGGCGGGTCGGCACGGTGTCGCGCCCCTCGCCCAGCCGGGCCAGCATCATGACGCAGCGCGCCGTCACATCGGACGTGGGCGGGTCCAGAAGGGCGCCGTGGTCGGCGAACGGGATGTGGTTCAGGAAGTCGTGCTGGTTCTCCGCGTCGAAGGCGCCCCAGCCGCCGTTGCGGCTCTGCATCCCGACGATCCAGTCCCGCGCCCGGCGGATCGGCTCGCCGTAACGGTCGGTGTCCAGCCGTTGCAGGGCCATCACCACCATGGCGGTGTCGTCAGTGTCCGGATAATGGGCGTTGTTGTACTGGAAGGCCCAGCCGCCCGGCGCCAGCCCCGGACGCTGCCACGCCCAGTCGCCCTCCACCTCCAGGATCTGGCGCCCGACCAGCCAGTCCGCGCCGCGCCGCGCCGCGCCGCGGGCCAGCGGGCTGCCGGTCTCCAGCAGGGCGTTGCAGATGATCGCGGTGTCCCAGACCGGCGAGAGGCAGGGCTGGCAATAGACCCGCCCCGGCAGCGTCACCATCAGCCCGCGCAGCGCCCGCCGCGCCGTGGCCGCGTCGGGATGGTCCGGCGGGAAACCCAGGCAATGGTACATCAGCACGGCGTTGACCATGGCCGGAAAGATCGCGCCGAGCCCGTCCTCGCCGTTCAAGCGCTCGGTCACGAAGCGCACGGCGCGGTCGATGGCCGATTGCCGCCCGTTGGCGGGCAGGCGCGGCTCCACCGCGTGCAGCGCCGCGTCCAGCGCCCGGAACAGGGTGGCCCAGCCGCCGCGGCTGCCGTTGCTGTGCCAGTTGCGCACCCGCTCCGGCGGTTCGGTGAACAGCTCCGCGATGCCGACGCCACGCGGGTTGCAGGCGCGCAGCCGGTGCGCCATGACCACCAGCAGCGGCACCACCACCGTCCGCGACCAGTAGGAGATGCGGGAGATGTGGAAGGGCGACCAGGGCGGCAGGTTCATGATCTCCACCGGCATGGCCGGCACTGCCCGCCAGGGGATCTGCCCGAACTGCGCCAGCAGGATGCGGGTGAAGACGTTGCAGCGGGCCGCCCCGCCGCGCGCCAGGATCGCCTCGCGGGCGCGGCGCATGTGCGGCGCGTCGGGGCTGTCGCCCGCGGCCTTCAGCGCGAAATAGGCCTTCACGCTGCAACTGATGTCCATGGCCCCGCCGAAGAACAGCGGCCAGCCGCCGTCCCGGCCCTGCCGCCCGCGGATGAAGGCGGCCAGCCCGGCTTCCAGCTCCGGGTCGATCTCGTCCAGGATGTGGTGCAGCAGCAGATATTCGGACGGGATGGTGGCGTCGGCCTCCAGTTCGAACACCCAATGGCCGTCGGCCTGCTGGCGGCGGATCAGGGCGTCGGTGGCGTCGGCCACGGCGTCCCTCACGGCCTTGGCCGAAGGCCCGGCCTGTTGGACCCGCAAGGTCGTGCTTGCGTTGTGGTCGTGCATCGGCGCTCCCGCTTTGCCCCCTCCATCCTTCGGGACGGAGGTATCAGGGTATTGTGGTGCCGCGCTTCGCCCATTGGTTGGAAGTAACATACAGTAGCGTACGTTGGGTGCCGCAGGTTGTCCTGGCAGACTGCGTACGCTGCCAAGGGAGACGTACGGCGTGACGGAACGGCAAGGCGTCCTGGACCGCGTGGCGGACCTCGTCCGCGCCATGATCGGGGGCCTGGGCGCCCTGTCCTGCCGGTGGCCGGGGGCGACGCTCGCCCTCGGCGTCCTGCTGTCGGTGCTGGCCGGCTGGTACTCCGCCGAGAACCTGACCATGAGCACCAGCACGGCGGACATGATCGCGCCGGAAACCGCCTTCCGCCGACACACGGAGGAGTATCGGCAGGCGTTT
Organism: Azospirillum isscasi; assembly: GCF_030849505.1. GTDB lineage: Bacteria > Pseudomonadota > Alphaproteobacteria > Azospirillales > Azospirillaceae > Azospirillum > Azospirillum isscasi. The sequence continues at coordinate 19,066 of NZ_JAUJFI010000098.1, read as the reverse complement.
CCCTTCGCCGACGACCAGATCGTCGTGGTGGTGGACAGCCCGTCCCCCGACCGGTCGGACGCCGCCGCCGTACGTCTGGCGGAGCGTATGTCCGCCCGTACCGACGCCCTGTCGGCGGTGGAGGTGCCGTCCGCCGACCCGTACTTCCGCCGGTACGGCCTGCTGTTTCTCGACACGGAAAAATTGCAGGATCTGGCCACCCGGCTGGCCGGGGCGCAGGCGGCGCTGGGCGCGCTGAACGCCGCCCCGAACCTCCAGGGGCTGGCCGACCTGCTGGACCTGATCCTGACCCACGCGGACGAGGGGGCGCCGGCCTCCCCCGCCGACCTGCTGAACCGGCTGGCGGTCAGCGCCGCGACGGTGGCGGACGGGCAGGCGGTGCCGCTGTCCTGGACCGGGCTGGTGCAGGCCGCGGAGGAGGAGGACCGGGCGGCCAACCGCCGCTTCGTCCTGGCCCGACCGGTTCTGGACAACAGCTCCTTCGGGCGGGGACGCCCTTCGGTGGCCGCGGTGCGCGAGGCCATCGCCGCCGTCCAGGCGGAGCCGGTCGGGCAAGGGGTGGGGATGCGGGTCACCGGCGCCGTGCCGCTGCGCCAGACGGAACTGGACACCGTCGCCAACAGTGCCGGCCTCGCCACCATCCTGTCCTTCGTCCTGGTTTCGGCGGTGCTGATCGCCGGGATGCGCTCGGGGCGGCTGATCGCCTGCATCATGATGGTCCTGCTGCTCGGCCTGATGCTGAGCGCCGGGGCGGCGGCGCTGACGGTGGGGCGGCTGAACCTGATCTCCGTCACCTGCGCTGTGATGTTTTTCGGGCTGGGCGACGATTACGGCGGGCATCTCGGCCTGCGCTACCAGGAGGAGCTGCGCCGCGGCCTGCCGCCGCTGGCCGCCGCCATCGAGGCGGTGAAGGCGGTGGGGCCGGCGCTGGTGCTCAGCACCCTGTGCGCCATCATCGGCTTCCTGTCCTTCGTGCCGACCGCCTATCTGGGGCTGGCCGAGTTCGGCATCATCTCCGCCGTCGGCATGGTGGTGGCCCTGCTCATCAGCCTGACGCTCCTGCCCGCGCTGATCGTCCTGCTGCGCCCCGGCCCCGGCGTCCCCCAGCCGGAGCGGGAAGACAGGGGTTTCGCCGGCTGGGTCACCCGCCGCCACCGCGCCATCCTGGCCCTGGCCGGGGCCAGCGCCGTCCTGTCGATGGCGGCGCTGCCCCTGGTGCGGCTGGACGTGAACCCGCTGAACCTTCAGGACGAACGGACGGAGGCCGTCGCCACCTACCGCGATCTGGCGGCCACCCCGCGCACCTCCCCCTATTCCGTCAACATCCTGACGCCGGACCTGGGGGCGGCGCAGGCGCTGGCCGACCGGCTGCGCCCTTTGCCGGAATCGGGCGGCGTGCGCACCTTCGCCAGCTTCATCCCCAAGGACCAGGAGGCCAAGCTGCCGATCCTGGCGGACATGTCGCTTCTGCTCGGCCCCGGCCTGACCGCGCCCGCCACCGCGGCGGCGCTGGACCAGGGCGGGCTGGAGCGGGCCTTCGGCATGCTGAAGGCGGTGCTGGCGGGTTATCTTTCGGGCAAGCGGGACGGCCCGCCCGACCTGCGCGCCGCGGTGCAGAGCTTCAGCGGCGCGCTGGCCCGCATCCAACCCGCGCAGCTCGCCACGCTCGATGCGGCGCTGACCGGAGGCGTGGCTCCGCTGCTCGACCGGCTGCGCGAGGGCATGGCGGTGGAGCGGCCGGTCACCGCCGCCGACGTGCCGGACAGCCTGAAGGCGCGCTGGATCGCCGCGGACGGGCGGGCGCGCGTCGAGGTGCTGCCCACCCACGACATTTCCGACAGCCGCGAGATGGCCGACTTCGCCGACGCCGTGCTGGCCGTGGCGCCCGACGCCACCGGCGCCCCGGTGACGGTGACGGAGGCCGCGCGGGTCGTCGGCTCCTCCTTCCTGGAGGCGACGGCGCTGACGCTGGTTCTGATGGTGCTGTTGCTGGTCGCCGTGCAGCGGTCGGTGACCGGAATGGTGCTGATCCTGGCGCCGCTGATCCTGGCCGCCCTGTGGACCATGGCCACCGCCGGGCTGCTGGACATCCCCTTCAACTTTGCCAACGTGATCGTCATCCCGCTGCTGTTCGCGCTCGGCGTGTCGAGCAGCATCCACATGGTGTCGCGCGGCCAGGATCTGGTGCGGGAAGGGGCGTCGGACGGCGCCTTCGGCATCGAGCTTCTGGTGACCAGCACGCCGCGCGCCGTCCTGGTCAGCACGCTGACCACCAGCACCGCCTTCGCCACGCTGGCGATCTCCAGCCACCGCGGCCTGTCCAGCATGGGAGTGCTTCTGGCGATCTCCATCACCTACACGGTCATTTCGTCGCTGGTGGTTCTTCCCGCGCTGATGATCCTGTGGCACCGGCTGCGGCTTCGCCGCACAGCAGCAATCCGGGAGCGGTCACCGACCCGATGACCAGCCGCCCGTTCCAGGGCCCGTTCCGATACAGGGCGACCGTGGCGGCGGGGAAGCGCCGTCCGTCCTCGTCCACCAGGATGTCCGTCCCGGCGGGGCCGAGCGCCGCGATGCGGCTGGGCGCCGCCGCTCCGCCCGGCCAGCCGTAGCGGTGCAGCGCCAGCCGGACCGGGGCCGGGTGCAGCGCCACCAGCAGGCGCCCGTCCGGTGCCGCCGTCAGGTTGTCCGGCCCGCCGGGAACGGGAATGCGCTCCGGCGGCGCCTGCGGATCGGACAGGCGGTAGACGAGCAGCGCGTCCTCCCGCGTGGCGGCGACGGTCAGCCGGTCATGGGCCGGGTCGGGAAGCAGCCCGTTGGCGAAGCCGATCCCGCCGACCAGCACGCGGACGCCGCCGCCGTCCACGAGGCCGACGAAGCCGTGCCGCCCGCCGAAGACGTTGTCCTCGATCACGGCGCCCCAGCCGCAGCCGCCGTGGCTGCTGGTGAACAGGAAGCGGTCCCCGTCCAGGAAGGCCACGTCGTTGGCCCGGCAGAGCAGCGGGCTGGCGATGGTGCTTTGGTGTGTCAGGACGGCGCCGTCCAGCCGGTAGCGCTCGACCGTGGCCGCCCCGTCCTCATGGCGGCTTATGGCGAGCAGCGAGCGCGACCCGTCCGGCTCCGCGCGCAGGTCGATGCCCGCCGGGCGCAGGCCGGTGGCGAGGGGGATGGCCGTTGCGCTCGGGGAGTCGAGGGAGGTCAGGTCCAGCAGGTAGAGCCCGCCCGTTGTTCCGCTCCGGCGGTCGTAGGCGGACAGCACCGCCCGGCCGCGTGGGGCGTCGAGCGCCATGTCCTCGATGCCGGTGACGGGAAGGCCGTTCGCGGTGACGGAGACGGTGCGGCAGGCGGATTGGGCGGGGTGGGTGAGGAAGAGGAGGAGGGTGAGTGCGGTTGCCCCCACCCTGGCTCTCCCCCGCTCCGCAGGAAAGGGCCAGGTTCCCTCCCCCGCCCAGCGGGGGAGGATCAGGGCGGGGGGCAAGCCTCCGCAACGCCACACCCTTCTCACGCCACGCCCCCTCTACGCTACACCCCCTCTACGCTACACCGGCCCCCCAGCGCGCGACGAAGGGCGCCCATTCGCGGTCCACCCGTTCCCGCCCTTCGTCGGACAGCCGATGGCGGTTCTTCGCATAGTCGCGAACCGCCCCCAGATACGCCTCGAACCGTGGCCGCGCCGCGGCGAATCCCGGCAGATCCAACGTCCGGTACAGCCGCTCCACCTCCTCCAGGGGCGCGGCCTCGAAGCGTTCGAACGGCACCTCGGCGAAGCGGTCCGGGGACAGGTCCGCGGTGTCGTCGATCAGCGCCTGCATGATGCGCGGGTAATGGTCCAGCACCGCCCGCTCCACGTCGATGTGCCCGTGGGGTTGAAGCGCCAGCCGCGCCAGCAAAGTCCGGTAGAAGTCCACCGTGGACACGAACACCGCCCGCGGGTCGCGGTGGATGTGGATGAAGCGCGCGTCGGGCCAGATCTCCCGCATCATGGCGACCCGCGCGCTGTAGACGGGGTTCTTCAGCAGAATGCACCGCCCGCCCTGGGCGATGGAGACCTTCTCCAGGAAATAGAGGAACCGCCGCTTCCAGGCGTCCCGCTCCGCCGCCGTGCAGCCGTCGAAATACAGGCCGCGGCGCAGATTCTCGTCGAACCGTTCCGGAAAGTAGAGGCCATGGTAGAAGGATATGGGCGACATGTTCGCCAGGGCGATCTCGTCCTCCTGCGGGCTGTCGGCCTTCACCGGCACGTTGTCGATGTAGCGCCGCTCCGGCAGGGCGCGGGCCAGCAACGGACGCAGGACGGAGCCCAGCCCCAGCATGTCCCAGGGGAGGCCGACCGCGAAGGGGTCGATGATGCCGAATTGCGGGTCGCGGCTCAGCACGTTGTAGAGATGGGTGGTGCCGCTGCGCCAATGGCCCAGGATGAAGACCGGCGGCGGCAGTCCGGCGCCCTTCCGCCGCCGCGCCGCCACCCACCCGGCCTCCGCCAGCGAGAAGGGCGCCCGCCCGAGGGCCGAGGCCAGCGCCGCCAGCGCCGTGGGCCAGCCCCGCCCCCGCGGCCCGCCGTTGCGCGCCAGCACGGTCAGCAGGGTCACCGCGTCGCAGCCGTACAGCGGATGGTCCGGGATCGGTGCCCAACCGGTTCCACTCTTCGCCTGTCCACCCATCCGGGCACCTCCCTTCGACGCCATCGCGCAGGAGGATAGACCGGGCCGGGTGCTGTTACATCCCACACGGACGGTTGAATCCGCTTGCCCCGAACGGGCAGATTTTCCGACGGATCTTGCCGGAACAGGACGGGACGCACCGCGATGACTGGGTCTTCCTCACGCCGAAGCTGGATGCGCGCCGCGCTGGCGCTGGCCGTGCTCATGGCGGGCCTGCTGCCGGTCCCCGCGGTGGCGCAGCAGCCCGCCAGAAGCGAACCGGGGAACACGCCCGGCGCCCGCGCCACGGTGGCCCGGCTGAACGAGGCCATCCTCGCCCTGATGCGGGGGGCGGCGGGGCGGGAGCCGGCACGGGCGCGGCTCCAGCGCTTCCTGCCGGTGATGCTGGACACCTTCGACCTGGAGGCCGCGCTCCGCGTCGCCGCCGCGCCCTATTTCGACCAGTCGGCGGAGCCGGAGAAGCGGCAGGCCCTGGACGCCTTCGCCCGGCGCAGCGCCGCCCAGTATGTGGACCGCTTCGACAGCTACGACGGCCAGCGCATCGAGATCATCGGCGAACGGCCCGCCCCCCGCGGCATGCTGCTGGTGGACACCGATCTGGTGCGCGCGGGCAAGGCGCCGGTGCGGCTCAGCTACCTGCTGCGTCCGGAGGGGGACCGCTGGCGCATCCTGGACGTGCTGGCCAAGGGCACGGTCAGCCAGTTGGCCACCCAGCGGTCGGAGTTCCAGAGCACGCTGCGCGGCGGCGGGCTGGCCGCCCTGACGCGCGACCTGAACAGCAACGCCGACCGCATCCTGGGCGGGGCGTGAGGGGGTTGGGAATCACCCTGGTCACCGGGGGCAGCGGCTTCATCGGCGGGCATCTGGTGGCGGCGCTGGCGGCGCGGGGCGAACGGGTGCGCATCCTCGACCGGCAGGACCCGCCGGACCCGCTGCCGCCCGGCGTGGAGTTCCGGCGCGGCTCCATCCTCGACGAGGCGGCGGTCGCCCGCGCGCTCGACGGCGTGGAGCGGGTTTATCACCTCGCCGCCGTGGCCCTGCTGTGGGACCGCGACCCGGCCGTCTTCGACCGGGTGAACCGCCAGGGCACGCGGGTGCTGCTCGACGCGGCGGCGCGGGCGCCGGGGCTGAGGCGCTTCATCCATTGCTCGACGGAGGCGGTGATGATCGGTCACCCGCCGCCCCGGCGGCTGCCCCCAAGGCTGAACGAGGACGCCGACCCGGGGCTGGAGGCGCTGGCCGGTCCCTATTGCCGGTCCAAATACCGGGCGGAACAGGACGCGCTGGCCGCCGCCGCGCGGGGGTTGCCGGTGGTGGTGGTCAACCCCACGGCGCCCATCGGCCCCGGCGACCGGCTGCCCACACCGCCCAACGCCATGCTCCGCCTGTTCCGGGGCGGCGGGCCGCGGCTGATCCTCGATTGCGTGCTGAACCTCGTGGACGTGCGCGACGTGGCGCAGGGGATGATCCTGGCCGCCGAGCGGGGCCGGATCGGGGAGCGCTACATCCTGGGCGGCACCGACATCGCGCTGGGCGATCTGGCGCGGCGGATCGACCGGCTGTGCGGGCGTGAGCCGGTCCGCCGCCGTCCGGTGCCGCCCGCTCTGGCGCTGGCGGCGGCGCGGGTGGAGGAATGGCTGTCCGACCATGTGACCCGCCGCCCGCCCACCGCCTCGGTCACCGGGGTCCGGCTGGCGCTGGGCGGCGGCGGCTTCGACAGCGGCAAGGCGATGCGGGAGCTGGGCTATACGGTCAGGCCGCTGGAGGCGAGTTTGAGGGAGGCGTTGGAATAGATTGCGGTTCCCCCCACCCTTCCCACGGCTCGCGCCGTGGGTCCCCTCCCCTGCGAAGCTCTCGCGCATACCTTCGGTTTGCGCTGACGCGGCAGGCGGACTTTGGTCCGCCGAGAGCGGGGGAGGGTCAGGGAGGGGGGCAGTACGCCCTCAATGACCGCAGTCCACCCCATGGCAGCACCCCCCGCCCTCCTCCAAATCCCGCAGGATCGGGCAATCCGGCCGCTCGTCGCCATGGCACGCATGGGCGAGGTGCTTCAGCGTGTCGCTCATGGCGCGCAGTTCGGCGATCTTGGCCTCCAGCTCCGCCACATGGTCGAGCGCCACGCGCTTCACCTCGGCGCTGGAGCGGCTGCGGTCCTGCCACAGCCCGACCAGGGTCTGGATGCGCTCGATGCTGAAACCCAGCGTGCGCGCCCGCTTGACGAAGCGCAGGACGTTCACTTCGTTGGACGAATAGACGCGGTAGCCCGCCGCCGTGCGCCCGGCCTCCGGAATCAGGCCGATGGATTCGTAGTAGCGGATCAGCTTGGCGTTGACGCCGGACGCTTTCGCCGCCTCCCCGATGGTCATGCCGCCGGCGCTCATGGCCTCCACCCCCGCAGCGACAGGGCGTTCAGAACGACGCTGACCGAACTCAGCGCCATCGCCGCCCCCGCCAGCACCGGGCTGAGCAGGCCCGACGCCGCCAGCGGGATGCCCACCAGATTGTAGATGAAGGCCCAGAACAGCCCCTGCCGGATCTTGGAGTAGGTGCGGCGCGACACGTCGATGGAACCGGCGACCAGCGCCGGATCGCCGCGCATCAGCGTGACCCCGGCGGTGTGCATCGCCACGTCGGTGCCGGTCGCCATGGCGATGCCGACGTCGGCGGCGGCCAGCGCCGGGGCGTCGTTGATGCCGTCGCCGACCATGCCGACCACCTTGCCCTCCGCCTTCAGCGCCGCCACCACGTCGGCCTTGCCGTCCGGCAGCACCTCCGCGAACACGCGGTCGATGCCCAGGTCGGCGGCGACCGCGCGGGCGGCCCCGGCACCGTCACCGGTGACCATCACCGTCTCCACCCCCTGCGCCTTCAGGGAACGGACGGCGGCGCGGGCGCTCTCCTTCACCGTGTCGCCGAAGGCGACGAGACCCAGCACGCGCCGCTCCGGCGCCGTTCCGGCCAGCCACGACACCGTGTTCCCGGCGGATTCCAGCGCCGCCGCCCGTTCCTCCAGCGCCGCGTCGGTCAGGCCGTTTTCCGCGATCAGCCGCTTGCTGCCCAACAGCAGGGCGCGGCCCTCCACCGTCGCCGACACGCCGCGCCCGGCCAGCGCCTTGAAGCCCTCCGTTGCGGCGGCCCGCAAGCCCCGCTCCGCCGCGCGGTCGCGGACGGCGCGGGCCAGCGGGTGCTCGCTGCCGGACTGGAGCGCCGCGGCCAGCCGCAGCAGTTCCGCCTCATCCAGCCCATCCGCGGGCACCAGACCGGTGACGCGGGGCTTGCCCTCGGTCAGCGTGCCGGTCTTGTCGAAGGCGACGGCGGTGATGGCGTGGGCGCGCTCCAGCGCCTCCGCGTCCTTGATCAGGATGCCGTGGCGCGCCGCCGCCCCGGTGCCGACCATGATGGCGGTCGGCGTCGCGAGGCCCAGCGCGCAGGGGCAGGCGATGACCAGAACCGACACCGCCGTGATGATGGCGGTCTCCACGTTCCCCGTGCCGATCCACCAGCCGGCCAGCGTCGCCGCGGCGATGCCCAGCACCACCGGCACGAAGACCGCCGCCACCTTGTCCACCAGCCGCTGGATCGGCGCCTTGGACGCCTGGGCGCCCTCCACCATGCGGACGATCTTGGCGAGCATCGTCTCGGCGCCCACCGCCACCGTCTCGACCAGCAGCAGCCCGTCCACGTTGATGGAGCCGCCGGTGACGCGGGACCCCGGCGCCTTCTCCACCGGCAGGCTTTCGCCGGTCAGCATGGATTCGTCCACGCTGCCCGACCCCTCGGCCACGCGCCCGTCCACGGGGATGCGCTCGCCGGGGCGCACCGCCACGCGGTCGCCGACGCGCACCTGGGCGATGGGAAGCTCCGTCTCCACGCCGTCGCGGCGGACGCGGGCGGTGTCGGGGCGCAGCTTCATCAACGCGCGGATCGCCGCCGCCGTCCGGCCCTTGGCGCGGGCCTCCAGCCACTTGCCGAGCAGCACGAAGGTGATGAGCACCGCCGACGCCTCGAAATAGAGGTGCGGCGTGTGGCCCGGATGCGCCGTCAGCATCATGTAGACGCTGAGCCCCCAGGCCGCCGAGGTGCCGAGCGCCACCAGAAGGTCCATGTTGCCGGACCCGGCCCGCACCGCCATGAAACCGGCCCGGTAGAAGCGCCAGCCCAGCCAGAACTGCACCGGCGTCGCCAGCAGGAACTGCACCCAGGGCGGCAGCATCAGGTTCAGCCCCAGCAGGTCCCCCGCCATGCCCGCGACCAGAGGCGCCGACAGCGCGGCACCGATCAGCACATGGTGACGCTCCCGCCGGTCGCGCTCCTGCGCCGGTTCTTCCTCCGCGGGGGTGGCCGCATCGGCGACGGGAGCGGCGGTGAAGCCGGTCATCTCCACGGCCTCGGCCAGCCGGGCGGCGTCCACCGCCCCGGCATAGGCGGTGACGTGCGCGCGTTCCGTCGCAAGGTTCACGGCGGCGGACTCGACCCCCGGAACGCGCAGCAGCGCCTTTTCGACGCGCGCAACGCAGGAGGCGCAGGTCATCCCGCCGACCGTCAGGTCGAATTTCTGTTTCTGCGGCTCGAAGCCGGCGCTCTCGATGGCCTCCGCCACCGCTCGCGGATCGGGATCGCCCGCGAAGGCGACCCGCGCCCGTTCGGTGGCGAGGTTGACCGACACGCCGGTGACTCCGGGCAGGCGGGACAGCGCCTTCTCCACCCGCCCCACGCAGGACGCGCAGGTCATGCCGGAAATGCCGATGTCGAGGTCGTTGGCGGCAGAGGTAGCGGACATGGTCGTCCTTTCTTCGTCTTCAACCGGCGCCCTGACAGGAAGCAAACCCTCGCACCGGGCCACCAGCCGGCGAGAACCTCAGATAAGGCTTCCAACGGCTGGAAGGTCAAGGGCGCCAAAATCCATTACGCGACCGGAAGGCCCTCGGGCTCGAAGCCGGCCTTTTCCAGAGCGGCGCGCAACACGTCGGCGCTGGCCGCACCGCTGACGCGGACGTCCTTCGACGCGACATCGATCTGCACGTCCTCGACCCCGGCGACGGCGCCGAGCGCGCGGCGGACGGAGGCGGCGCAACCGCCGCAGGTCATGCCGGGAACCTTGAAAGCAAGCATGGGACGACTCCTTCCCGAAGGGTGGTGTTGCCCCCAGCCTCCGCCTTCCAGCGATTGGAAGGTCAAGAGGAAAATCGCGGCACCGGTCACGGCCGTGGTACCGCCGGAACCAACCGCTCCGCCTGCGCATTCATGGGCCATGGACATCGCCCGACCCATAAGCATGACCCGCCAGCGCACCCTTCTGCACGACGAGACTCATTTCGCCCGTGCCCTGGCCCGCGCGGCGGCCGGTGCGGTCATCTTCGCCCTGCCCCTGCTGATGACCATGGAGATGTGGGAGCTGGGCTTCTACATGGACCGGTTCCGGCTGGCCCTGTTCATCCTGGTGACCCTGCCGGTCCTGTTCGGCCTGTCCTATTTTGCGGGGTTCGAGGAGACCTTCTGCTGGCAGGACGACCTGATCGACGCGCTGTCGGCCTTCGCCGTGGGTTTCCTGATGTCGGCGGTCCTGCTGTCCGTCTTCGCCGTCGTCCATCTGGACCAGCCGGTGCCGGAGATCGTCGGCAAGATCGCGCTCCAGTCGGTGCCCGCCAGCATCGGCGCCATGCTGGCGCGCAAGCAACTCGGCCAGCGCGACGACGCCGACAAGGAGCGGCGCATCCGTTCCAGCTATCCGGGGGAACTGTTCCTGATGGGGGCGGGGGCGCTGTTCGTCGGGTTCAACGTCGCCCCGACGGAGGAAATGATCCTGATCTCCTACAAGATGTCGCCCTGGCACGCGGTGGCGCTGGCGGTTTTGTCGCTCGGCGTGCTGCATGTCTTCGTCTACACGGTCGGCTTCGCCGGGCAGGAGAACGCCGGGGACGACGGGTTCCTGTCCGTCTTCCTGCGCTTCTCGGTCGCCGGCTACGGCATCGCCCTGCTGGTCAGCCTCTACCTGCTGTGGACCTTCGAGCGGACCGCCGGCCTGTCGATGATGGAGCTGGTGACCGCCACGGTGGTGCTGGGCTTCCCCAGCGCGCTGGGCGCCGCCACCGCCCGGCTGATCGTGTGACGGGGGTGGACGCCCATGGCCGACGGCCGAGACAACCATGCGGAATCCCGGGCGGAATCCCAGTTGAAATCCCGGGCGGAATCCTGGGACGGGGACGGCAGCGCGTCGGTGTCGCGGCTCGCCTGGATCGCGTCGGGGCTGGGGTTGCTGCTGTTCCTGGGGTCGGTGGGGGTGCTGGGCTATGAAGGCGTCACCCGCGGCAACGGCGCCCCGGCGATCAGTGCCGAGCTGGAAGAGGTGGTCCCCGCCGGTTCGCGTTGGCTCGCCCACATCCGCGTCGGCAACGACGGCGGCACGACGGGTGCGAAGGTCCAGGTGGAGGGGCAATTGATGGCGGGGGCGGAAGCCTTGGAAACCTCGGTGGCCGAGTTCGACTATGTGCCCGCCGGTTCCCACCAGAGGGGCGGCCTGTTCTTCGACCGCGACCCGCGGGCGCATGAGCTGCGCCTGCGCGTGCTCGGCTATGTCGAGCCCTGAACAAAGCGCCGGCCGGCCTGTTGTCATCCCAACGGGACCATGAGGACACCGACGACGCGATGACCCGCCTGACCATCGACGAGGCGCAGCAGCGCATCCGCCTTTTCCTGACCGGAGACATGGTGGAGGCGCTGCGCGCCGTGGACTATGAATCCCCGCCGCTGGCCGACGGTCCGTCCGGCCTGACGCTGGAGGCCACACGGCGGGCCGCGGTGCGCTTCAGCCATGTGGAAGGGGCGTCCGACTGCCTCTACCGCGTGGACGCCTTCGACGAATCGCTGGTGATGCGGCTGCAACTGAACGTCCGCCGCTTCGTGGCGATCTATCAGGTGCCGGTGGCCGATCCGGTGGGCAGCGCCACCATCTCCCCCCATTTCGAGCGCTGGGCCATCGGCGCCGGCCACGCCGGCTGGACCATCGGCTGGCGCGACGGCGCCGACCCCTGGCAGCCCGACCGGCGCACCGTGGAAACCTACTGCTACGCCATGCTGCCGGAAGACTTCCTCGACAACCCGCTGGAGCAGCTGTACTGGCGCACGGACCTGGTGCAGATGACGCGCGCCTTCATGCTGGAAGCCCGCCGCATGGGCATCCGTCTGGCGGCGCCCCAGGGGATGTGAAGGCCCCCGCGGTCGGCGGGGACCTTCCTCACCTCAGGCCAGATCGAACAGCAGCACCTCGGCGCCGACCACGCCGTCCAGCGTCAGCGCGTCCTCACCGCTCACCGCGGCGCCGTCGCCTTCCTTCAGAAGCGTGCCGTTCAGACGGACCTGACCGCGGGCGACCTGCACCCAGGCGTGGCGGCCCGGACGCAGTTCGTGGGTCACGCGGTCGCCCTCCTCCAGAAGCGTGGCGTAGAGGTCCACGTCCTGGTGGATGGTCACGCTGCCGTCGCGCCCGTCCCGCGAGCCGACGAGACGCAGGCGCCCCTGCTTCTCCTCCCGGTCGAAGGCCCTCTGCTCGTAGCCGGGGATCATTCCCTCCTCGTTGGGCAGGATCCAGATCTGGAGGAAATGCACCGGGTCCGTCTTCGAGGCGTTGTACTCGCTGTGCCGGATGCCCGACCCGGCGCTCATCCGCTGCACCTCGCCGGGGCGGATGACCGAACTGGTGCCCAGCGTGTCCTTGTGCTCCAGCGCGCCGTCCAGCACGTAGGACACGATCTCCATGTCGGCGTGCCCATGGGTGGGGAAGCCGGCGCCGGGAATCACGCGGTCGTCGTTGATGACGCGCAGCGCGCGGAAGCCCATATGGGCCGGGTCGTGGTAGTGCCCGAACGAGAAGCTGTGCTTGCTGTTCAGCCAGCCCATGTTGACGGCGCCCCGTTCGTCGCGGTGACGGATGGTGATCATGTCTCGTCCTCCTGTTCCTTTGCGGGGCCGTCCGGCCCCTCGTCTGGAAAGGAATGTGCCCCCAACCCATGAAAACAACAATTAGCGGCGTCGCGGCATATCTGTTTCCCAACACGCAACAAACGGCTATCATGGCGGCATCCGTCAACCAGCCTCGCCGACCGCCATCATGACCGACGTTTCGCCCCTCCTGCTCGCTATGGACCTGACCGGGATCTTCATCTTCGGGCTGACGGGAGGGACGCTGGCCGTGCGGCATCGCCTGGACATCTTCGGCGTGCTGGTGCTGGCGCTGGTCACCGCGCTGGCGGGCGGCGTGCTGCGCGACCTGCTGATCGGGGCGATTCCGCCGGCCACCATGAAGGACGAGCGGTATCTGATCGCGGCGCTGGCCTCGGGCCTGTTCGCCTTCTTCTTCCACCCCTTCATCAACCGGCTGGTCAAGCCGGTGATGGTGCTGGACGCGGCAGGGCTGGGCATCTTCGCGGTGGCCGGCTGCGGCAAGGCGCTGGCCTATGGGCTGGGTCCGGTGCCCGCGGTGCTTCTGGGCGTGCTGACGGCGTGCGGCGGCGGGGTGGTGCGCGACGTTCTGGTGGCCGAGGTGCCGCGCGTGCTGCGGGAGGAGATCTACGCGATGGCCGCCCTGCTGGGTGCGGTGGTCGTCATCGCCGGGGCGGCGCTGGACCTGCCGAAGGCGCCGGTGGCCATCGCCGGGGCGGTGGCGGCCTTCCTGCTGCGGGTGGTCAGCGTCCTGCGCGGCTGGAGCGCGCCGCGCGCTCCCGGTTCATGACGGGCGACGATGAACAACCAGAGGCTTCGGCTGTTGGATTGGGCATGAGCGACACCGTGACCGACAACCCGGCGCTGAGCCGGTTCGAACTGGACGTGAACGGGCAGACGGTCTACGCGACCTACCGCCGCCGGGGCAACGTCCTGCACATCCCCTATGTGGAGGCCCCGCCGTCCCTGCGCGGCACCGGGGCCGCCGGGCGACTGATGGAGGGGGTGATGGCCATCGCCCGCGCCGAGGGGCTGACCATCGTCCCGATCTGCGGCTACGCCGCCAACTGGATGCACCGCCACCGCGAGCACCACGACCTGCTGGCGCGGTAGGCACGCCCGGGAAACGCCCGGGCTCCAAACCTCATGACGTTCCCTGCGGCTGATGTCCGTCTTTCGCCGCGAACACCTCCTTGGCCGCGAACAGCCCATTGAGAGCCGCCGGGAAGCCGGCATAGACCGCCATCTGGATGAGGATCTCGACGATCTCCCCGCGGGTCAGCCCGACATTCAAGCCGGCCTCGATGTGCACCTTCAACTGAGGCGCGGCGTTCCCCATGGCGGCGAGCGCCGCGATGGTGGCAATCTCGCGCGAGCGCAGATCGAGGCCGGGCCGCGCATAGATGTCGCCGAAGGGAAATTCGAACAGATAGGTCGCGAAGTCCGGCGCGATGTCGGCAAGCGCCGCCACCACCCTGTGACCGGCCTCGCCATCGATCGCGGCAAGCGCCCGTTGCCCGCGTTCAAGCCGGCTTTCTTCGATTTTGGACCGATGCAGCGTCATCGTCATTCTTCCTCTGTTCCGTTTCGACATAACCGTCGATCTTGGTGTCGAGGACGAGAAGACAGGCCTTCAACTCATCGACCTGGGCACGCACGCGCTCGCGGTGTTGCTCCAGCAACGCCCGCCGTTCCGCTTCGGTCCCGGCGCCCTCCCCGCGAAGCGCCGCGTAGCGGAGCATGTCCCGGATTGGCATCCCGGTCGTCTTCAGGCGGCCGAGAAACTCGATCCAGGTCAGGATCGAGGCGTCGTAATCGCGGTGGCGGGATCGATTCCGGTCGGCATAGGGCAGCAGCCCGATCCGCTCATAGTAGCGGATGGTGTGGGCCGTCAGTCCCGAACGTCTCGCAAGGTCCCCGATCTTCATGCGCGTCTGCTTCTCGTCACGATGCACGGGACGCTACGAGTTCGAGCGCGCTCCAAGTCAAGAGGGATTCCGCCAGCGCGGCCGGCGACACGTCACAGGCCGAGATACGCCTGCTTCACCGCCGGATCGGCCAGCAGTTCCTCCCCCGTGCCGGACAGCACGACGCGCCCGTTCTCCAGCACATAGGCGCGCTGGGCCAGCTTCAGGGAGGCGGCGACGTTCTGCTCCACCAGGATGATCGTCATGCCGTCGGCGGCCAGGGCGCGGATGGTGCGGAACAGCTCCTGCACCATGGTGGGGGACAGGCCGAGCGACGGCTCGTCGAACATGATCAGGTCGGGCTTGCCCATCAGGCAGCGCCCGATGGCCAGCATCTGCTGCTCGCCGCCCGACAGGGTGCCGGCGGCCTGCTCCAGCCGCTCCCGCAGGCGGGGGAACAGGGCCAGCACGCGCTCGAACGTGTCCTTCGCCCCGGCGCGGGCGCGCGGGATGACGGCGCCCATCTCCAGATTCTCGCGGATGCTGAGCGTCGGGAAGATCTGCCGCCCCTCCGCCACCTGCCCGATGCCGAGGTCGCAGACGACATGGCTCGGCAGACCGGCGATGTCCTTGCCGCGGAAGCGGATGGTGCCGCGGGCGGGTTTCAGGATCCCGGAGATGGTGCGGATCAGCGAGGTCTTGCCCGCCCCGTTGGCGCCGACGATGGCGGTCGTCGTGCCCTCCGCCACCGCGATGGACACGCCGTCGAGCGCCTGGGCGTCGCCGTAGAAGAGGTCGAGGTCGGATACGGTCAGCATCGGGGTCTTGCGTCGTGGCGGCCTTGGGAAAGGGCCGCCACCTTAGCGCAGGCGCCGCCGGAACCGAACGGCTTTTACTTGAGGAAGAACAGGATGCTCATCACGAGGCCCACGGCGATGATGCCCGTCCGCAGGATGCGCGACGGGATCTTCCGCCCGACCCGCGCCCCGGCATAGCCGCCGGCCACCGCCGCGACGGTCATCAGCGCGGCGTAGGACCATTCCACCGCCCCGCCGACCGCGTAGGCCGCCACCGCGATGGCCGTCAGCACGGTGGAGAACAGGTTCTTCAACCCGTTCATGGCGTTCAGGTTGGTCATGCCGAACAGGCTCAACTGCGCCAGCAGCAGGATGCCGAGCCCGCCGTTGAAATAGCCGCCATAGACCGACACCGCGAACAGCGTGGCGAGCATCGCCCCCGTCCCGTGCAGCCCGACCGCCCGCAGCTTCGCCGCGAGCATGCCGCCGAAGGCGAACAGGCCCGTCGCCACCAGCAGCAGCCAGGGCACGATGCTGCGGAACACCGAATCCGGGGTGACCAGCAGCAGCGCCGCTCCGATCAGGCCGCCGGCCAGACTGACCACCGACAGCGTGACCAGCCCGATCCCGCCCACCGGCTCCAGGTCGTTGCGGTAGCCGTAGACGCCGCTGGCGTAGCCCGGCAGCAGCGCCACCGTGCCCGTGGCGTTCGCCGCCACCGGCGGCACCCCGGCGTAGATCAGCGCGGGAAGGGTGAGGAAGCTGCCGCCGCCGGCAACCGCGTTCATCGCCCCGGCCAGGAAGGCCGCGGCGAGCAGGAGAAGGGATGTCGTCACCATCGTTCGGGTCGTTTTCGTTTCTTGTTGTTTTGCGTCCCTCTCCCGCCCCGGAAGAGGGTGCCCGCGAAGCGGGCGGGTGAGGGTCGCACGAGGATCAATGCTGCATTCTTGGCCATACCCTCACCCTCCCGCCGCAAGGCGGCGGGCCCCTCCCTCGCCCAGGGCGGGAGAGGGAATTCACACCCTACCCCCGCGACCGCAGCTCGCGGCGGATGATCTTGCCCGTGGTCGTCATCGGCAGGCTGTCCACGAACTCCACCGCGCGCGGGTATTCGTGGGCGGCCAGCCGGGTCTTCACATGGGCCTGGATCTCCGCGGCCAGTTGGTCGCTGGGGCGCACGCCGTCCTGAAGGACGATGAAGGCCTTCACGATCTCCGTGCGCAGGGGGTCCGGCACGCCGACCACGGCGGCCATCCGGACGGCGGGATGGCCGATCAGGCAGTCCTCGATCTCGCCGGGGCCGATGCGGTAGCCCGCCGAGGTGATCACGTCGTCGTCCCGCCCGACGAAGCGGATGTAGCCGTCCGCGTCCAGTTCCCCCTGGTCGCCGGTGACCAGCCAATCGCCCCCATCACCAACAAACTTCGCGGCGGTGGCCTCCGGGTTGTTCCAGTATTGCAGGAACATCACCGGGTCCGGGCGGCGCACGGCGATCAGGCCGATCTCACCGGGAGGAAGCCGGTTGCCCTGCCCGTCGATCACCGCCACGTCGTGGCCGGGCGCCGGGCGGCCCATGACGCCGGGCTTGGACGGCATGACCGTGGCGCAGGAGGACACGATCATGTTGCACTCGGTCTGGCCGTAGAACTCGTTGATGGTCAGCCCGAAGGTCTGGCGGCCCCAGTCGAGAAGCTCCGCCCCCAGCGTCTCGCCGCCGCTGGCGACCGAGCGCATCTTGTAGGCCCAGCGCGTCTGCGGGTCCTTCACCGCGCGCATCATCTTCAGCGCGGTCGGCGGCAGGAAGGCGTTGCGCACCTGGAAATCGGCGATCAGGCGGAAGGCTTCCTCCGCGTCGAACTTCTCGAAGCGGTGGGAGACGACGGTCACGCCATGGTGCCAGGCGGGCATCAGCACGTCCAGCAACCCACCGATCCAGGCCCAGTCCGCCGGGGTCCAGATGCGGTCGCCCGGCTGCGGGAAGAGGTCGTGGGAGATCTCCACCCCCGGCAGATGGCCGAGCAGCACCCGGTGCGCGTGCAGCGCCCCCTTCGGCTGGCCGGTGGTGCCGGACGTGTAGATGATCACCGCCGGATCGTCCGCCGCCGTGTCCACCGGCGTGAAATCCTCGGACGCGGCCTCGACCAGCGCGTGCCAGTCCAGCTCGCCCGCCCCGGCCTCGTCGATGCGCAGGACGAGCGTCAGTTCGGGCAGGCGGTCGCGGATCTGCGCGATCTTGGCGGCGCCCACGGCGTCGGTCACCACCGCCCGCGCCCCGCAATTGCCGAGCCGGTATTCCAGCGCCTCAACCCCGAACAGGGAGAAGAGCGGGACGGCGACGCCGCCCATCTTGTAGACGGCGACGTGGCTGACCGCGGTTTCCGGCGCCTGGGGCAGCAGGATGCCCACCCGGTCGCCGCGCGCCACCCCATGGGCGGCCAGCGCGTTGGCGAGCCGGTTCGACAGGCGGCGGATGTCGGCGAAGCTGTAGGTCTCGACCGCGCCGTCGCGGCGCTTGTGGATCAGGGCGGTGCGGTCCGGGTCGCGCTCGGCCCACTTGTCGCAGACGTCCACGCCGATGTTGTAACGTTCCGGCACCGACCAGACGAAACGGTCGCGCAGGCCCTCGTAGCTGTCCGCTTCCGGCAGCATGCTTTCCTCCCGACGGGTTCTTGCCGGCCGCTTGGGCACGGCCATTTCCTTCATCATAGGGGCAACGGAAGCGTTCCGTCACGCGGACGGAATAGTTTGCGGGGCTGCCATGTTCATCGAAAGAGCGTCCGTTCCGTGGGGATTGAAATGAAGGCCAAGGGGATCGTTGCGGTTGTGTTGTCCGTGGGCCTGCTGGCCGGCTGCGCCAGCCCCTATGGATACGGTCCCGGTTACGGCTATGCCCCCGGCTATGGGGACAAGACGGCGGCGGGGACGCTGCTGGGCGGCGTGGTGGGCGGCCTCGCCGGGTCGCGCTTCGGCGGCGGCACGGGCAAGCTGGTGGCGGTCGGCGTCGGCACGCTGCTGGGCGCGGCGCTCGGCAACGCCGCCGGCCAGTCGATGGACCGCGCCGACATGGCCTACGCGCAGCAGGCGGCGGGACAGGCCTACATGGCCCCGACCGGCGCCACCGTGCAGTGGAACAACCCGCAGACCGGCAACTGGGGAAGCTACACCCCCACCCGCGAGGGCACCGGCCCCTATGGCGAGCTGTGCCGGGAATTCCAGACGACCATCGCGGTCGGCGGGCAGCTTCAGCAGGGCCACGGCACCGCCTGTCGCCAAGCGGACGGAAGCTGGCGCATCGTGGGCTGAGGCTTGCCCGCTCGCCGCCCTTCAACCATGCGGGGAAATGCTCTAGACAGTCGGGCATGGCGACGATCAAGGACGTGCTGGCCGCGGCGCTGGCCCACCATCAGGCCGGGCGGCTGGCGCAGGCCGCCGCCGGCTATCAGGCCGTCCTCGACACCCTGCCCGACCATCCCGACGCGCTGCATCTGCTGGGCGTCGTCTATCTCCAGGCCGGACACCCGGCGGAGGCCGAGCCGCGCATCCGCGCCGCCATCCGCGCCGACGGCACCGCCGCCGACTATCACGACAATCTCGGAAGCGCTCTGCGCGCCCTGAACCGGGCGGAGGAGGCCGCGGAGGCCCACCGCGCGGCGGTCCGCCTGCGCCCGGCCTTCGCACAGGCCCACTACAATCTGGGCAACGCGCTGGACGCGCTGGGCCGGCTGGAGGAGGCCGCGGACGCCTACCGGCAGGCCGCCGCCCT
>NZ_JAUJFI010000097.1 GCF_030849505.1 Azospirillum isscasi | reverse complement strand
GGGCGGGCTGACCGGCGTCTTCGCCGACCGGCTGGACCGCGCGACGGTGGGCCGGGCGCTGCGGGCGCGCCGCACCTTCGCGACCACGGGCGAACGCAGCTTCGCCAGCCTGCGGCTGGGCGACCGCTGGATGGGCGAGGTGGTGAAGGCCGCGCCGGGGGATGAACTGGACTACCGGCTGTTGGGCGACCGGGGGTGGGAGACTTTGCGCCTGTTCGACGGCGACCGGCTGGTCTGGGAACGCGACCTGCACCGCGAACTGGGCCTGTCGGAGACGAGGATCCGCCTGCGGCTGGGCGGTGCCCGCATCAAGGACCGCTACCGCGGCGCCTATTGGGACGGCGGGATCACCGTCACCGGTGCCGCCGTGCAGCGGGTCGAGCCCTTCGGCTTCGACCATC
Organism: Azospirillum isscasi; assembly: GCF_030849505.1. Taxonomy (GTDB): domain Bacteria; phylum Pseudomonadota; class Alphaproteobacteria; order Azospirillales; family Azospirillaceae; genus Azospirillum; species Azospirillum isscasi. Next base: position 21,983 of record NZ_JAUJFI010000097.1, on the reverse strand, counting down.
CGGAGCAGGGGTGCTGGCGACGCGACGCGACCACCGTCGCCATCCGCACCGTCACCCACGGCGACAGCGACGGGGTGGAACTGGTCTTGTCGCGTCTGGCCGGCACGCGCATCCAGGTGCGTCTGGCCATCGGCACCTATGTGAAGGTCGGCAATCCGCTGACGCCGCCGCCCAACCCGCACGCCCCCGAAGCGGTGCTGGACATCGACGGCGACGCGCTGCTCGCCGGCACAGGCCCCCAGGCCGGGCGGGTGACCCGTGTCCTGCCCGGCACCGAGCTGGAGGTGACGGTGGAGCGGGTCACCGAGGCGCCGCTGCCCCGTGATCTGGCCGGGCGCATTCCGCTCGCCGGACTCGGCCTCGCCCCGGACCGCGAGCATCCGCTGTTCCTCACCGCACGCCAACGCGACCAGTCGCGGGTCTGGACCTCGGCGCTGTTCCTGACGCCATGAGCGGGCGCGCCGGTGCCGACCGCCAGGATGCCGACCGCCAGGATGCCGGCCTGAAAGTCGGCGTCCGCCACGGCGGTGAACGGGCCAAAGCGGACCGAGACGCCGTGCGGCGCCACGGACGGCGTGGGGCACAGCGTTGCTTGTTCCATTCCAAGCGTTCTCCACAGAAGAACGTTGTTCTATTTCATGAATAAAAGCACGTTCGGGGCATTTTGACCGACGTTTCCACAACCAGTCAGCATTTGGTCTGATCGTTCTTTCAACCATTCATATGTAATTGCCAAGGATTTGCTTGGGATTTCCAGCGGATGATTTCCAGCGGATTCGACCCGCCCCGTCAGGCGGCCAAGGCGGTGCGGCTGTCGCGGCGGCGGTCATCCGGACCCGACATTCACCCCACCCGACAGCAAGGACATGACGGTGCCGCCGGTCCAGTTCCGGCAACTGAGCGGGCATCCGTTGACAAAGTTCCGGCAACTTGAGCAGAATCGCCGAAACCGAACGAAGGGGATGCCGATGCCGCCGCTTGGTGGGGACGAGATGCGCCAATTGCGCGAGCGCCGCGGGGAAAACCAGACTCAATTCGCCGATTGGCTCAACGATGGGCTCGGGCGCAGCTACACGAAGGCGAAGATCAGCCGATGGGAAGGCGGGGCGGAGCGAATCCCCCAGCAGGTCCAGGACTTCCTGGCGGACCAGACCACGGAAGACCGTCCGCGTTCGGCCACCTTCCTGGCGATCGCCAACCAGAAGGGCGGCGTGGGCAAGACCGCCACGGCGGTGAACCTCGCCTATGCCCTGACGGAAGGGGGCGCCCGGGTGCTGCTGATCGACTGCGACTCCCAGAGCAACGCGACGGTCCATGTCGGCGTCGGCAACGCGGCCATCGTCGATCTGGAGCAGCAACGCAAGACGCTCTATTTCGTGCTCCGCTCCGACGAGCCGATCACGTCGGTCATCGTCCCGACCGGCGAACGGGGCCTGGACCTCGTCCCGGCGGGCCTTTCGCTGGCGGACGCCGATGTCGAACTGGCCGCCGATTCCACCGGGGGGCTCGTGCTGCGTGAGAAGCTCGACGAGGTGCGCGGCACCTATGATTTCGTGGTCATGGATTGCGCGCCGAATCTGGGGCTGGTGACAGCCAACGCGCTGTCGGCGGCGGAGCTGGTCATCGTGCCGGTTCAGACCGAAGCGCTGTCCCTGCTGGGCGTGAAACGGCTGGTGGACACCATCACCCGCATCCGGCGCCGCGTGAACCCGCGGCTGAAGATCGCCGGCATCATCCCCACCATGTACAACGAGCGTCTGACGCAGGACCGCGCGACGCTGCAGGAACTGCGCGAGTCCTACGCCGATCAGGTTCCGGTGTTTCCCCCGATCCCCCGCGCCACCGTCTACGGAAAGGCCGCCGCCGCCGGCATGATCACACTGGCCGGCGACCCGGGCGCCCCGGGGGCGGAGACCTTCCGCGAGGTGGCCCGCCAGATCCGAGCCTACGCCACGCAGCGGGAGGCGACCCATGCCGCGTAAGTTCGAACGCAAGACGAAGGAGCTGCTGGGCGGCTCCCCCACGCTTTCGATCGGCACCGACAAGCTGTTCGGCACGTCCGCGGGCTTCCCCCATGTGGTCGAGCTGGACATCGACCGGGTCCACCGCAACCCCGACCAGCCGCGCCGCCATTTCGACGAGAACGAACTGCACAGCCTGGCCGCGTCCATCGACCGCTATGGCTTGCAGAACCCGATCCTGGTCCGGCCCCTTGCGCAGGGAGACTATCTGCTGATCGGCGGGGAGCGCCGGATCCGCGCCCATGAGATCCTGGGCCGCAAGACGGTCTTCGCCATTCTCACATCCGGCGACCCCGACGAGATCGGGCTGATCGACAACGTTCAGCGCGTCGATCTCAACGCGGTGGAGTATGCCGCCGCCCTCGCCCGCTTGGTCGAGAAGCACGGCTACACCCACGACGAACTGGCGGCGGTCGTCGGCAAGGACCGCACCGACGTCACCAAGCTGCTGGCCATTCTGTCGCTGCCAGGCCATGTGCTGGAGGAATATACGGCCTCCTGCACGCATGTGTCGCGGTCGGTGCTGATCGAGATCGCGGCGGCGCCGGATGACCTGCGGCCCGCGCTGTGGGCGCAGGCGAAAGAGGGCGCCTCGGTCAAGGCGGTCCGTCAGGCCAAGCGCGACCACGCCCAGGGGTCCTCCACCCGCGAAGCCGGGCCGCACGACCCCGAGCGGACGCTTCAGGCGAGCGTCAAGCGCATCATCCGCGATGTTGCCGTCGTTCGCGAACAGCGCCACCTGCTCGACACCGCGCATCGTGAACGCCTGCTTCAATTGCGTGCGGAAATCGACGCGATCCTTGAGGGCGCCGGTTAAAGGGTTCGAACCGGACATGTGGGACGTCCCACATGCCCGGTTTCACCCCGCCTTGGAAAGGCCGCGGTCCGGATCCCGCTCATGCCTTCGGGAGTGCCGTTCTCGTGATCGATCCACACTCCTTGCGCCGGTTCTTCGATCATGGCTCCTTCGAACGAGGACAACGCTATGAGCGTGAAGGGCGCGTGCGGGCGCTCGATGTGGTGGCGCATCAAAGCAACGCCCTTTTTATCACCGCCACGGTCCAGGGCTCGGAGCGCCATCCCTACGAACAGGAGATCGAGGTTGTCTTGAAGGGGAGCGCGGTCCACGGCGTGGATGGCCGTTGCAACTGTCCGGTTGGACAGAATTGCAAGCATGTCGCCGCCGCGGTCATCGCCTGGGCGCGGCGGGGGGAGACGCAAGCGCGGCACCCCGAACCTTCACCCATCCCACCGCCCGCCCCACCGCCCGCCCCGCTGCCCGTGCTTTCCGCCCCCCTTCAGACGCTGCTCTTCCGGCTGGACGAGGCGGCGGAGCGGGACGCCGGGGACCGTTATCCCGAGACGGTGCGCAAGCGGCTGCTCTACGCGCTGGGTCTGGAGGACGAGGCGGACGGCGGGCGGCGGCTGGCGTTGCGCGTTCTGTCGGTCTCGCTGCGCAAGGGCGGCGGGTTCGCCAACGACGAAAGGAGCTACGACGGCCGCCAGCTCAACAGCCTGCCGGAGGCGAAGTTCATCACTCCGGCGGATCACGCCATTCTGTCCGCCGTGGTGCAGGGGGGGCGCGATGCCTCCTCCGGCGCCTTCGCGCTGAAGGCGGATTGGGCGCCCTGGCTGATCGAGCGGATGCTGCGCACCGGGCGCCTCTATTGGGGCGATTACCGCGACGGGCAGCCTGTGCGCTCGGGTCCTGCACGGATGGGAACGCCGCGCTGGGACTGCGACAGCGCCGGTCGGCAGCGTTTCGCCATCGCGCTGGACACGCCTTCGGCCATTGCGCTGCCGACCGTGCCGCTCCTTTATCTCGATCCGGACAGCGGGGAGTGCGGCCCCATCGACACGGGCATGTCGCCCCATGTCTCCGCCACGCTGCTGGGCGCGCCGCCGCTGCCACCGGGGGAGGTCGCCGCCTTCCGCAAGTCGGTGGAGCGGATCGGCGCCCGGCTGCCGGTTCTGCCGGAGCCGCCTGCCCGCACCAAAACGCGGACCGTCGCCCCGCGTCCGATCCTGCGCCTGAGGCTCGCCCGCAGGACGTCGCCTTACGGATACGGATACGGCTATGGCTACGGGTACAATTACGGGGCCACCGTGAGTCTCGATGTCCCCGCCGCCGTTCTTGCCTTCGATTACGGCGGCGTTCGCGTTGCTCCCAGCGATCCGGCGGTGCCGCTGCAATGGATGGAAGAGGGCGTGCTGGTCACGGCCCGTCGCCAGCCGAAGGTGGAAGCGAAGGCCGCGGGTCGTCTGCGCAAGGCCGGTCTCGTCCTCAACGATCTGATGCTGAGCGTCGCCGGAGGCCCGCCGCAGTTGCGGGCCTTTCATGTCGTGCCCGATCAGTCGCCACATGAAAGCTCCATCTGGCTGGAACTGTGCCACACCGTCCTGCCCGCTCTGCGGGCCGAGGGCTGGGGCGTGGAATTCGACCCGGATTTTCCCTTCCAAATTCTGGACGCGCCAAGGGACTGGTCCTTTGAGATCGGTGACGGCACGGGAATCGATTGGTTCGGCCTGTCGCTGGGCGTCGAGGTTGCGGGTGAGCGCGTCGACCTGTTGCCCGTGCTGCGCTCCGTGATCGAGGTGATGGGCCGCATCGCCTTCGACGGCACGCGCCCGGAACTCGACGTGATGCTGGACGCGGTGGCACCGGAAGGTGTCGTGTTCGTCCGGTTGGACGAAACCCGCTTCCTGCCCTTGCCGGTGGACCGCCTGCGCCCGCTGATCGGCGTGCTGATGGAGTTGTTCGGCCTTCAGGCGGGTGTGGACGGCCTGCGCATCGGGCGGACGCATCTGGGCGATCTGACCGCGCTGGAGGAGGCCGCGTCCGCCGCCGGCATTCCGCTGCTGGGCGCTGACGCGGTGCGCGGCATGGCGCGGGCGCTGCGCGAGGCGGGTGGGGGGCCCGCGGCGGCGGTGCCGGCGGGGCTGCGGGGGACTCTGCGGCCCTACCAGAAGACCGGGCTGGACTGGATGCAATTCCTTGGCGCACACGGCTTCGGCGGCATCCTGGCCGACGACATGGGGCTGGGCAAGACGGTGCAGGCGTTGGCCCACCTGCTGGTCGAGAAGGAGGCCGGACGGCTCGACCGGCCCAGCCTGCTGGTGGCGCCGACCAGCGTGCTGGGCAACTGGCGGGCGGAGGTGCAGCGCTTCGCGCCGGAACTGCGGACGGTGGTGCTGCACGGGCCGCAGCGCAAGGCGGCGCACGGCGCGCTTGCCGAGCACGATCTCGTGGTGACCTCCTACGCGCTGCTGCCGCGCGACCGCGAGGCGCTGGAGGCGCAGCCCTGGCATCTGGCGATCTTCGACGAGGCGCAATACCTGAAGAACCCCACTGCCCAGGCGGCGAAGGCGGCCCAGGCGCTGGAGGCGCGGCAGCGGCTGTGCCTGACCGGCACGCCGGTGGAGAACAATCTGGACGAGCTGTGGGCGCTGTTCTCGCAGGCCGTGCCATCGCTGCTGGGCGACCGCACCGGCTTCCGCCGCCAGTTCCGCACGCCGGTGGAAAAGCACGGCAACGCCGAGCGGCAGCGGGTGCTGGCCCGGCGCGTCCGCCCCTTCCTTCTGCGCCGGACCAAGGAGGAGGTGGCCGCCGATCTGCCGCCCAAGACGGAGATGGTCGAGACGGTGGAACCGCTGGAGGCACAGCGCGACCTCTACGAGACGATCCGCCTCGCCATGGACCAGCGGGTGCGGGAGGAGCTAGCCCGCAAGGGGCTGGCGCGCAGCCACATCACCATCCTGGACGCGCTGTTGAAGCTGCGGCAGGTCTGCTGCGACCCGCGGCTGGTGAAGCTGGAAAGCGCGCGCAAGAAGGTGGCGAAGGGTGCGGCCTCGGCCAAGCTCGACCGGTTGCTGGAGATGCTTCCGGAGCTGCTGGCGGACGGGCGGCGCATCCTGCTGTTCTCGCAGTTCACCTCGATGCTCGACCTTATCAAGCCGGAGCTGGAGAAACAGGCCATTCCGTTCGTGGAGCTGACCGGCGACACGCGCGACCGCGACACCCCGGTGCGGCGCTTCCAGGCGGGCGAAGTGCCGCTGTTCCTGATCAGCCTGAAGGCCGGCGGCACGGGGCTGAACCTGACGGCGGCGGACACGGTGATCCACTACGACCCGTGGTGGAACCCGGCGGTGGAGGCCCAGGCGACCGACCGCGCCCACCGCATCGGCCAGGACAAGCCGGTCTTCGTCTACAAGCTGGTGACCATGGGCACGGTGGAGGAGCGCATGGTCCAGCTTCAGGAGCGCAAGCGGCAGCTTGGCGAGGCCGTCTACGACGAGGCGGGCGGTGCGGAGGGTCTGCTGACCGCCGCGGACGTGGACTTCCTGCTGGCCCCCATCGACGCCTGAGGCGCCGGTGAAACGACCAAGGCCCGCCACGAAGGGGCGGGCCTCGGCGAAGCGGCAAAACTCAGGGACGCTCAGTCGTCCCCATGCCCATACCCATGCCCGTGGGCGAGCGCCGCGTTGGCCGGCCCCGCCGCCACCGGCTTTCCGGCCCCCACCATCGTGCGCAGCAGGACGTAGAAGACCGGCGTCAGCACCAGGCCGAACAGGGTGACGCCGATCATCCCGGAGAACACCGCCACACCCATGGCGTGGCGCATCTCCGCCCCCGCCCCGGTGGAGGTCACCAGCGGCACCACGCCCATGATGAAGGCGATGGAGGTCATCAGGATGGGCCGCAGCCGCAGCCGGCTGGCCTCGATGGCGGCCTGGACCACGCTGCGCCCCTGGTGCTCCAGCTCGCGGGCGAACTCGACGATCAGGATGGCGTTCTTCGCCGACAGGCCGACCAGAACCATGAAGCCGATCTGGGTGAAGATGTTGTTGTCGCCCCCCGTCAGCCACACCCCGGCCAGCGCCGACATCAGGCTCATCGGCACGATCAGCAGGATGGCCAGCGGCAGGGTCAGGCTCTCGTACTGCGCGGCCAGCACCAGGAAGACCAGCAGGATGCTGATGGGGAAGATCCACAGCGCCGCGTTGCCGGCCAGGATCTCCTGATAGGTCAGGTCGGTCCATTCGAACCGCACGCCGCGCGGCAGGGTTTCCTGGGCGATGCGCTCCGCCGCGGCCTGCGCCTGTCCGGAGGAGTAGCCGGGGGCCGGGCCGCCGTTGATGTCGGCGGCGGTGTAGCCGTTGTAGCGCACGACCATCTCCGGCCCATAGCTCTGCTTCACCGTGACCAGCGAGGAGAGCGGCACCATGTCGCCCTGGGCGTTGCGCGTCTTCAGCAGGCCGATGTCGGCGGATTCGGCGCGGAAGGGCGCGTCGGCCTGGACGCGGACCTGATAGACCCGCCCGAAGCTGTTGAAGTCGTTCACATAGAGCGAGCCCAGATAGATCTGCATGGTGTCGAACACCTCGCCGATGGGCACACCCTGCTGCTTGGCCTTCACGCGGTCGAGATCGACGTCGAGCTGCGGCACGTTGATCTGGTAGCTGGAGAAGCTCGGCCCCAGCTCCGGCGTCTGCATCGCCTTCTTCAGGAAGGCGCCGACCGCCGCGTTCAGCGCCTCGTAGCCCAGCGCGCCGCGGTCCTCCAGCTGCATCTTGAAGCCGCCCAGCGTGCCCAGCCCCATCACCGGGGGCGGCGGGAAGATGGCGACGAAGGCTTCCTTAAGCCCGGCGTAGCGCTTTTGCAGGTCACCCGCGATGGCGGCGGCGGACAGCGACGGGTCCTTGCGTTCGGCGAAGGGCTTCAGCGTGACGAAGACGATGCCGGCGCTGGAGCTGTTGGTGAAGCCGTTGACCGACAGGCCGGGGAAGGCGACGGCGCTCTGCACGCCGGGGCGGGCCAGCGCGATGTCGGTCATCTCGCGGATCACCGCCTCCGTGCGGTCGAGCGAAGCGCCGTTGGGAAGCTGGGCGAAGCTGATCAGGTATTCCTTGTCCTGCGCCGGGACGAAGCCCATCGGCACGGTGCGGCCGAGCAGCACGGTGACGCCGAGCAGCCCGACATAGACCAGCATCATCAGCCCCTTGTGCCGCACCACCCCGCCGACCCCGCGGCCATAGCCGGTCGAGGCACGGTGGAAGACGCGGTTGAACAGCCGGAAGAAGCCGCCGAAGACCCGGTTCATCGCGCGGGTCAGCCAATCCTGGGGCTGGTCGTGGGCGCGCAGCAGCACCGCCGCCAGGGCCGGCGACAGGGTGAGCGAGTTGAAGGCGGAAATGACGGTGGAGATCGCGATGGTCATCGCGAACTGCTTGTAGAACTCGCCGGTCAGGCCGCTCATCGCCGCCAGCGGCACGAAGACGGCGACCAGCGTCAACGCGATGGCGATGATCGGGCCGCTGACCTCCTGCATGGCGCGGTAGGTGGCTTCCTTGGCCGACAGGCCGTTCTCGATGTTGCGCTCGACGTTCTCCACGACGACGATGGCGTCGTCCACGACGATGCCGATGGCCAGCACCATGCCGAACAGCGACAGCGCGTTGATCGAATAGCCCAGCGCCAGCATCAGCGAGAAGGTGCCGACGATGGACACCGGGACCGCCAGAAGCGGAATGATCGAGGCGCGCCACGTCTGAAGGAAAACGATGACCACCAGCACGACCAGGGCGACCGCCTCCAGCAGCGTGTGGATCACCGCGTCGATGCTGGAGCGGACGAACTGCGTCGGGTCGTAGACGATGCTGTAGTCCACGCCGTCCGGCATGTCGGCCTTCAGGTCGGCCATCGCCGCGCGGATGGCGTCGGAGATGGCCAGCGCGTTGGCGCCCGGCGACTGGTTGATGCCCAGCGCCACCGCCGGCTTGTTGTTCAGCAGCGACCGCAGGCCGTACTGCGCCGCCGCCAGTTCCACACGGGCGACGTCGCGCAGCAGGGTGACGCCGCCCTGCTCGCCGGTCTTCAGGATGATCGCGCCGAACTCCTCCGGCGTCTTCAGGCGGCCCTGGGCGTTGATCGAAAGCTGCAACGGCGTGTCGGGCAGCGCGGGCGAGGCGCCGATGACGCCCGCCGCGACCTGGACGTTCTGCTCGCGGATCGCCGCCACCACGTCCGACGCGGTCAGGCCGCGCTGGGCGACCTTGTTGGGGTCGAGCCAGACGCGCATGGAATAGTCGCCGGCGCCCCACACCTGCACTTCGCCGACGCCGGAGATCCGGCTCAGCCGGTCCTTGACGTTCAGGATGGCGTAGTTGCGCAGGTAGGTCATGTCGTAGCGGTCGCTGGGCGACAGCAGATGCACGACCATCGTCAGGGTGGGCGAGCTTTTGACCGTCGTCACGCCCAGCCGCTGCACGTCGGACGGCAGGCGCGGCAGCGCCTGCGACACCCGGTTCTGCACGAGCTGCTGCGCCTTGTCCGGGTCGGTGCCCAGCCGGAAGGTCACGGTCAGCGCCATGTTGCCGTCGCTGTTGGCCTGCGACTGCATGTACAGCATGTTCTCGACGCCGTTGATCTGCTCCTCCAGCGGGGAGGCAACGGTTTCGGCGATGACCTTGGGGTTGGCGCCCGGGAACTGGGCGCGCACGACGACCGATGGCGGAACGACCTCCGGGTATTCGGAGATGGGCAACTGGAACAGCGAGATCGCTCCCGCCAGGAACAGCGCCACCGACAGCACGCCCGCGAAAATCGGGCGGTCGATGAAGAATTTCGAGATGTTCATGATGGCTCTCCCGGCGGGACTCCCGTCATGGCTTGAGGATCAGGGAGCGTTGGACGCGGTTTCGATGGCGTCGCCCGGCTTGCCCATCGCCACCACCTTCGGGCTGATGCGGGCGCCGGGGCGGGCGTGCTGGAGGCCGTTGACGACGATGCGCTCGCCCGCTTCAAGCCCGCTCTTCACCACCCGCAACCCGTTCTGCGCCGGGCCGGGGACGATCTCGCGGTACTGCACGGTGTCGTCGCCGCCCACCACCAGGACGAACTTCTTGTCCTGGTCGGTGTTGATGGCGCGGTCCTCGACCATCAGCGCGTCGTGCGGGGTGCTGCCGCCGACCTTGACGCGGGCGTAGAGGCCGGGGACCAGCATCCCGTCCGGATTGTCGAACCTGGCGCGGACGCGGATGGTGCCCGACACGGCGTCCAGCCGGTTGTCCACATGCTCCACCGTGCCGCCGCGCGAATAGCCGCTCTCGTTGGCGAGGCCGAGCTGCACCGGCACGTCGGCGGCGTCCTTCACGCTGGCGATGTGGCGCAAATAGGTCTGCTCATCGACGTCGAAGGAGGCGTAGATGGGGGAGACCGAAACCAGCGTGGTCAGCGGGGCGGCGGAGGCGCCGGACGCCACGACGTTGCCGACCGTCACCTCGGCGCGCGAGACGCGGCCCGCGATGGGCGCGGTGACCTGGGTGTGCTCCAGGTCGATGCGGGCGAGGTCGAGGGCGGCCTGCGCCGCCTTCAGGTTGGCGACCGCCTCGCGGGCGGCGTTCTCCTTCTCGTCCAGGGTCTGGCGGGAGACGGTGGCGTTCTGCACCAAGCGCTGGGCACGGTCGAGGTCGGCGGCGGTGAAGCGCACCGCGGCCTGCGCGGCGGCGACCTGGGCTTCGGCCCGCGCAACCTCGGCGACATGGGGGCGCGGGTCGATGGTGAAGAGGGGGTCGCCCTTCCTGACCAAAGCACCATTGCGGAAATGGACGGCGGTGATGGCGCCGGACACCTGCGGGCGCACCTCCACCCGGTCCACCGCCTCCAGGCGGCCCGAGTAGGATTGCCAGTCGGTGATTTTGCGCGCGACGACCGGCGCCACGTCCACCTCGGGCGGCGGTGGGGCGGCGGTGGCCGCGGCGGGGGCGTCGGCATGGCCCTGGGTGGCGACGACCCCGGCCACACCGGCGGTGGCGGCGCCGACGGCGAGAAGAAGGGCGAGCTTCGACGGAGACAACGACATGGGAGCAATCTCCTGGGGGATCAGACAGGGACGCCGGCACCGTCCACGGGGGACAGGCGGCGGCGGAAGAAGTCGGCGACCGCCAGCAGCGCCGGGCGGTGGCCCGGCAAAGCGGCGTGCGAGATGGCGGGGAAACGGGTGACCTCGGTGGGCACGCCGGCTCCGATCAGGTTGGCGGCGTACTGCTCCGCCTCGATGCGCAGCACATCCTTCTGCGCGGTGACGATCAGCGTGGGCGGCAGCCCGGCCAGCCGGCGGGAGTCCAGCGGTGCGGCGTAGGGATGCAGCCGCTGCGCCGCCTCGGGCAGATAGGCGCGGTAGCAACGGGCGTAAGCGGTGGCCGGAACGTCGGACTGCATCGCCTCGGCATCCCCCGCCCGGGTCAGGCTGGGATCGAGCATCGGGCCGAGCAGGGCCTGCGCGCGGATGTCCACGTCGCCCCGGTCGCGGGCCAGGAAGGTCAGCGAGGCGGCGACATGGCCGCCGGCATCGTGCCCGGCCACGCCCAGCCCGCCCTTGGCGATGTTCAGGTCGCGGGCCGCGGTCAGGGTCCACAGCGCCGCCTGATGGGCGTCGTGGGCGGCGGTGGGGAAGCAGTGGACCGGGGCCAGCGAATAGGCGACCGAGACGACCAGCGCCGGCACGCTCTCCGCAATGGCGGCGGCGGCGGTCTCCGCCTCCTCCAGCGAACCGGAGGTGAAGCCGCCGCCGTGCAGATACAGCAGGGCCGGAACGGTCAGCCCGATCAGGGGCCGGTAGAGCCGCAGCCGGATGTCCTGGGCGTGACCGGCGATGGTCTGTTCATCGACCGACAGCGGGCACCGCGCCGCCCCGGCTTTGCGTGTTTTCGACTGATCCGACGAACGGCCCATGATCCGACGGTGCCTCCGCACCCCTCCCGCATTGCAACAGGAGGGAGTGTGGGCGCTCGTCCGGCTGGAATAAATACGCGGTCAACGGCAACACAATTCGGATCGGATGAACAATCCCGTTCACACGACGCAGAGGCAGGCGTTCTCCGGGTCCGCCGGGATGGCGGGTTTCGGCGGCTCCGCCCGCTCCCGGCATGCGTCGCCGTCGATCTCCCCGCCCTGCATCAGCGGGCAGCCTTCGAACAGCTCGGCCACCCAGTCGACGAAGGCGCGGACCTTCGGCGACAGGTGGCGGTTGTGCGGGTAGAGCGCCGAGATCGGCATCAGGGCCGGGCGCCATTCCTTCAGGATCTCCACCAGCGCACCGCTGCGCAGATGGGGCAGCGCCATGAAGCGCGCCACCTGCCCGATGCCCAGCCCCTCCAGCGCGCAGGTCACGTAGGCGTCGGCGTCGTTGACCGAGACGGGGCCGTTCAGCTTCACCTCGTGGGTGACGCCGTCGCGCTCGAAGCTCATCTCGTGCATCTTGCCGGTGCGGGTGAAGTAGTTGACGGCGGTGTGGCCGTCCAGCTCCTCGATGGTCCGCGGCGTGCCGTGGCGGGCGAGATAGGCGGGACTGGCGACGGTCACCGGGCGGAAGGCGCCGACCCGGCGGGCGATCAGGCTGGAATCCACCAGATCGCCGACGCGCAGCACGCAGTCCACCCCCTCCTGGATCAGGTCGATGGGGCGGTCGCTCATCCCGATCATGATCTCGATGTCGGGATAGCGGGCGTGGAACTCGTGGATGGTCGGGATGATGATCAGCCGCCCGACCGAACCCGGCATGTCCACCCGCAACCGCCCGCGCGGAGTCTTGCGGGCGCTGGTGAAGGAGGTTTCGATCTCGTCCAGGTCGGACAGGATGCGGGTGGCGCCCTCCAGATAGGCGGCGCCGTCCAACGTCAGGCTCAGCTTTCGCGTCGTCCGCTGGAGCAGGCGCACGCCGAGCGCGGCCTCCAGATTCTGGATGGTCGTCGTCACCGAGGCGCGTGGCAGGCCCAGCGTGTCGGCGGCCTTGGTGAAGCTGTTGACCTCGACGACGCGGACGAAGACGCGCATCGCGTGCAGTTTGTCCATGGTCGGTCCATCAACGCAGTGGAACGGCCCGGGTTGTGCGTGGATCGGCGCAAACGGGCCGGGCTGCGCCTATCTAAGCACAGCCGGGCCTTATGTCGATGGGGCTTTGGTGAGCTTCCCACGGAATGATGGACACCGGGTCATGCGGCCTGAAGCCCGGCCTGCTCAACCGCCTTGCGGCTGAACGGGTCCGGGACCCTCGCCGCCAGCCGCCCAAGCGCAACCCGCGATTTGGATTTCACCTGCGTCACGTCACGGCAGGGCTTCGTCTGCATGGCTTGCGTCATCGACACCTTCACCCGCAGGATCGTCGGCTGGCGGGTATCGCGCACAGCCCACTCCGGCTTCGCCGACAGCATGCGGTCAGGGTGCGTCGTCGAGGCGCAGCTTCGGCTGGGCCTCCGCATGGGCCAGCTTCTTCGAGCGCCGGCTCCGCGCCTCCAGAGCTTCGGCCGGGGTGAGCGGAACGAAACCGTCGGGCCGGGACTCGCTTCCCGTGATCGTCTTGAGCACGGTCGCGTTGACCTCCCGAACATTGCGCGCCTTGCGCACCTGTTCAAGGAAACGCACCGAGGGCATCATGACATAGTCGATGCCGTCGATCCGCTTCCCGGTCTTGTCATAGACCTTCTCGACATTTTCGAGGATGCCCTCCTCGACCAGCTGGTCGACAGCCGCCGATACCGCCCGCAGCGTGTCGCGGCGGCGGGACCATTCGTTCATGCCGGAATTCTTGATGATGTCGTCGGCGGAAAAAGTAACCGCCTTCACGCCATCATCATCCTGAACGGCTCCAGCCGGCATGCTGAACTGCGCGGAGAGCCGGTTGTAGAGCCAACGCGACACCGGCGATTTCAACCGCATCAGCCATTCGTAGGAGACCGGCTTGAATTCCAGATCCCGGATGGCGGCCGACACCAGCGCGTTGAATTCCAGATAGGTTTCCTCCTCGCCCTCGTCGTCGCCGGCAATATCCGGGCGCGAGCGGACGGCCATCTGGGGAAAGGCGGTGGAGTCCAGAAGATTGGACGACCGCTTGCGCCCTCCATCTCCGTCGCTGGTCTTGCTGATGATGATGCGCGAGCGCGCCAGGATGGTCAGAGCCTCGCGGATCTCCGTGTAGTCCCAGGTGTGGTTCACCGCCCGCAATTCGCGCCGGATCTCGTACAGGGAAAAGCGCATCTGAACCTTGTCACGCTTTTCACCGACCAGCGAGAGGCGCGAGCGGTCCATGGCGAGGCGCCTCACGACCTGCTCGACGATCTGCTCGCGCTCGGAGGGGAAGACCTCCACCTCGACCAGATCACGCGCCTGCTCCGGCGTCGCGCTCGCCACGAATTTGCCGGCCTTGGTCCGGTACACGCGGGCCGGCTGCATGGTGAGGTAATAGGTTCGGCCGTCGAACGTGAAATCGCGGTTGATCGATTTGACGAACTGGTCCTTGGTGGCCGGCGCCACGGCCTCGCTGCGGGCGTTGTCGCGCGTGACGAACACAAAGCGCGGAACAAGATCGTACAACGCGATCAAGTGGCTTTGCGAACGGTCCTCCAGTTCGAAGAGAACCAACTGCGCGGCACTGACACTGGGAACCTTCGCCATTCCGTCCTCCGAACCCGTCTCACCATAGAGGGCGCCGGTGGTTCAGCACAATCCTCCGGCCACGCCTTGCACCATTCGGATGGGGACTTCGGCCCGCCAATATCGCGCCTTTGCTCGCTGCAATCGCGCTTTTGCTCGCGATTCGGCGACTGCGGAAAACCCCAGCACCATGAAGGACGGCCCGAGCACGCGAATCGGGGAGTTGCCCGATGCGCCATTGGCCCCAGCATCGCGAGCCGGCTGAAATCGCGAGCAAAAGCGCGAGCAAAAGCGCAACCTGAACCATTGAGCCGGGCATAACCGCAACGTCCAAAGGTTCCCGGCGCATGAATCGCGAGCAAAGACGCGATCCGGCAGCAGCCAACCGCGAGTGAGAGCGCGACTCCGCGCAAGAGCGCCGAAGCGTCGAGCGCATCCCCCCGACCATGCCGGAACGGCCCAAGTGAGGACGGTATCGCGAGGAAAAGCGCGAGGTCTTCTTCTCCCTATCGCGGGCAAAAGCGCGACCCTGCCCAGCAACGGCCAGCCGCCCGCCAAGCCTCGCCCAGCCCAACGCGAGGAAAAGCGCGACATGCGCGACCTGCGGCGCTGGAGTCCGATTCGCGCGCATTGCGCGGGCAAAGGCGCGAGGATCGCGAGCAAAAGCGCGCTGCCCGCGAGCAAACACAGTGGCATCGCGAGAAGCATCGCTAGCGCGCTTTTGCTCGCGATTTGGACCGACTCCGGAGCGTGCGGAATCCTCGACCGCAAATCAGCCGACCACACCGGCGCCACCGCTCGCGAGACGCATCGATGTCCATATCCCTGAACGAGTCCGATCACGCCAGCATCGGCCAGCCTGCCAGCGGCCGTTGGGGCAGGATTCCGGCTTGGTGGCTGGACCATCCCCATCTTGACGCCGACGGCTTCGCAGTGCTGGCCGCCCTTGCGACCTACGCCGACGACCAGGGCATCTGCTGGCCGTCGCAATCGACATTGGCGGCAAAGCTGAAGCGATCCCGCCCGACCATCAACCGCATTCTGCAACGCCTCGACGAGATCGGTCTGGTCGAGATCGTGCATCGTCGCGGCAGCAACGGGGCGCGCCTTTCCTGCTTGTACCGCCTTCGCTTCGCCACCGCGGACGAGGCCGCCGCCACATCGGCTGTGCCCGTCATCGACAGGGATGACTCCCCCGTGAACGCCCCCTGTCCAGCACCGAGTCAGGAACAGCTCCATTCCGAACAGATTCCAGACTCGCTCTCCGGGTGCACGCGAGAACCGCTTCAGGAGGTTACGGAGGATTGGATGCCCGACGCCGCCGACCTCTCCTGGGCCAGAGCCCGTTTCGGCCATGTCGATCTTGCCCGGCACAGCGAAGGGTTCGTTCTGCGTTGCCGGGCACACGGCTACCGCTATCGCAACGTCGGAGCCGCCTGGCGCTCCTGGCTGGCCCAGGATGTTGCCGCCGGCAAGGCTCCCATTGTCTCCGGCACCGTGCTTGCCACCGCTCCGGCCACACCTGGGAGCCGGTCACGGGAAACCGCCGCCGAACAGCGCTTGAACGCCTGGGCCGCCGCCGCCGCGCGCCTGACGCCGAACCGCGCCGCCCATTCCCCCATCTGAGGAGCGCAGCCTGCATGACCGCCGCGATCACGCCGTTTCCGACACGCTCGCCGCTGCCCTTCGACCCCACGCTGCCGGCCACCGAGCGTCACGGCATGCTTTTGAACGCGCTGCCGCCACCGCTTCGAAGCGTTCTCGAGACCGGCAGCACCGAACGTCGCCCCCGTTTCAGCGAGGAGCGCTTCGACGGGATGGCGGAACGCTGGTTTCCTCCGGCAACGGTGACGCCGCAGGACGCGGCCATGGCGCGCCGCGCGCTGGACGACATGGCCGAGACCGTTCTCGCCCCGGCGGCACCCAACCATCTGCTCGCCCGGATACTGGCGCTGCTCAGCCATTACCCGGCGAAGAGCATGGCGCCGGACGTCGAACAGATGATCGCCCTGGACTGGGCGAGTGACCTTGGCGAATACCCGGCATGGGCCATCGATGCCGCGGCCCGCACATGGCGCCGGACGAGAAAGTGGCGGCCGAGCATCGCCGAGATGCGGGTGATCTGCGAGGAAATCTGCGCTCAGGAACGCGCCCTGGCCGACCGGTTGAGGGCTGTGGTCAAGGCCGGGGAAGGGGAATGCCAGGACACCCGGCCGGACGGGCAGGTGAGGGCGATGGCGGCAAAGTCGATCCGAAGGATGCGGTGACGGCGTTTCACCGCGTCCCATCGCCGCTCTGGAACTCTGGTAAGAGTATGAAGGGAGAGGAGAAAATACAGGAATCACACAAAAGAATTCTTTCGAACAGGTAATAAATAACGTTAGAATGCTGTTCACCATAAAGACTATTTTAAGTGTCCATGGTCAGCATTCTTCCATGTGAAATACGAGATAATGCACAAGCATGCTTGACGACACCACACGGCCTCGCATGACGGTGGAGGAGTTCGTCCGCAAAAGGGCGAAATCCTCACTGGGCGAGACTCAGGGAGCATAACAACACTTTATCGATCTTTGCCGTGTCTTGGGGGAAAAGGCCCAGGCCGACGCCAACCCGACGGCGAGGGACTATTGCTTCGAAAGGACCGTCGCCAAGACCGATGGGCGGCCCGGACGCGCCGATGTCTGGAAACGGCCTACGCGCATCTCCAGCGCTACGCGCCGGTGCTCGACAACCCGCCTCTGCTGATCGTCAGCGACATGGTCCGGATCCGGGGCCACACCAACTGGACCAACGCCGTTACGGAAAAGCACGAGATCGGCCTGACCGACCTGCGCGATCCTGACCGCCCGAACATTCTGAAATGGGCCTTTGCCGCCCCGGATCGGCTGCGGCCCGGACAGACGCTGGCCATGCTTACCGAGGAAGCGGCTGGGCCGCCCGGCTGGTGGGGCGCGGACACGACCGCTGGACGGTGGCGCATTTCCTCATGCGGCCGGTCTTCTCAAGCTGCCCCTGGATGGAGGCAAGGCGAAACAAGCACCTTCCGTGGAAGGCGATGCGCGCGAAGCGGAAATAGCCTCCCCGCGGCTGGAGAGCCCACAGGAACGCAAAAAAGAGGGGAGGGAAGCGATGAAAGGTACCCGAAACAAGAAGGGGCAGGCCGTAGCCTGCCCCGCATCTTGTGCCCGCCGAAGCGGACTTGTTAACGGCTGGACCTCGGTTTCCCATCGGCTAAAACAGGTATCGTTTCCAGCTAAGAAAAGAGTAGCAGATCCCTTCACGCGGTCAAGGGCCGTGGTATGATCTACCATGGATGGTGTTCGATAAGGCTGCCATAGCCGAACACGCTTGCAATCCTCTTGAGGAGCGGTCTGATCCCATGCAGCCCTATCGCTTGGCCCTTGACCTTGGCACCAATTCCCTTGGCTGGTGCGCGCTCGATCTGGACCACGGCGGAAAGCCGAAGGGCATCAGATGCATGGGCGTCCGCATTTTCACCGATGGACGCAACCCACAGGACAAAAACTCGCTGGCGGTGGCGCGGCGGACCGCGCGGCAGATGCGGCGGCGGCGCGACCGGACGCTGGTGCGGCGCGCGCGGTTGATGGCGGCGCTGATCCGCTTCGGCCTGATGCCCGGGGACCGGGCGGCGCGCAAGGCGCTGGAGCGGCTCGATCCGTTCGATCTGCGCACGCGGGGGCTGACCGAGCGGCTGGAGCCGCAGGAGATCGGCCGGGCGCTGTTCCACATCAACCAGCGCCGGGGCTTCAAGGCGATGCGCGGCGCCGGCGACGAGGAGGAGGCGGGCAAGATCCGCACCGCTATCGACAAGTTGGACATCCAGATGGCGGAGGCCGGCGCTCCGACCCTTGGCGCTTTCTTCGATTGGCTGCGCGCCAATGGGCGCAGCGTGCGCGCCCGGATGGTGGGGCGGGGGGCCAAAGCCGAATACCCCTTCTATCCGGCCCGTCCGATGCTGGAGGAGGAGTTCGACAGGCTGTGGGCGGCGCAGGCGCGTCACCATCCGGCTCTGCTGACCGAAGAAGCGCGCACCACCCTGCGCCACCGCATCTTCCACCAGCGCCCGCTGAAGCCGCCGGCGGTCGGCAAATGCTCCCTGTTCCCGGACGATCCCCGCGCCCCTCGGGCGTTACCCTCGGCACAGCGGTTCCGACTCTACACCGAACTCGCCAACCTGCGGATCATCGCGCCCGACCGCAGCGAGCGACCGCTGGCCATTGGGGAGCGCGACCTGATCCTGCGTGCAGCGAAGGCCAAGCCCACGAAGAAAGCTATGACCTTCAAGGACATCCGCAAGGCGCTGAAGCTCGGCTCGGACGTGGAGTTCTCCCACGAATCCACCCGCCGGCCGGAGCTGGCGACCGACGAGACCTCGGCCCTGCTGTCCGACAAGAAGCGCTTCGGCCCGCGTTGGGCGAAGCTGACCCTGGCCGAGCAGGACGAAGTGGTCGAACGGCTGCTGGCGGAAACCGACGAGGGCGCGCTGATCGACTGGCTGGTCGCCCGTTGGGACCTGGAGCCCGAGGCCGCCGCCCGCGTTGCCGACGTGTCATTGCCCGACTTCCACCTGCGCATTGGACGGAAAGCCCTGGCCGCCCTGCTGCCCGTGCTGGAGCGCGAGTCGCGTGAAGGGCGACCGATCCGCTACGATGAAGCCGTGCCGGTCGCCATCCCCAGCGCCCACCATTCCGACCGCCGGCCGGGGGAGCGGCTCGACACGCTGCCCTATTACGGCGCGGTTCTGGAACGCCACGTCGCCTTCGGCACCGGCGACCCGAAGGATTCGGAGGAGAAACGGCTCGGCCGGCTCGCCAACCCCACGGTGCACATCGGGCTGAATCAGGTGCGGCTGGTGGTGAATGAGCTGATCGAACGCTACGGCCGTCCGTATGAGATCGTCGTGGAGCTGGCCCGTCCGCTGAAGCAGACCCAGGAGGCCCGCCGCCGCGGCGAGAAGGAGCAGGCGGAGAACCAGAGAAGGAACGACGGCCGCAAGGCCCTGCTGCGCAGCGTCAACGCGCCGGTCAACGGCCGCAACCTGATGAAGCTGCGCCTGTGGGAAGAGCAGGGGAGCGGTGTCAACCGCCGCTGCCCCTACACCGGCGAGACCATCGGGCTGGAGATGCTGCTGTCCGAGAAGGTGGACATCGACCATATCCTGCCCTTTTCCCGCAGCCTGGACGACAGCGCCGCCAACAAGGTCGTCTGCCTGACCGCCTCCAACCGCGAGAAGGCGAACATGACGCCGTACGAGCGCTGGCACGGGGACGAGGCGCGCTGGTCACGGATTCTCGGCTGTGTGGAGGACCTGCCGCCCAACAAGCGCTGGCGCTTCGCCGAGAACGCCATGAACCGCTGGGACGAGGAGGGCGGCTTTCTCGCCCGGCAGATCACCGACACGCAATACCTCGCGCGGTTGGCGCGGGAGTATCTGCGCCACGTCTGCCATCCCGACCGGGTGCGCGTTTCGCCGGGGCGGTTGACCGCGCTGCTGCGCCGGCGCTGGGGCGTCGATTCCATACTGCGCGACCACAACCGCGAAGGCGGCGATCCACCCATGGACGTGACCTACGCCAAGAACCGCGACGATCATCGGCACCACGCGCTGGACGCGGCGGTGATCGGCTGCATCGACCAGGGCATGGTGCAGAAGGTGGCCCAGGCCGCTTCCCGGGCGGAAGACCGCGGGATTGACCGGTTGATGGATGATCTGGAGGACCCCTGGGACGGCTTCCGCGACGAGCTGGCCGCGCGGGGGCGTGGGCTGACCGTCTCCCACAAGCCGGAACATGGTACCGGCGGTCGCCTGCACGAGGACACCGCCTATGGTCCGACCACGGAGAAGGAGCGGGAGAAAGGCTTCAACCTCGTCTACCGCAAGCCGCTGGACGGCCTGAGCGAGAAGGAGATCGCGCGCATCCGCGACCCCGGCCTGCGCCGGGTCATGCAGGAGCGCGTGGCCTTCCACAAAGCCGGCCCGGACCGGCTGGACGCCAAGCAGGCGGTGGCGAAGGCGGCGGAGGATCTGGCGGCGACCGCGCCCTGGACCGGCATCCGCCGCGCCCGTCTTCTGGCCAAGGAGGCCGACCCGATCTGGCTCGAGGGGCCGGATGGTGCGCCCTACAAGGGCCTGATCGCCGGCGACGTGCACCACATCGACATCGTGGCCCTGCCCGATGGCCGCTGGACCGGCCGCGCGGCGACCTTGTTCGAGGCGCACCGCACCGCCCTGCCGGACGGGCGCGCCGCCCCGTACGTGCCGGCGGAGGGCGAGCGCTTCGTCATGCGCCTGCACAAGGGCGACCTCGTGAGGCTGGAGCATGACGGGCGCCTGCGCATCATGCGCGTGGCCCGGCTGGAACCCGCCAACCACCGCGTCCGCATGGCCGAACATGTCGAGGCGGGCGAACTGGACAAGCGCCACGCCGATCCGGACGACCCGTTCCGCTGGCTGATCGTCGCCTTCAGCATGCTGCGCCAGCGCAAAGCGCGGCGGGTGACGGTCGATCCGCTGGGCCGGGTGCGCGACCCCGGCTTCCCGAAATGGGCGGCGGCGCCCGCCGCTCCTTCCGGCCTTGAGACGGCCTCATGACCGGCCGCATCGTCGAGATCGCCGAGGACGGCCGGCATCTGTCGCTGTCGCGCGGCTTCCTGGTGGTGGAGTCGCGGGGCGTGGAGATCGGTCGGGTGCCGCTGGACGACATCGGCTCCGTGGTGGCGAACGCGCATGGGTTGACCTATTCCAACAACCTGCTGCTGGCCTTGTCCGAACGGGGCGTGCCGGTGGTGCTGTGCGGGCCGAACCATGTGCCGGCGGCTTTCCTGTGGCCGGTTGACGGCCACCATGTGCAGGCCCAGCGCATGCGCGCCCAGCTCAACGTCTCGGTTCCACAGACGAAAAGGCTGTGGCAGATCCTGGTGCGTGCCAAGATCCGCCAGCAGGGTGCCGTGTTGGAGGCGAAGGGCGCGCCCTCCGGCGCCTTCGAGGCTCTGGCCCGCAAGGTGCGCTCCGGCGACCCGGACAACATCGAGGCGCAGGCCGCGCGCCGTTACTGGCCGCTGCTGTTCGGCGACGACTTCCGGCGCGACTCGGATGCGGGTGGGGTGAACGGGCTGCTGAACTACGGCTATGCGATCCTGCGCTCTACTGTGGCGCGCGGGGTGATGGGGGCGGGGCTGCACCCCACACTGGGGCTGTTCCACCGCAACCGGGGCAACCCGCTGTGCCTCGTGGACGACTTGATGGAACCGTTCCGCCCCTTCGTGGACCTTGCCGTGCTGCGGCTGGCCGAAGCCGGGCATGAGGCGGTGACGCCGGAGGCCAAGCGCTTCCTGGCGCTCGTGCCGTCGCTGGACCTGCCGACGACCGAGGGCGCGACGCCCCTGTCCACCGTGGTGATGCGGGCGGCGACATCGCTGGCGCAGGCCTATCAGGCCGCGGAAAAAGGCTATGCCCGGCTTGCCGGTCGTGATTCTCTCCGTTTGAAGAGAATGCGGCCGGTGAGGGG
>NZ_JAUJFI010000096.1 GCF_030849505.1 Azospirillum isscasi | reverse complement strand
CACTGGGCCGGGTTCAGTCCATCGGTGAAGGCGAGGCTGGCGGTCGTCCGCAGCACCTGCGCCATGACCTCGGCGGTGACCGGCGGGCTTTCGGCGACGCGCCCACGGTGGCGGAGGCGGTGCCCGCCGACCCCGCCCGCCTGCCGGAACTGGTGGCCTGCCTGTTCGATGCCGACGCGGGCGTGCGGATGCGCGCCGCCGACGCTTTGGAACGGGTGTCGCGCGGCGACGCCCGCCCGCTGGACGCCTTCGCGGACCGGCTGCTGACCGACGCCGCGGCCATCGAGCAGGCGGAGGTGCGCTGGCATCTGGCGGCCATCCTGCCGCGCCTGGCCCTGACGGACGGGCAGCGGTCGCGGGCGGTCGCGCTTCTGGCCGGCTGGTTCGAAAACCGGGCCAGCCGGATCGTGCAGAGCGCCGCCCTTCAGGCCATGGTCGATCTGGCGGCGGACGATCCGGAGCTTCGCCCCGTCGCGGCGGACATGCTGGGCCGGGCCATGCGCTCCGGCGTGTCGTCGCTGGCGGCAAGGGCGAAGCGCATCCTGAAGCCGTTCGAGGTGGACCGCGCCACGCTGGACGCCGCCCTGCTGCCGGAAACCAAGCCGCTCACCCTGACGGTGCTGCCGGACCGGCTGGCCGTGGCGCGGCTGGCGCCGGGGGACGGCGTGCCGGCATGGCTCGACTGGACCGACCCGCTGGTCAGCGCCACCCGCACGGGGGAGGAGCTGTCCATCCTCTGCCGCGAATCCCGCGTGCCGGACGGGGTGAAGGCGGAGCGCGGCTGGCGCGCCTTCAAGGTGGAAGGGCCGCTGGACTTCTCCCTGTTCGGGGTGCTGGCGCGCATCGCCGTGCCGCTGGCCCAGGCGCGGGTCTCGATTTTCGCCATCTCCACCTACGACACCGATTACGTGCTGGTGCGGGACGAGGACCTGCCGCGTGCGGTGGAGGCGCTGAAGCGCGTCTGCACGGTCGTGGAGCCCTCCTGACCCTACGCCCGCCGGGCCTCCTCCGGCTCGGCGGCGGCGAGCACGCCCAACTCCTCCAGATGCGTGACGGCGCCGGTGAGGCTGGTCGCCACGCGGTCCGCCGCGGTCTGTGCGGTCGCGTGCTCGGGCGCGTCGGCTTCGGGGTGGGCGCTCCACAGGCACAGCAGGATCGGCACGCCGGGGCCGAAATGCAGGCGCAGGCGGCGCACCAGCCGGCGGGCGTGCGACAGGGCGGACGGGTTCAGGTAGGACAGCGCCACCGCCGATACGCCGGTCGGGGCGAGGGCGGCGATGGCGCGGGCGGAGACCTTTTCGCAGGGGATCACGTCGGCCCGCAGGCCGCGCGGGCGCAGCAGATGGCCGAGAAGCGCCGCCGCGGCCTCGTCCAGATCGTTGCGGGCGCCGATGCACAGGACCAGCGGCGTGTCCGCCGCGGCGGGCGGGGAGGCTTCGGCCAGCTCGTCCAGCAGCGCCGCCATGCCCTCGGCCACCGCCTGCCGTCCTTCCGGGTTCAGGCGGTTGCGCTGCCGGTCCTGCTCGGCCAGCGACAGGGTGGGCAGCAGCAGGCCGTGCCCGGCCTCCGCCAGCCCGCCTTCGGTCACCCGTTCCTCGGCGATCTCCGCGGCCTCGATGGGGTCGCGGGCGAGAAGGCGTTGGTACAGTTTGGCCTCGTCGGGCAGCACCGGGCGGTCGCCCAGCATCACCTCCAGGAAGTGAAGCTGCGGGACGTGCCGGCCCAGCACCACGAGGCAGACGGTCAGCGGGGTCGCCAGCAGCAGCCCGACCGGCCCCCACAAGGTGGTCCAGAACACCGCCGCGACGATGATCGCCAGCGACGACAGCCCGGTGGCGGAGCCGTAGAGCCAGGGCTCCACGACGTTGTTCGAGAACAGCTCCACCGCCACGAACAGGGCGATGCAGAGCAGCGGCAGCGTCCAGCCCTGGTCCACCGCGAAGGACAGCAGGATCGGGAAGGCCGCGGCGATCGCCGGCCCCAGGAAAGGGATGAAGCGCAGCACCGTCGCCAGCAGGCCCCACAGCAGCGGGTTCGGCACCCCCAGCAGCCACAGCCCCACTCCGATGGGAATGCCGTAGGTGACGTTGACCACGCACTGCATCAGCAGATAGCGGCTGACCCGCTCGCCCGCGTCGTTCATCGCCTCCGTCGTGCGGCTGAGGTCGCCGGAGCCGGCCAGCCGGATCAGCCGGTCGCGCAGATCCTCCCGTTGCAGCAGCATGAAGATGGTGAAGACCAGCACCATGCCCGCCGTGGCGACCGGCGCCATGGCCGGACCCAGCACGTCGCTGATGATCGTCAGCGCGTCGGAGCCGCCTTGCTCGATCCGCACCGGCACCGGCTCCCGCGCGGCGCCGGGCGCAGGAAGGGCGGTGGTTGGAGCCGGGGCGGCGGGCGGGGGGTCCCCGGTGACCTGCTCCAGCCCCTGCTTCAGGTCGCGGAAGGCTTCCGTCGCCTGCTGCACCACGCCGCCGCTGCCCGCCGACGCGGCGCTGGAGCGCAGCGAATCCAGCTTGGCGTGCAGGTTCCGCTGATAGCTGGGCAGGTTGTCGGCCAGATCGGCGATCTGCCCGCCCACCACCGTGCCGAAGGCGGCGATGGCCGCGAAGACCAGCACCACCACGGCCAGCACCGACGGCACCCGGCCCAGCCGAAGCCGCTCCAGCCGGCTGACGATGGGCGCCAGGACGAAGGTCAGCAGCACCGCCAGGGCGATGGGAACCAGGATGCCGCTTCCCAGATACAGGGTCGCCACCACCAGCGCGATGACCAGAAGCGTGGTCTGGGTGGAGGCGGGCGGGGCGGCCTTCGGCACCGGGATGGGGCGGGCCTGCAACCGGCGGGCGGTGTCCTCGGCCATGGTCTGCGGAGCCTCGGGGAAGGGGTGAGAGAGTGCAGAACACGGGCGGAGGCGGCGCGTTCCGGCTCCGGCGGGCGCATTTTCCGCCAGGACCGTGATGTTTGCGGTCTATGGCCTGTTTAAACCCGCGTGGTTATCTCGTCTGAAGGAGGGGGCTATGCGTAAGGTTGCGGTTCCGGTCCTGTCGGCGGTCGCGCTCCTGGCCCTGGGAGGCTGCGCCGAGACGTCGAGCTGGTTCGGTGGGGGAGAACAGGCGTCCCGCCCGATGTCCGAACAGTCGCTCCAGACCGCCTCGCGGATCGAGCCGCAGGCCATGCTGGGCAAGTCCGTCGTCGCCTATGACGGGCAGAAGGTGGGGCAGGTGGAGGACGTGCTGTTCAACCGCAACAACCGCCCCAGCCAGCTCGTGGTCTCCACCGGTGGCATCATGGGCATCGGCGGGCACAATGTGGCGCTGGACATCGACAACGTCCGCTACAGCCAGCAGCAGGACGCCATCGTGGCGACCAAGCTCACCAAGGAGCAGTTCGCCAACCTGCCGGAATTCCAGTATGGCGGGAACATGATCTCCCTGAACCGGCAGAAGACGGCGCAGTAACTGGTCCGCATAGGGAAGCCGCCGGCATCGCGTCTGCCATCTTGCGGAGGCGATGCTGCGGCCCGCGGCCCGTCTAATCGTCCGCCGGTCCCCGGCGCCCCTGCTTGACCGCCGACCGTTTCGCCTTTCCCTCCAGCCGCCGCTGTTGGGAGCCGTAGGTCGGCTTGGTCGGGCGGCGGTTCTTCGGGACGACCGTCGCGTCCCGGATCAGGTCGATCAGCCGTTCCCGCACGTCCTCGCGGTTGCGGAGCTGGCTGCGGTAGGTGTCGCCGACGATGATCAGCACGCCCGCCGCGGTCATGCGCGAACCGGCCAGACGGACCAGCCGGGCCTTCACGTCGTCGGGGATGTTCGGCGACGCCGCCACGTCGAACCGCAACTGGACCGCGCTGTCCGTCTTGTTGACGTGCTGGCCGCCGGGGCCGGAGGCGCGGATGAAGCTTTCCTGAAGCTCGCTCTCGTCCAGGCTGATTCGGTGGGTCACGCGGATCATGCGCGGGACTCCATGAGGTGAGCGGCCATCAGTCGGCCGCCGCCGTCACGCCTTCCTGCTCCTCCACCGCGAGATCGAGAAGGGGGAGGAAGCTGGCCGGTTCCTGCGCGCCGGACAGGGCGTAACGCCGGTTGAAGATGTAGCAGGGCACCGCCTGGAGCCCGAGTTGCCGCGCCGTGGCGTCGGCGTTGGAGACCGCCGTGGTTTCCGCGTCGCCGGTCAGCAGGCTCTTGATTTCCGTGAAGTCGAAACCCAGCCCGGCGGCGGTGGCGGACAGCGTGTCGCGGTCGCCGATGTCCAGGCCGTCCACGAAATAGGCATGGAACAGCGCGTCGGCCATCCGGTCGCCCAGCCCGTGCCGGGCGGCGATGCGGATCAGCCGGTGCCCGTCGAAGCTGTTGGGCGTGCGCCGGATGCGGTCCAGGCGCAGCGGCAGGCCGTCGCGCTCCGCCGTTTCCTCCACCACCAGATGAATCTGCCGCGCCCGCTCCGTCCCGCCGAACTTGGCGGCCAGATAGGCGCTGCGTTCCATCCCGCCCGGCGCCATGTCCGGGTTGAGCTGGAAGGGTTGCCAGCGCAGCTCCACCTGGACCCTCGGGCGGTCGGCCAGCGCGCGGGCAAGGCGCCGCTTTCCGATGTAGCACCAGGGGCAGATCAGGTCGGCGTAGGTTTCGATCAGCATAGGCCCACTATCCCCCATTCCCGCCCCGCCGCGCAACCGCCCTGCCCGTGGGGCGTCCTGCCGCGTTCGGAGAGCCGCCTTTGCAACCCTTTGTTAACCCTTGCCGCCCGAGAGTCGCAGTGTTCCGCGGACGAGGGTCCGCGGCGGTTGGAGGTGTGCGGGCGATGGCGAATTCCTATGTGGACGGCAAGGTGCGCGACGCGCTGATGGCGGCCAAGGGAAGCCGGGCCACCGCGCAGAAGCTGCTGATGGCCTGGGCCGTCGAGGACCCCCAGCTTCTTCTGGGCATCGCGCAGCCTTTCCTGAAGGCTATCGCCGCGGCGGCGGTGGAGCGGGGCGCCCGCCCGTCGTCTCCCGCCCGGGCCGCGTCCGCGGGTCCGGGCCGTTCCCGCACGTCCGCGGATTCGGCGCTGAGCAAGGAGGCGCTGGCCGACGTGCTGAGCCGCCTGGGCCGCGATCCGGGGGAGGATGCACCGGCGCCGCGCGCCCGCGGCGCCTCACCCGGCCCGCTGAAGTCCGCCACCATGGTGGTTCCCGCGGGCGGGGGCGGGCAGGGCGGCGTCAGCCATGAGAAGGCGATGATGACCCTCGCCAAGGCGTTCGTGGCGAAGAAGATGCGCTGACCGGCCCAAACGCCGCCGGGATCATTCCGCCGTCATCATCCGCTCGATCCAGCCCGGCTGCCGCGGCTCCGGCTTCAGGTCCGGCGGGGGGCTGGCCAGGGCGGTGTGGCCGTTCTTGAAGGGATCGGGGATGTGGTGGCAGTCCACGTCCGCCAGCGTCCGGTAGCAGTAGAGGCGCGACCGGTCCACATACTGCTTCTCCGGGCAATACTGGCCGGTTTCCGAAAAGACGATGGCCGAGCAGTCGCGCCCCGTCGCCGCGGAGACCAGATGGTCGCCGAGCGTCTTCTTGGTGCTGGTGACGGAAGCCAGATCGGCCCCCACGCTGGCCACCATCATCGGCCCGCTGCAGCCGCCCAGCGGAACAGCCACCAACGCCAGCGCCGCAATTGCCCGAGCGAGCATCATGACCCCATCCACCCCGTACCGTGTCCGAACCCGATTCCAGGCAGATCCCGTTAACAAGCTGTGAATCAGCGCAGCAGCGTGCAGATTCTCGACCGGCATTGCACCAGCACGAAGGCCTCCTTGTCCTCCGTGCAGCCCACCTTGAACACGGTCTGGCCGGACCGGCCCGTGGCGTAGCTCATCACCTCCACCTTGGCGGGCGTGCAGTTGCCCAGCGACTTGGCGGCCTCCTTGGCCTCGGCCTGCCCGGCGGAGACGTTGGCGCCCTGCACCGCGGGCGAAGCCAGGAGGCACAGCGCGAGGGCGCCAAGGGCGGCGGAAGGGACGATGAAACGCATGGCCTGAACGGTTGGCTGGCGGGTCGGAGTGGGGGATTATGACACGGGTGGCCCGGAATCGGCTGTGCAAAAGCGCCGCCGAATCCGGCTCAGGCGTTTCCTCCCGGTGCGGGATGCCGGTGCGACAGGAAGAAGCGAAGCATCTCCCGC
Source organism: Azospirillum isscasi (assembly GCF_030849505.1). Classification (GTDB taxonomy): domain Bacteria; phylum Pseudomonadota; class Alphaproteobacteria; order Azospirillales; family Azospirillaceae; genus Azospirillum; species Azospirillum isscasi. The sequence continues at coordinate 16,378 of NZ_JAUJFI010000096.1, read as the reverse complement.
GCGGCGTCCGGTCCCTGCGGGTCGGTGTAGGTGCCGTCCGGGCTGCCGCCGGACCAGGCATGGCCGCTGCCATGGACGGTCCATTGCTCGCACAGGGTCTTTCCGTCGCGGCCCTTGTGCAGGGTGCGGGTGTAGTCGCGCCCGCCGGGCGCCTGCCCCTCCTCGGTTTCCGCCGTCAGGTCCCCGGCGGCGGCGATGGCCTGGGCCGTCACATGGTCGCCGTTGCGCGGATGCACGACCTTGTCCGCATCGCCGTGGAAGACGATGGCCGGAACGACCGGCGTCCCCGCCGCCGGGCGCTGGCCGGGGGAGGAACCGCTCTTCATCGCCATCAGGGCGGACGGAACGCCGCTGGCCGAGCCGTAGGGCAGGCCGGAATGCACGCCCACCGCGGCGAACAGGTCCGGATAGGCGGTCGCCATGACCATCGCGGCGGACCCGCCCGCCGAAATCCCGGCGACATAGACGCGCTGCGGGTCGGCCCCCAGGTCCGCCAGGATCCGCCCGGTGGCTCCGGCGATCAGCGAGGGTTCACCCTGGCCGCGGCGCTGGTGGCCTGGGTTGAACCAGTTCCAGCATTTCCTGTCGTTTGCCGCGGGCGTCTGCTCCGGATAGAGCACGAGGCAACCGGCCTCCTCCGCCAGCCGGTTCATGCGGGTCCCGGCGGCGAAGTCCTCCGGCGACTGGGTGCAGCCGTGCAGCATGACCAGCAGGGGGCGTGGCCCCGCCGCCGAACCCTTCGGCACGAACAGGCGGTAGGCGAGTGATCCGGCGCCGTTGGCGAAGGTCCCCGGGGCCATCGGTTCCGCCGCGGGCGCGGGCACGGGAGCCCTCTCCGGTGGAGGGGACGCCGGTGCGGCGCGCCCGAAGATCTTCCGCAGCATCGCCGCGATGCGTCCTTGCCCGGCGATGCGGCGGAGGAATGCGACGGCTCTGGCCGGGATCAGGCGGGTCCGGGGGCTGTCGGTCACGGGCGGCGGCTCCGGGTTTCGTTCGGCAGGGAAGGCGATGGCCGTGCGGATGGTAAGGGAGGGGGCGGTCGAGGACAACCGCCGACGCTCCTTCGCGGCCGCGTCGGAGTTCCCTGCCGGCGCCGCAAGCCGGCAGGGCTGGTTCCGGCTGAGGTCGGCGACGTTCACGCCAAGCATGCCGCGGGCGTCCGTTGGATGCGGATACTCCCTTCCGCGCTTATCCAGGGGCGTGACCGATGGCTGATATTGAATTTGTTCTGGGTGAATTGATCGCGCTGGAAACGATGATCCCCACTGTCGAGGGTACTCCAACCGATCTTCCAAACGGCATTTCTGGAAACCACAACGGAGGCGTCTACATAATATTAAACACGTATCCGTATACGGTGAACACTCAGAACCCTTTGAACCCCAACCGATACATGGGGGTTACAACCGATTTTCAGTCGAGATTTGGTCAAAGACAAGCCGCGTGCTTCGAGCTCGGGCTGGAGCGTCAGGTCCTGGACGGTGTCGGCGCATTTTTAGGAACCGTGCGATACAGGAACTACGGGGATGTTAACTGGCAGGACCATGATGGCTACAATTCAAATAATAATGAATTGATAGTCGAACTTGATGGTAATGAATATGACATAGAGCATATTTTCATAAAAAGCTCTCACGAAATTTTTGGCGGAACCATCACGAATACGAACAAAATCGATGCGCTCACGAACGTCGGGGATTATCCACTTGATATTTACATTTCTTGGCAAAACAACAACATGCAACAGATCAGGAATTGTGTGATTCAGCCCGGCGGTCAAATCGTCTGATGATGCCGGCAAGGTGCTTTGGCAGCGGGAAAAGCCGCAAGAGCCCGTTTGACGAACGCTTCAAGGGCAGACCCGTCGAAGCGGCGGGCGTGCCATGGCGAGCCGCATCGTGTTGCCGGAGACGGCGATCCGGGCTCCATGGTCTTGAACCAGACGTCTCCAGCGGCTCATCCATCCGAAGGTCCGCCCGACCAAGGTGGTTTGCGCGGCGGCGCCATCTGCGCTAACCATCCGGTTCCGCAAGCGAGGATGGCTCCACCGTCATGAGCACCGACATCACCCTGGTCCTGGGGGGCGCCCGCTCCGGCAAGAGCCGCCACGCCGAAGGGGTGGTGACCGCATCGCCCGGTCCGCGGGTCTACATCGCCACGGCCCAGATTTGGGACAGCGAGATGGCCGACCGCGTGGCCCGCCACAAGGAGGACCGCGGCCCCGGCTGGACCACGGTGGAGGAGCCGCTGGACCTGCCCGGCGCTCTGCGCCGCCACGCCGGGGCCGGGACGAATGTGCTGGTCGATTGCCTGACGCTGTGGCTGTCCAACCTGATGATGGCGGAGGCCGACCTGCCCGCCCGCACCGCCGACCTTCTGGCCGCTCTGGCCGAGGTGGAGGGGCGGGTGGTGCTGGTTTCCAACGAGGTGGGGCTGGGCATCGTGCCGGACAACGCTCTGGCGCGCCGTTTCCGCGACCACGCCGGGCGGCTGCATCAGGACATCGCCGCCGTGGCAAACCGGGTGGTCTTCGTCGCCGCCGGGCTGCCGCTGCTGCTGAAAGGGGAGAGGGCATGAGCGAAGACGCCAACCAGAACCATGTGGGCCAGAACCATGTGGACCAGAACCACGCGGACCAGAATGCCCGCCACGCCGAGAAGATGAAGCGGCGCAAGGCGCTGCATGACCGCGTGATGGCCAGCAAGACCCAGGAGAAGGGCCTACTGATGGTCAACACCGGCAACGGCAAGGGCAAGTCCACCGCCGCCTTCGGCCTGATCCTGCGCGCCGCCGGGCACGGCATGCGGGTGGGCGTGGTGCAGTTCGTCAAGGGCGCCTGGTCCACCGGCGAGACGGTGGCGCTGGAACGCTTCGACGACCTCGTGGATTTCTACACGATGGGCGAGGGCTTCACCTGGGAAACCCAGGACCGCGAGCGCGACATCGCCGCCGCCAAGGCCGCCTGGGCCAAGGCGCAGGAGCTGATGGCCGATCCCAAATACGGCCTCGTCGTGCTGGACGAGCTGAACATCGTGCTGCGCATGGGCTACCTGCCGGTCGAGGAGGTCCTGCCCGTGCTGACCGGGCGGCGGGAGGGGCTGCATGTGCTGGTCACCGGGCGCACCGCGAAGCCGGAGCTGATCGAGGCCGCCGACCTCGTGACCGAGATGACGCTCGTCAAGCATCCCTTCCAGGCGGGCATCAAGGCCCAGCCGGGCATCGAGTTCTGAGCCATGGCCGCAGCGAAGGCACCGCCGCGCGCGATCATGTTCCAGGGCACCGGCTCCGACGTCGGCAAGTCGCTGCTAGTGGCCGGGCTGTGCCGGGCGCTGGTGCGCCGCGGGCTGTCGGTGCGGCCCTTCAAGCCGCAGAACATGTCGAACAACGCCGCCGTCACCGCCGACGGCGGGGAGATCGGGCGCGCCCAGGCGCTCCAGGCGCGGGCCTGCGGGGTGGCCCCGTCCGTCCACATGAACCCGGTGCTTCTGAAACCGCAGTCGGACGTCGGCTCCCAGGTGGTGGTGCGCGGCGTCGTGGCGGGCACGGCGCGAGCCGGCGACTACCAGTCCCGCAAGGGGCAGCTTCTCCCCACCGTGCTCGACAGCTTCGAGCGGCTGAAGGCCGAGGCCGACATGGTGGTGGTGGAGGGGGCGGGCAGCCCGGCGGAGGTCAATCTGCGGGCCGGCGACATCGCCAACATGGGCTTCGCCACCGCGGCGGGCGTGCCGGTGGTGCTGGTGGGCGACATCGACCGCGGCGGCGTGATCGCCAGCCTCGTCGGCACCCACGCCCTGCTGCCGCCGGAGGAGCGGGCGCTGGTGGCCGGCTTCCTCATCAACAAGTTCCGCGGCGACGTGCGGCTGTTCGACGGCGGCCTGTCGGTCATCGCGGAGCGCACGGGCTGGCGCGGCTTCGGCGTGGTGCCCTGGCTGGCCGACGCCGCCCTGCTGCCGGCGGAGGACGCGGTGGCGCTGGACACCTGGAAGGTCCGCGCCGGGGGGCGGCTGCGCGTCGCCGTGCCCATGCTGTCGCGCATCGCCAATTTCGACGATTTCGACCCGCTGGCGCAGGAGCCGGACGTGGCCCTGTCCATGGTGCCGCGCGGCCAGCCGCTGCCGGGCGACGCCGACCTGATCGTCTTGCCGGGCAGCAAGGCGACCATCGCCGATCTGGCGGTGCTGCGCGCCCAGGGCTGGGATGTGGACCTTGCCGCCCACCGCCGGCGTGGCGGGCGGGTGCTGGGCATCTGCGGCGGCTATCAGATTCTGGGCCGCCGCATCGCCGACCCGGACGGCATCGAAGGGCCGCCGGGCGAGGCCGAGGGGCTTGGCCTGCTGGATGTGGAGACCGTCCTGAAGGGGCCGAAGGTTCTGGAGGAGACGACCGGGACGGAGACCTCGACCGGGGCCGCCGTCGCCGGATACGAGATGCACATGGGCCGCACGGAGGGGCCGGACCGCGCCCGTGCCATGCTGGTCCTGGCGGACGGACGGACGGACGGGGCGGTGTCCGCCGACGGGCGGGTGCTGGGCTGCTACCTGCATGGCCTGTTCGGGGCGGACGGCTTCCGCGCCGCCTTCTTGAGGGGGCTGGGCGCGGAGGCGTCCGGCCAATCCTACGCCGCCACGGTTGAGCAGGCTCTGGACCACATCGCCGCCCGGCTGGAGGAGCATGTGGACGTCGAGGCCCTGCTGGCCGTGGCGCGGTAGAGGCACGGCGGCCGCGTTCGGATCCCCTCGCCCCGTCGGGGAGGGGATTCGCTCGATCCGCAGCCGATCTACAGTCCCTTTCTCCGGCGCCCTTCGGCGTCGGCGGCCTTCATGGCGGCCAGGACGCGCCGCGGGGTGACCTCGTGGGGCTCGTTGTGGATGGTCTCGCCCTCCGCGCAGGCCCGCTCGGCGGCCAGCAGCAGCCGTTCGTCCGACACGCCGGCAAGGCCGATGTCGGCGAGCGTCGTCGGCAGGCCCACCGCCTTGCAGAATCCGTACACCTCGTCCAGCACCGCCGGCGGGCGGTCGCTCAGGATCAGCATGGTCAGGGTGCCGAAGGCGACCTTCTCGCCGTGCCAGTAATGGTGCGTCTCCTCCAGCGCGGTCAGGCCGTTGTGGACGGCGTGCGCCGCTGCCAGCCCACCGCTCTCGAAACCCAGCCCGCTCAGCAGCGTGTTGGCCTCCACGATGCGCTCCAGCGCCGGGGTGACCACCCCCTGCTCGCAGGCCGATTTGGCGAGCACGCCATACTCCAGCAGCGTGTCGTAGCACAGCCGGGCCAGCGCGAAGGCGGTCATCGGGCCGACGCGCCCGGTCATGTTGCCGCCGCGCTTGATGCGGCAGTCCTCCGCCTCGAACCATGTGGACAGGGCGTCGCCCATGCCGGACACCAGGAAGCGCACCGGCGCGTTCGCCACCACGCCGGTATCGACCAGCACGAGGTCCGGGTTGCGGGGCAACACGAGGTAGCGCTTGAAGGCCCCCTCCGGCGTGTAGATCACCGACAGGGCGCTGCGCGGCGCGTCGGTGGAGGCGAGCGTCGGGACGATGGCGGTGCGCGCGTCCAGCGCGTGGGCGACCGCCTTGGCGGTGTCGAGCGCCTTGCCGCCGCCGATGCCGACCACGACGTCGGCCTGCATGGCGCGGGCGATCCCGGTCAGCCGCTCGATCTCCTCGTCGGAGCATTCGCCCCGGAATTCCTGGACGTCCAGTTCGACGCGCCCGGCGGCGGCGTCCACCAGCCGGCCTTTCAGCGTCTTCAGAACGAAGCTGTCGGTGACGGCCAGAGCTTTTTTGCCCAGCCGGGCCAGATCCTCGCCCAAGCTGTCGAGGGCGCCGTTGCCCTGGACGTAGCGGGCCGGAAAGATCGCGGTGGTGATCATGATTCCCTCCTCCGCGGATTGGTAACCGCAGTGGAGCAAGACCTTTCTGCCTCCGCAATGACCTGCCTCAAGTTGCGGCGCAGCAAGGGCTTTTGCCACTTTTGCGCACGGTGAGGGGGATGAGGCGCGCGACCGGCGGAGCCCATCCGCTGGCTCGCTTGTCCCCCATCTGCTATGGGTTCGGCCTTTCCGATCCGTGGCATCCTGGGCAGCATGACCGACACCGTTCCCCCCTTTCTCAACGTCGCCCATTCCCTGTCCGGCAAGCGCTGGCAGGCGCGGCCCTATGACGAGCGGCTGGCCTGGGGCTTGGCGCAGGGGCGGGGGCTGCCGGAGATCGTCGGGCGCGTGCTCGCCGCCCGCGGGGTGACGGAGGACGCCTGCGACGGCTTCCTGAATCCGACCCTGAAGGCCCTGCTGCCCGATCCCTCCCGCTTCAAGGACATGGACACCGCGGCGGAGCGCATCGCCCGCGCCGTCATGGATGGGGAGCCGGTGGCCGTCTTCGGCGACTACGACGTGGACGGCGCCACCTCCTCCGCGCTGCTGCGGCGCTTCTTCCGGGCGGTGGGGGCGGACCTGCGCATCTATGTGCCCGACCGCATGAAGGAGGGCTACGGCCCCAACGGTCCGGCGCTGCTGCGGCTGAAGGCCGAGGGCGTGCGGCTGGTGGTGACGGTGGATTGCGGCATCTCCGCCTTCGCGGCTCTGGAAGCGGCGGCGGGAGCCGGGCTGGACGTGGTGGTGCTCGACCATCACGCGGCGGAACCGCGCCTGCCGCCGGCGGTCGCCCTGGTCAACCCGAACCGGCTGGACGAGGACGGCGCCTACCGCACGCTGTGCGCGGCGGGGGTCACCTTCCTGGCCGTGGTGGCGGTGAACCGGGCGCTTCGCAACGCCGGATTCTACGCGGGGCGCAACGAGCCGAACCTGATGGAATGGCTGGACCTCGTGGCGCTGGGCACGGTGTGCGACGTGGTGCCCCTGACCGGGCTGAACCGGGCGCTGGTGGCGCAGGGGCTGAAGGTGATGGCCCGGCGCTGCAACCCCGGCCTGTCCGCGCTCGCCGACGTCGCCGGGGTGAAGGAGAAGCCGGACGCCTACCACGTCGGCTTCGTGCTCGGCCCGCGGGTCAACGCGGGTGGGCGGGTCGGCGCCTCGGACCTCGGCGCGCGGCTGCTTTCCACCGACGACCCCATGGAGGCCATGGATCTGGCCCAGAAGCTGGAGGCCCACAACGCCGAGCGCCGCACGGTCGAGCAGGGTGTGCTTGAAGACGCTCTGGCCCGGTTGGAGGAGCATGCCGAGGAACTGGCCGAGCTGGTCTTCGTGGCGGGGGAGGGCTGGCACCCCGGCGTGATCGGCATCGTCGCCAGCCGCCTGAAGGAGCGCTACAGCCGCCCCGCCTGCGTGATCGCCCTGGAGCGGGGCGCGGACGGCGCGGTGATCGGCAAGGCGTCGGGCCGCTCGGTGCGCGGTGTCGATCTGGGGGCCGCGGTGATCGCCGCGCGGCAGGAGGGGTTGCTGCTGGCCGGCGGCGGGCACCGGATGGCGGCGGGCTTCACCGTTGCCGGGGACCGCATGGCCGCCCTTCAGGAATTCCTGACCAGCCGTGTCGCCGAACAGGTGGCCGCGGCGCCGCTGGTTCCGACGCTGGAGCTGGACGGCGCGCTGTCCGTGGGGGCGGCGAACGCCACACTGGTGGACCGCCTGAATCAGCTCGGCCCCTTCGGCACCGGCAACGCGGAGCCACGCTTCGCCGTCACCGACGCCCGCGTGGTGCGGGCGGACGTGGTCGGCGCGAATCACGTCCGCTGCATCCTTCAAGGCAACGACGGCGCCCGGCTGAAGGCCATCGCCTTCCGCGCGCTGGACAGCGAGATGGGAAAAGCCCTGCTGATGGGCCGCGGATCGCCTTTCCACATCGCGGGCGTCCTGCGCATCGACCGTTGGAACGGAACCGAGGGAGTCCAGCTTCTGATCGACGATGCGGCGCCCTCGCAAACCGTGTGAATGCAAACAAATTCGACGCGGGGCCGGTGCATGGGGGGTATACGCGAAAGAGGTAGGAAGACGTTGCAGAAAACGCTTGCGCTGAGCCCGTCATCCCATTAGTAATCCCGCCACGCCAACGACGTCCCCATCGTCTAGAGGCCTAGGACACCGCCCTTTCACGGCGGCGACAGGGGTTCGAATCCCCTTGGGGACGCCACTTACCGAGCGGTAAGTGAGATCGATAGCTTAGATCTACATGGCGGTGATCTCTCGCAGCAGCGTATCGTAGCAGTCCGAAGTTTGCCGTGCGAACCTCCGGTCTGTCTGTTTTCCGACGCGCCCGATGATCAATCTCCCTTGAAGTGTTAGAGCTTGGCTGGTCCTGTCCCCTATTCCTGGTTGCTGACACGGCAACTCCGGAAGGCAAGTCGAATGTCTCAGTATGAGGTGAACTTCAGGCCGGTTACACTGATGGAGGGGTCGTAGCTGCGGATCGTCAGCGTGACACCGTCCTTGGCCGTGTAGCCGCCGAAGGTGCCTGCGATGGTATCGCCGACGTTGCCCTCGCTCATGTTGGTCCGGACGTTGAGCGAGAGGCCCGCAGCACCATCACCGAAATCGGCAACGTTGTACCGTCGCCCGGACAGCGTCAGGGAAGCGGCCTTCTCGCCAACATGCCCGGCGCCACCCCACTTTTGCATGTCGATTTGCAGCGCGCCCGACTTCAGCTTGTCCTCCAGCGTGGTCGCGTCGAAACCGGTCCCCGCGAGTTCGAGCGCGAAATTCGAAACCTCGCGGCCATTGTTGGCGAAGGACAGGTAATGCGTGCTCTCAGAAGCCGGGGTGGTGTCGCGTGTCGGGACGCCGACCTGTGTGCCCGCCGGGGCGGCGACCGTGCCGTTCCAGATGTAGCGTTGCGAAGCCTTGATCAGCGTTTCAGCGTCCCCCGCGCTGACTTCGGAGGCCACGTAGCCGTAGTCTCCGCTTTTGGCCACCGGCAGCGCGCTGGTGATGGCCTGCGCCCTGGCAAGCTCCTCATCGGTGGCTTTGGTCGAGGTGGAGTAAATGCCGTTCGTGACAGGCCGGAGCGCATCGGCGGTTGGCGGTGCCACCTGGGTAGCGGTCTGCGTGGTGGCCGGAGGGGCGATGGGTGCTGTCGGTGTGCCGCCTTCCGTTCCGGTCGCGCCGGATGCAACGGTGGTGTTGGATGGCGGTGGCGTGGTCGAAGGCGCGTTCTTCTGATAGGCGGCCGCGGCCGCCGCGGGCGAAGTCATTGAGGTCGCGGCCGTGGTCGATGCCGTGTCGGACGCGGCCTGTGCCAACGTTGCGGTGTTGGTGCCGGACAGCATGCTGCGGGGGGTGAACGGCCGTGGCTGGGTGACCGACGCCGGGGTGGGCGGCTGGGCCACTGCGGGCGCTAACGGTGCCGGGGAGACGGCTGGCGCGGGCGTGGAAGGATCTGAGGCCGCCTTGGTCTCAGCGGCGGCGCGGGCGTTGAGGAGTGAACGAGAGTAGAAGCGCGGAAGGGCGCCGGCGTTTACGGCAGTGTCCACGGTTGATGCCATTGGGGTCCCTCCTTCCGGCGCCGTGTCCGCACGCGGCCTCTCCTTGTTGAATATGGCTAAGTTCAGGTTTCATGGCGAGAGGCGGGTTCGCCGCAGTCCGTGCCACAGGGCGGTTTCCCGAAATGGCTTGGTGGGCTAACGTTCTCCCAAACCCAACCAAGGGTGAAAGGGACGGGAGACCTCCATGACCATTCCAACCACGACTCTTCCCTCGGGAACCGCCGTGCCGGTGCTCGGCCAGGGCACCTGGTACATGGGTGAGGACAGCCGCGACCGGGCGCGGGAGGTTGCGGCGCTCCGGCTTGGCCTCGACCTCGGCATGACGCTGATCGACACGGCGGAGATGTACGCCGAGGGCGGGGCGGAGGAGGTGGTCGGCGAGGCCATCGCCGGGCGCCGCGACGACGTGTTCCTGGTCAGCAAGGTGCTGCCGATGAACGCCAGCCGCCGCGGCACCATCGCCGCCTGCGAGCGCAGCCTGAAGCGCCTGCGCACCGACCGGATCGACCTCTATCTGCTGCACTGGCGCGGCAGCCCCGACTTCGCCGAGACCATCGGCGCCTTCGAGACGCTGATGCGCGAGGGCAAGATCGCCCGATGGGGCGTCAGCAACCTGGACCTTCAGGACATGGAGGAGCTGATGGATACGCCGGGCGGGGAGGGGGTGCAGACCAACCAGCTTCTCTACAACCTGACGCGCCGCGGCATCGAGCACGACCTTCAGCCCTGGTGCCGCGCGCGGGGCATCCCGGTCATGGCCTACTCGCCCATCGAGCAGGGGCGGATGTTGCGTCATCCGGAACTTCGCCGCATCGCGGAACGGCACGGTGCGACCCCGGCCCAGGTCGGGCTGGCGTGGCTGCTGCGGCAGGATGGGGTGATCGCGATCCCCAAGGCGTCGGACCCCGCCCACGTCCGCGACAACCGCGCCGCCGCCGACCTGCGGCTGGACGGGCAGGACCTTGCGGACCTCGACCGGGCCTTCCCGCCGCCCCGCGGGCCGCGTCCGCTTGAGATGCTGTAGCGCGGCGAAGCGCCGCGCTTCCGGTGGCGGACTCGATTTCCTCGGCCGAATGGCCTATGTATGCTGCATTGCGGAATCAGGAATACCTGATTCCGCGTGCCGGTCATCTGGGAATCGAAGCATGCTCGCCATCGTCCTTCTGTCCATGCTGCTGTCGGGTTTCGCCATCGTCGTGGCGCGGATTCTGACCGTCCAGGTCGCCGCCGCCGGCATGCCGGTGCGCGATCCCTGGTCGCCCGGCCATCTCCGCCGGGTGAAGAAGGCCCGCAAGGAGCAGGAGGAAATCGAGGGCGGCCCGTCCTGGGCGTCGTTCCCGCGCGCATTCTGACGTCTGTCCCAAAAAGCAGGTCGGGCCGGGAGAGTTTCCCGGCCCGACCGCGTTCGGGTGCTGATGTGCCGTCCTTGACGTTCCGGTGCCTTACTGGGCCGGCTCCGCCGCCAGTTTCGAGGCGGGCAGGGTCGCCGTGATCTGGCGGGCCCGCATCGGCTTCAGGACGAAGATCGCCAGCAGGGCGGCGATGCCGTTCACCGCGGCGGCGAAGAAGAACACCGCCTGCCAGCTTCCGGTCGAAGCCACCGCCACGTTGGCGAAGGGAACGACCAGCGACGCGGTGCCCTTGGCGGTGTAGAGCAGGCCGGCGTTGGTGGTGGCGAACTTCGAGCCGAAGGAGTCGCCGCACAGCGCCGGGAACAGGCTGTAGATCTCACCCCAGGCGAAGAACACCAGACCCGTCAGGATGACGAAGGCGACCGGGTTGTGGCCCCACTGGTTCAGCGCCAGGATGCCGAAGCATTCCAGGGAGAAGGCGATGAACATGGTGTTCTCGCGCCCGATGTGGTCCGACACCCAGCCGAAGAAGGGGCGGGTGACGCCGTTCAGCACGCGGTCGATCGACAGGGCGAAGGTCAGCGCCGGCAGGGTCAGGCCCATGATGCTGACGGGCACGCCATCCAGGTGGAAGTCCTTGGCGATGGGGCCGAGCTGCGCGGTCGCCATCAGGCCGCCCGCCGCCACCATCACGAACATCGCGTACATGACCCAGAAGACCGGGGTCTTCAGCATCTGGACCGGGGTGTAGCTCTCGCGGGTCTGCGACACCGCCGAGCGGGTGACCTCCGGAACCTGGCCCTTCTTCGGCGACGCCAGGAACCAGGCGAGCGCGAGGATCACCACGCCCTGGCCGATGCCGAAGGTCATGAAGGTGGCCTCGTAGCCCGAGGAGTGGATCATGTTGGCGATGGGAACGACCGTCAGGGCCGAGCCGGCGCCGAAACCGGCGGCGGTCAGGCCGGCGGCGAGGCCGCGGCGGTCGGGGAACCACTTGAGCGCGTTGCCCACGCAGGTGCCGTAGACGCCGCCGGCGCCGATGCCGCCCAGCGCCGCACCCAGATAGAGCATCGCCAGGGAGTCGGCGACCGAGTTGACCGCCCAGGCCACGGCGCACAGCGCGCCGCCGATCAGGACGACGATCCGCGGGCCGAACTTGTCGACGAACCAGCCTTCGATGGGAACCAGCCAGGTTTCCATGACGACGAAGATGGTGAAGGCCACCTGAATGGCCGCACGGCCCCAGTGATACTTCTCGTCGATCGGGTTGACGAACAGAGTCCAGCCATACTGCAAATTCGCGATCATCGACATGCAGATGACGCCGATGACGAGCTGGAACCAGCGGCCACCGAGGGGCCCCTTCGGGGCCTCCGTGAGGGCTTGGTGCATTTGTCTCCTCCTAGAAGCGATCTCTTTGTGAAGCGGTCTTTTGCTTTGAGTCGGGTTGTTGTTTTTCTTTTTTTGACCGGAGGCTTCCCGTGGTGTGCCGGGTTCGTCTCCATCGCCTTGGCCTGACCGCGGAACCCGCCGCTTGGTGTGGACGGCTTAAGTTCCCGGAGTGAGCGTTCTTGGCATTAGTGATATGGTATGCCAGATACAGTTTCTGGCGCAAGCTGTTTGTCAGCGTAACAAACAAACTTGGCGTCGGAGAACCGTCCTGCCACCTTCGGAGGTGTTGGCTTTCCTCATCCGATTGGGGATTCGAGGCGCCGGGACGGACCGGCGCCGATCATTCGTTGGTAAAACGGATGTGGCTTTCTTGGTATATGGTATACATATATCGCAAAGGCTCGCCGCGACGCGGCTCGTCCTTGTCCCTCCGGGGAGAGGCCGGACACCCGATGGGAATCCATCGGCAACAAGGGAGGAGACGACTCGATGACCACCGCCATCTTTACCCACCCGGACTTTCTGGCGCACGACACCGGCCCGGGGCATCCGGAACGCCCCGAGCGGATTGCCGTGGTGTGGGAGGTTCTGGACCGCGACGAGTTCCGTGGCCTGCCTCGGCACGAGGCCCCGGAAGCGGAGGTCGAGCAACTCCGCTGGGTGCATGATCCGGCCTATGTGGACGCCGTGCTGAGCGCGGTTCCGGACAACGGCCATGTCCGGCTGGACGCCGACACGGTGCTGTCGCCCACCTCGCGCTCGGCGATCCTGCGGGCCGCCGGGGCGGTCTGCGCCGCGGTGGACGCGGTGCTGGACGGGACGGCGAAGAACGCCTTCTGCGCCGTCCGCCCCTGCGGCCACCACGCGGAGCCGGCCCGCGCCATGGGATTTTGCGTCTTCAACAACGTGGCCGTCGGCGCCGAGCACGCCCGCAAGCGGCGCGGCCTGACCCGCGTCGCCGTGGTCGATTACGACGTCCACCATGGCAACGGCACCCAGGCCATGTTCTGGGACGACGCCGACCTGTTCTTCGCCTCCACCCACCAGTCGCCGCTCTATCCCGGCACCGGCTCGATGCGGGAGACCGGAGTCGCGGACAACATCGTCAACGCGCCGCTGCCGCCCAACGCCGGAACGGTGGAGTTCCGGCAGGCCATGGAGCGCCGGATCCTGCCCGCCCTGGAGGAGTTCCAGCCGGAGCTGATCCTGATCTCCGCCGGATTCGACGCCCACACCCGCGACCCGCTGGCGTCGCTGAACTTCACCGGCGCGGATTTCGAATGGGCGACCCGCAAGCTGGTGGAGGCCGCGAACCGGCTGTGCGGCGGGCGCGTCGTCTCGGTGCTGGAGGGCGGCTACGACACGCTTGGTCTCGCGGAGGGCTGCGCCGCCCATCTTCAGGCTTTGATGCGCGCCTGACCGCGCCGTTTCGCATGGCCCACTCATCAATTGGGACATCTTTTCGACGGTCTTTGTGCGGGTGCATCATGCGGACAGTTGCTTCCGGCACGGATTATCTGGTATACCAAATACCAGAGGGCGCAGCAGAGTCCCTCATACACACAAAAAATGGGAGTTACGCACGATGGACCAGCGGATCGCCGAACCGAACGCCGCCCCGAACGCTGCCGACCAGCACACCATCGAGATCACTTTGGCGAAGACCGACGCCGACATCGCCGACAGCTACGCGGTGGTGAAGGAACTGCGCACCCACATGACGGATGCCGGCGCCTACGCCGCGCAGATCCGCCGGCAGATGGAGGACGGCTACAACCTCGCCCTCCTGCGCATCGACGGCGAGGTGGCCGGTTGCGGCGGCTTCCGCGTTCACGAGACGCTGTCGCGCGGCCGCTATATGTATGTCGAGGATCTGGTCACCTCGCCGAAGCACCGCTCCTTCGGTCTGGGCGACAAGCTGTTCGACTGGCTGGCCGCCCAGGCGCGCGAGAAGGGCTGCGCCCAGATGGAGATCATCTCCGGCGTCCAGCGCGGGGACGCGCACCGCTTCTATCACCGCAAGCGGATGACGGTTAAGGCGTTCCAGCTCGTCCTTCCGCTCACCTGATCCCGCGCACCGGATAGACCCGCGAACCGGGCGTCCGGACGGGCCGGGCGCCCGGTTTTCCATGCTCGATTTGTCGTTGGAAAACCCAGGATTCTCGCCCGATTCCGGATCATGCCCCTCCCTCGACAGGGTCTATTTTGCCAGTTGACATCTGGTATCTGGTATACCAAACTCCGTATTTGTTCGGTGTGCTGATTGATTGGGGTTACTGCAAAGGCCGCGCGGCGCGCGGCCGATAAATGGGGGAGAGGAAACGGGTTATGAAGATCTGCATCTTTGGGTCCGGGGCCATCGGCGGCTATCTTGGTGTGCGTCTCCACCAGGCCGGCGCGGATGTCAGCCTCGTGGCGCGTGGCGCGCACCTCACGGCCATGCGCGAGAACGGCGTGAAGCTGATCGTCGGAGAGGAAGAGACGGTCGTCCGCCCCCGCTGCACCGACAACGCGGCGGAACTCGGCCCGCAGGACTACGTCATCATCGGCCTGAAGGCCCACTCCGTCCCCGGCGTGGTGGACGCCATCCAGCCGCTGCTGGGCAAGGACACCGCCGTGGTCACCGCGGTCAACGGCATCCCCTATTGGTACTTCTACAAGAACGGCGGCGATTTCGAAAACCGCGTGCTCGACACCGTCGATCCGGGCGGCATTCAGTGGAAGGGGCTGGGGCCGGAGCGCGCCATCGGCTGCGTCGTCTACCCCGCGACGGAGGTCGTGGAGCCCGGCGTCATTCAGCACATCTACGGCGACAAATTCTCGCTGGGCGAGCCGGACGGCACCCAGTCCGACCGCGTGAAGGCGCTCAGCGCCGCCATGGAGGCCGGCGGCCTGCGCGCCCCGGTGCTCGACCGCATCCGTGACGAGATCTGGCTGAAGCTGTGGGGCAATCTCTGCTTCAACCCGATCAGCGCGCTCACCCACGCCACGCTGGACGTCATCTGCTCCGATCCGGAAACCCGCGCCGTCGCCAAGGCGATGATGCTGGAGGCCAAGGAGATCGGCGACCGTCTGGGCGTGCATTTCCGGGTGGATGTGGAACGCCGCATCAACGGGGCCGGCGCCGTCGGGGCGCACAAGACGTCCATGCTTCAGGATCTGGAGCGCGGGCGCCCGATGGAGATCGACGCCCTGCTGTCGGTGGTCCAGGAGATGGGCCGCATGGTCGGCGTCGCCACCCCGACCATCGACGTGGTGCTGGCGCTGGTCCGCCAGCGCGGCGAGATCGCCGGCTGTTACACGCGCCCGCACCAGCCGTCGTCCGAGGCCGCACCGGCGGTCGCCGCCCAGTAGGGCTGAAACGGTCCGGCCCCGCATCAAGAAGCCGACGCCCCGAAAGACGAAGCGAAGCAACGCCGAGGGGCCGGACAATCGGTTCACAGGAGGAGCGTCATGAGGGTTGAAGACATTCTCCGCCGGAAGGGGACGCGCATCGGGACGGTGCGCATCAACGAAACCGTGGAAACGGCGTTGCGCCTTCTGAAGGCGGAAAACACCGGCGCGCTGGTGGTCAAGGACGTCTGCCGGACCGAGGGCAACACGGTCGTCGGGGTGATTTCCGAACGCGACATCGTGCGCGGCCTGACCGACCGCGGGCCGGGCATCCTGGCCCTGCCGGTCACGGCGGTGATGAGCAACCATCCCGTCTGCTGCGCACCCGGCGATTCCGTCCGCCGCGTGCTCCAGTTGATGGACGAGCACACCGTCCGCCACATCCCCG
This sequence comes from Azospirillum isscasi, assembly GCF_030849505.1. Lineage (GTDB taxonomy): Bacteria > Pseudomonadota > Alphaproteobacteria > Azospirillales > Azospirillaceae > Azospirillum > Azospirillum isscasi. The sequence goes on along the minus strand of NZ_JAUJFI010000096.1, from coordinate 421 downwards.
TCCTGGACGGCGCCTCGCTGGTCGGCGTGGTCAGCGTGCGCGATCTCATCAAGGCTCAGCTTGAGGCTGCGCCTCCGGACGCCGACCCGGGCGAAGCCGTGAACTATCCCGTCGCGGCGGCCTGACAACCGACAGCCGGCGTTCATGGCGGCGCGGAAGGGAGCGGTCACCCGCATCCATCCCGGGTGGCCGCTCCGCCGCCCTCCGGGCCTGTCGCCGGACCACGCACCGGTACAGACATCATTCGAGAATTGACCGGCGGGCCGCCCGCCGAGGCCGCCCGCCGTCAAGGCCGGAGCGCTGACGCCTCGTCCTGCCGAATGCTTTGGGAGGCAACCAACAATCATGAAAATCGCCATACCCAGGGAGCGGCGCGCGGGCGAGAATCGCGTCGCGGCGTCTCCGGAGACGGTCAAGAAAC
>NZ_JAUJFI010000095.1 GCF_030849505.1 Azospirillum isscasi | reverse complement strand
TCCCGCTCAATCGCCCCCTCCGCCGGCCTCTCCGCCGATGGCGCCGCCGCCAGCCGCCGCGGTTCCCCCGCCGCCGCCCGCCGTGGCCATGAACCAGCCGGTCACCCTGACGCCGGCCCCGGTTCCCGGTCTGGTGGAGGATTCGCGCAACGGCCCGCTGCCGCGCATCGCCGAGGACGGGCGCAAGCCCTGGCAGGTCTATGCCCGCCCCTTCCCCGCCGCCGACAAGCGTCCACGCATCGCCATCGTGCTGGCGGAGATGGGCATTTCCGGCGTCACCACCGGCAACGCCCTGCAGAAGCTGCCGCCGACGATCACGCTGGCCTTCGTGCCCTATGCGGAGCGGCTGGACGATTGGGTGACGCGCGCCCGCAGCAAGGGGCACGAGGTTCTGCTGTCCATTCCCATGGAGCCGCAGGACTATCCGCGCAACGATCCCGGCCCCAACGCCCTGCTCACCATGCTGCCGCCGGAGCGCAACATGGAGCGGCTGGAATGGTCGCTGGGCAAGGCCATGGGCTATGTCGGCATCACCAGCACGACGGGCAGCAAGTTCACCGCCTCCGCCGACGCGGTGAACCCGGTCGTCGAGGCGATGAAGGCCCGCGGCTTGATGGTCCTGGACGCCCGCGCCAACCCGCGCAGCGTCGCCGGCACCCTGGCCGGTCAGGCCGGCGTGCCGCGGGCCTTCGCCGACCGGACGATCGACCGCGACCTGTCGCGGGGCGCCATCGACGACCAGCTCGCCGAGCTGGAGGCCATCGCCAAGGCCAACGGCGCCGCGGTGGGCGTCGGCGCGCCCTACCCCAGCACCATCGAACGCATCAACCTGTGGCTCACCGGCCTGGCCGACCGTGGCATCGCCATCGTGCCGGTCTCAGCCGTCGCCAACATGCAGAAGCAATAGGACGCATGACGAAGAAGGCCATCGACCGCGACTCCCTTCCCTACCGCCCCTGCGTGGGGATCATGCTGCTGAACGGCCGTGGGCAGGTCTTCGTGGCCCGGCGCTGCGACAGCAAGGACGCCTGGCAGATGCCCCAGGGCGGCATCGACGAAGGCGAAGGCACCCACGAGGCGGCCCTGCGCGAACTGAAGGAGGAGATCGGCACCGACAAGGCCGAGATCCTGGGAGCAACGGCGGAAAAGCTGCGCTACGACCTGCCCGACCATCTGCTGGGCAAGGTCTGGAAGGGCCGCTGGCGCGGGCAGGAACAGGTGTGGCTGGCCGCCCGCTTCACCGGCGTGGATTCCGACATCGACCTCGCCACCGAGCATCCGGAGTTCGACGCCTGGAAATGGGTCGATGCGGACGATCTGCCCAGCCTGATCGTGCCCTTCAAGCGCCCGGTCTACGAGTCGGTGCTGGCGGAATTCGCCCCCCTCATCGCGGCGCTGCGGCGGGGCTGATCCCCGCTGCGTCCGGCCTCTGAGAGGAAAAAGCCCTCCCCTGCGGAGCGGGGGAGGGTTGGGGTGGGGGCTCCTTGCGACCACCTGCCGAACACGTCGATTTTCATGCCGCGGCGGGTGGGTATGCAACTCCGGTGGGAGGACTCTCAAGCGACCTTTGCCAGCCGCCGGGCGCGGCTTTCGATCAGCCACCAGGCGCCGCGGGCGGCGACGCTGTAGAAGCGGGTGTGCGGCTTCAGCCCGCAGGCCTTGAAGACCATCGCCACCGCGCGGTCCACATGCTTGGGCCGGTAACGGCCATAGGCGCGGCGCATGTAGGCCTGATTGTAGGTCTTGTGGACGTAGGACTCGCCTTCCGCCGCGTTGGCCGCGAAATAGGCGTAGGCCAGCTCGTCGTCCTCCGACTCGCCGATGCGCGACAGCGCCACCTTCAGCCGCTGGAACTTGTTGAGCTGCTCCAGCTCCAGATACTTCTTCGTGTAGGTGTAGAAGATCTTGAAGTGGCGCAGCTCGTCGGCGGCGATGTTCTTGCAGATCAGCTTCAGGACCGGCTCGTCCGTGGAATCGCCGATGGCGGCGTAATAGCTGCTGGTGCCGGTCTCGACCATGCAGCGGGCGATCATCTCGCCGGTGCGCGACCCGCGGACCGAGGCGTCGAGGTCGATCGGCACCTTGTAGCCGGCGCGGAAGCGCTCCACCGCCCGGTCGAAGCGGAAGCCAGGATCGACCAGTTCCGCCCATTTGCCGAGCGCGCGGCCATGCTGCACCTCCTCGACCGCCCAGCCGTGCGCGACCTCCTGGAACTCGGGGTCGTCGTGGAAGACGTTGCAGAGATAGGCCGTGTAGTCGTCGGCGTTGAACTCCACCAGGGCCGCCGCCTTGATCAGCGGCACGAGATCGGGATCGACCTTCGCATGGTCCAATTGATCCCAGGGAAGCTCTTCGTAATTCCAGTGCAACGCCACACTCCACTCCCGCTGCTGGCCGCCGTTCCGGGCCGGTTGTTCCACGCTCTGACGGAGAATAGGACGGTAAAAACAAAAACGCCTCGACGGCTGGGCCGGGAGGCGTTCGATCCCTTGCGGGACATTATGTAAGGCCGCGATGGCGCAATGCAACGGAAACGGCCCGACCGGCGTGCGACGCCGCCGGGCCGAACCCGGTGTCAGTGCGTGGTCGCGCCGGTCGCGTCGAGCTTGGCGCGGGCGACGGCGATCTTCGCCTCCACGCGGGCCTTCTCGTCGTCGGTCTTGGCGTCTTCCAGATCCTCGCCCAGGTCGCGGATCTCCTGCTCGACCTTGCCGCGGTCGATGTCGGCCACCGCGATGGCCTCCTCGGCCAGGACGGTGCAGCGGGTCTCGGTCACCTCGGCGAAACCGCCGGCGACGAACACCCGGTCGACCACGCGGTCGGCTTCGTAGACGTCGATCACGCCCGGACGGACGGTCGAAATCATCGGCGAGTGGCCGGCGAGGACGCCGAAGTCACCTTCCGAACCCGGCACCACGACCATGTCGACGGGCTGCGAGGTCAGCAGCTTCTCCGGAGAGACCAGCTCGAATTCGACTTTATCGGCCATGGGTTTCCTGGTGCCTCTTCATAAGAACCCCCTCCCCCGCGCGGGCGGAGGAGAGGGTTAGCCTCGTTACCGCGCCTTCAGTCCGCCTTGGATCAGGCGGCTTCGGCGGCCAGCTTCTTCGCCTTGGCGATGGCTTCGTCGATGGTGCCGACCATGTAGAAGGCCGCTTCCGGCAGGTGGTCGTAGTCGCCGTTCACGATGCCCTTGAAGCCCTTGATGGTGTCTTCCAGGCTGACGAGCACGCCCGGGGTGCCGGTGAACACCTCGGCGACGTGGAACGGCTGCGACAGGAAGCGCTGGATCTTGCGGGCGCGGGCCACGACCAGCTTGTCCTCTTCCGACAGCTCGTCCATGCCCAGGATCGCGATGATGTCCTGCAGCGACTTGTAGGTCTGCAGAACGCGCTGCACCGAACGGGCGACGGTGTAGTGCTCCTCACCGACGACGCGCGGGTCCAGGATGCGGCTGGTCGAGTCCAGCGGGTCCACCGCCGGGAAGATCGCCATTTCGGCGATCGAACGCGACAGCACCGTGGTGGCGTCCAGGTGGGCGAAGGAGGTGGCCGGGGCCGGGTCGGTCAGGTCGTCGGCGGGCACGTAAATGGCCTGCACCGAGGTGATCGAACCCTTCTTCGTGGAGGTAATGCGCTCCTGCAGGGCGCCCATGTCGGTGGCCAGCGTCGGCTGATAGCCCACCGCCGACGGGATGCGGCCCAGCAGAGCCGACACTTCCGAACCGGCCTGGGTGAAGCGGAAGATGTTGTCCACGAAGAACAGCACGTCCTGGCCTTCCTCATCGCGGAAGTACTCCGCGAGCGTCAGGCCGGACAGGGCGACGCGGGCGCGCGCACCCGGCGGCTCGTTCATCTGGCCGTACACCAGGGCCACCTTGGAACCCGGGCCATCCAGCTTGATGACGCCCGACTCGATCATCTCGTGGTAGAGGTCGTTGCCCTCACGGGTGCGCTCGCCGACGCCCGCGAACACGGACACGCCGCCGTGCGCCTTCGCGACGTTGTTGATCAGCTCCATGATGGTCACGGTCTTGCCCACGCCGGCGCCGCCGAACAGGCCGATCTTGCCGCCCTTGGCGTAGGGAGCCAGCAGGTCGATGACCTTGATGCCGGTGATCAGCACTTCGGCGTCCGTCGACTGCTCGACGAAGTCCGGGGCCGAACGGTGGATCGGCAGGGTGCGCTCGGCGCCGACGTCGCCGCGCTCGTCGATCGGCTCGCCGATCACGTTGATGATGCGGCCGAGGGTGGCCGGGCCGACCGGCACGGCGATCGGGGCGCCGGTGTCCGTCACCTCGGCGCCGCGGACGAGGCCGTCGGTGCTGTCCATGGCGATGGCGCGGACCGTGCTCTCGCCGAGGTGCTGCGCAACCTCCAGCACGAGGACCTTGCCGTCGTTCTGGGTGTGCAGCGCGTTCAGAATGGCCGGCAGCTCGCCGTCGAACTGGACGTCGACAACGGCGCCCGTGACCTGCGTGATCTTGCCGACGGCGTTCGTCGCCTGGGTGGTGGTGGCCATGGAGTAAAGCTCCCTCGGAACTCGATAATTGTCGGATGTGCCGTCGTATCGACCGCGAACGCTGCGCCCGTCAGACCGCTTCGGCGCCGGAGATGATCTCGATCAGCTCCTTGGTGATGTAGGCCTGGCGCGTGCGGTTGTAGGTGATCGTCAGCTTGTTGATCATGTCGCCGGCGTTGCGCGTCGCGTTGTCCATCGCGGTCATGCGGGCGCCCTGCTCGCTGGCGGCGCTCTCCAGGAGCGCGCGGTAGACCTGGATCGACAGGTTGCGCGGCAGCAGCTCGGCGAGGATCTGCTCCTCGTCGGGCTCGAACTCGTAGATCGCCTTGACCTCGGTGCCGGCAGCCTCGTCTTCCGCCTGCGCCTCGACGGCGAAGGGAACGAGCTGCTGGACCGTCACGATCTGCGAGATCGCCGACTTGAACTTGTTGAAGATCACCGAGCAGACGTCGAACTCGCCCGCGTCGTACATCGCCAGAACCTTCTGCGCGACGGTGTCGGCGTCGGCGAAGGACAGCTTGCGGCGGCCCACATCCTCGTAGGTCTCGACGATCAGCGAGCCGTACTCGCGGCGCAGCTGGTCGCGGGCCTTGCGGCCGACGGTGAGCAGCTTGACCGTCTTGCCTTCCGACTGGAGGCGCTGGATCTGGCGGCGGGACTCACGGACGATGGCGCCGTTGAAGGCACCGCACAGGCCACGGTCGGAGCTGATGATGACGAGGAGATGCACCTGATCGGAACCGGTGCCGGTCATCAGCTTCGGGCCGTTGCCCGAATCCTGCACGTTGGCCGCGAGAGAGGCCAGCATGCGGCCCATGCGCTCGGCGTAGGGACGACCGGCTTCCGCCTGCTCCTGCGCACGGCGGAGCTTGGAGGCGGCGACCATCTTCATCGCCGAGGTGATCTTCCGCGTCGATTGGACGCTGGCGATCCGGTTCTTTAGGTCCTTGAGGTTAGGCATGCCGGCCCTTCATTCCGCTCGGGGTCGATCGGTGGAAAAGCGGGGGCGGTGGAACCGCCCCCGCCGTCGATCAGACGAACACCTTGGAGAAGGTGTCGAGGAAGGCCTTCAGGCGCTCCTCGGTCGCAGAGGTGATCTGCTTCTCGTTGCGGATCGTCGCCAGGATGTCGGCACCCTTGGTCCGGATCTCCGCGAGGAACTTCTGCTCGAAGCGGTTGACGTCCTCGACCTTGATCTTGTCGAGGTAGCCCTTCACGCCCGAGAAGATCGACACGACCTGCTCTTCGACCGGCAGCGGCTGGAACTGCGGCTGCTTCAGCAGCTCGGTCAGACGGGCGCCGCGGGCCAGCAGGCGCTGGGTGGCGGCGTCGAGGTCCGAGGCGAACTGCGCGAAGGCGGCCATTTCGCGGTACTGGGCCAGCTCCATCTTGATGGTGCCCGCGACCTGCTTCATCGCCTTGATCTGGGCGGCGGAGCCGACGCGCGACACCGACAGGCCGACGTTGATGGCCGGACGGATGCCCTTATAGAACAGGCCCGTCTCCAGGAAGATCTGGCCGTCGGTGATCGAGATCACGTTCGTCGGGATGTAGGCGGACACGTCGCCGGCCTGCGTCTCGATGACCGGCAGGGCGGTCAGCGAGCCGTTGCCGTGCTTGTCGCCCATCTTGGCGGCGCGCTCGAGCAGGCGGCTGTGGAGATAGAACACGTCGCCCGGGTAGGCTTCGCGGCCCGGCGGACGGCGGAGCAGCAGCGACATCTGACGGTAGGCGACGGCCTGCTTGGACAGGTCATCGTACACGATCAGGGCGTGCATGCCGTTGTCGCGGAAGTACTCGCCCATCGTGCAGCCGGTGTAGGGCGCCAGGAACTGCAGCGGGGCCGGCTCCGACGCGGTGGCCGCGACGACGATGGAGTATTCCAGGGCGCCGGCGTCTTCCAGGGTCTTGACGATCTGGGCGACGGTGGAGCGCTTCTGACCGACGGCGACGTAGATGCAGTAGAGCTTCTTGCTCTCGTCGTCGCCCTGGTTGATCGGCTTCTGGTTCAGGAAGGTGTCGATGACGACGGCGGTCTTGCCGGTCTGGCGGTCACCGATGATCAGTTCGCGCTGGCCGCGGCCGATCGGAACCAGGCTGTCGACGGCCTTCAGGCCGGTCTGCATCGGCTCGTGCACCGACTTGCGCGGGATGATGCCGGGGGCCTTCACCTCGACGCGGGTGCGGGTGACGTCCACCAGCGGACCCTTGCCGTCGATCGGGTTGCCCAGGCCGTCCACGACGCGGCCCAGCAGACCCTTGCCGACCGGCACGTCCACGATGGTGCCCGTGCGCTTGACGGTGTCGCCTTCCTTGATCTCGCTGTCGGTGCCGAAGATCACGACGCCGACGTTGTCGGTTTCGAGGTTCAGCGCCATGCCCTTGATGCCACCGGGGAACTCGACCATCTCACCGGCGCGCACATTGTCCAGGCCGTGCACGCGGGCGACGCCGTCGCCCACCGAGAGGACCTGGCCGACCTCGGCGACGTCCGCCTCGGTCCCGAAATTCGCGATCTGCTGCTTGAGGATCGCAGAGATTTCTGCGGCGCGGATATCCATCAGACTGATCCCCCTGAGGCCTTCATGGCGAGTTGCAATTTGTTCAGCTTCGTGCGCACCGAGGTGTCGACCATGCGCGAGCCGAACTTAACGATCATGCCCCCGATCAGCGCGGGATCGACCGAGGTGTTGATCAACACCTTGGAGCCGATCGACGCCTTCAGCGCGTCGACGACCGCGGCCAGCTGAGCGTCGCTCAGCGGCTGGGCGGAGGTGACCTGCGCGGTCACTTCGCCGCGGCGGCGGGCCAGTTCGGCGAGATAGCCTTCGATCATGCCTTCCAGCGCGAACAGGCGGCGGTTCTTGGCCACCAGCCCGATGAAGCGCTTGGTCAGATCGGACACTTCGGCGCGGTCCAGAACCGCGGCCATCGCCCGGCCTTGGTCGGCGCGGCTGATCACGGGACTGCGGACGAGGCGGCGAAGGTCGGCGCTCTCAGCCAGGATTTGCTTCAGCGCGACCAGATCGCCTGCGACCTGATCCAACGCTTTGTTCTCGTCCGCAAGCTCGAACAGCGCGATGGAGTAGCGCGTAGCGAGTTCGGAAACGCCTGTACCTTCGATTGCCACCTGATCCCTCGAATTGAGTTCGGTAGACGGTGAATTTTCAGGGCCTTAAATGGGGCAGAACCCACGCCGCGGCGGCCCAGCCCGCGAAAGCGAGCGGTCCAATATCACAGGATTAGCCCCTGCGCAACGGGGTCTGGACAATTTGCACGCGGCGTGTGTGCGGCGTTTTGCGCCCCTGCGGCGTGCGGTCCGTTCTTGGCGGCAGGGGCTGGAAATGGGCATACCACTTCACAACCGCAACGGATCACCTTGGCTTCCGGAGGCCCCGCCCTCTTCCGGCCCCGGTCGCGCATCCGTTCGCGGGGCTTCCTCAAGGGACGAGTCTGTGACCTGACGCCCCGCTTAAGACCCGCTTAACCATTCGCGCGCACCGTCGCCCCATAGCCCGCCTGACAGGACAAACCCTAGGCCAATCATGACCGTCGTCGCCTTTTCCTGCGCCCGTTTCACGCCCGCCGATCTCACCGAGTTCGAGGCGGTGGCCGAACCGAAGCTGCGCCTCGGCCACTGGGCCGGGGTCATCCGCGAAACGGGCCGGGAGCATGACCGGCTTCTCGTTCTCCTGCCCGGCGTGGACCGCCCCGTCTTCCGGTTCGAGCGCGACGGGCGCGGACGCTACAGCCTCTCCTTCAACGACCGGTCCGGCTGGTACGGCATCGGATCGGGAGGCACCGCCGCGGAATGCCTGTCGATCTGGCGCCCCCGCCCGCGCTCCGACCGCTCCGTTTCGGTGCTCTGAGGGCCTTTTCCACCCGGCGGAAAACCCCGAGTCGATCCGCCGGTCAGCGGTAGACGCCCACCGACAGCAGATAAGGTGCGCCGTCCAGAACGATGCGGCGCACCAGCATGGTCTTGGGCGCGATCTGGCCGGACAGCGGGTCCGTCCATTTGTAGCTGACGGCGCCCGAATCCCGCTCCGCCACGATGTCCAGCGCCTCCTGGATGAAGGGCTTGCCGTCCACGTCCTTCAGGTCCTTCAGGTTCGCGCCGTTCAACGACGGCGTCCAGCCGTGGGCCACCATCACCCCGTCGCGGTCGATCAGCATCGGGTAGAGGTCGCGGTCGATCAGCGCGCCGTCCCGCTGGGCGAAGGCGTCCGGCGCGGCCCCCGCGCCGTGCTGGCGCAGATAGCCGCTGGTCTTGTCGAGCAGCACCTTGGCGTCCGATTCCGTCCCGCGGGTCTGTGCGGGCACGCCCGCCGCCAGCGCGATGATCGCCAGCAGGGCCAGAACCGGAAGAACCGTCAGCAGTGTGTGGGCGTGAAAACGACCGCGCAACCTGGGCATGGAATCGCTCGGCGAAAGATGACTTCCATACTCTGGTAATACCATGACCCGCCGGCTGCAACGGGCCAAACGTCACAGGTGCCCTGCGGAGCGCGCAGGGACAATCGGTCGCAGCCCCCCTTTACAGGCAACCGGTCGTTGCTACAGGAAACTGTAGGGATCCACATCCACCTGCACGCGCACGTTGGGCGGAACGCTCACCTGCTCCAGCCAGCGGGCGATCAACGGCTGCACCTGGACGGTGCGCGGCGCCTTCAGCAGCAGGCGGCGGCGGTGCCGCCCGCGCAGCAGGGCCAGCGGCGCCGGGGCCGGGCCCAGAACGGCGACGGTGTCGCTGCGCGGCGCCGCCCGGCCCAGCGCGATGGACAGCGTCTCCACCGCCGCCGCGTCCTCCCCCGACACGATCAGGGCGGCCAGCCGTCCGAAGGGCGGCATCCCGGCCTCCAGCCGCATCTCCGCCTCCAACTGGTAGAATCCGTCGCGGTCCCCGGCGGCCAGGGCCTGCATCACCGGGTGCTCCGGCATGTAGGTCTGCAGCATCACCCGCCCCGGCCGTTCGCCGCGCCCGGCGCGCCCGGCCACCTGATGAAGAAGCTGGTAGGTCCGCTCCCCCGCCCGCAGGTCGCCGCCGGCCAGCCCCAGGTCGGCGTCCACCACCCCGACCAGGGTCAGCATGGGGAAATGGTGGCCCTTCGCCATCACCTGGGTGCCGATCAGGATGTCCAGCTCGTGGTCGGCGATGCGGCGGACCATCTCCTGGATGGCGCGGGGGCCGAACAGCGTGTCGGACGCCATGATGGCGGCGCGGGCGTCGGGAAACAGCTCCGCCACCTCCTCCGCGATGCGCTCCACGCCCGGACCGCAGGCGGCCAATGTCCCCTCCTCGCCGCATTCCGGACAGGTCGGGGACAGCGGCTGCGACAGGCCGCAATGGTGGCACTGGAGCTTGCGGGCCAGCCGGTGCTCGACCAGCCAGGCCGTGCAGTTGGGGCATTGCAGCCGGTGCCCGCAGGCCCGGCAGAGCGTCAGCGGGGCGTAGCCGCGGCGGTTGAGGAACAGCATCACCTGCTCCTTCTCCGCCAGGGTCTCCTCGATGGCCTTCTTCAGGGAGGGGGCCAGCCAGTGGCGGGCCGGGGGGCGGTCCTTGCGCAGGTCCACCAGTTCCACGTCGGGCAGCACCGCCCCGCCGTGGCGGCCCGGCAGATGGATGCGGGCGTAGCGGTTGCTGTCGGCGTTGACCTTGGTCTCCAGCGACGGAGTCGCGGAGACCAGCACGGTGGGGATGCCGCCCAGATGCGCCCGCGCGACGGCCATGTCGCGGGCGTGGTAGATGGCCCCCTCCTCCTGCTTGTAGGCGGAGTCGTGCTCCTCGTCGATGATGATGACGCCGAGGTCCTTGTAGGGCAGGAACAGGGCGGAGCGGGCGCCGACCACCACCGGCACCTCGCCGTTGGCCACGGCCCTCCAGGTGTCGCGGCGCTGCGCCCCGGTCAGTTCGGAATGCCATTCCGCGGGCGGCGCGCCGAAGCGGCGGGCGAAACGCTCCAGCCACTGCGCCGACAGGGCGATTTCCGGAAGCAGCACCAGCGCCTGCCGGCCCGCCTGCAGAGCGGCGGCGATCGCCTCGTAATAGACCTCCGTCTTGCCGGAACCGGTCACCCCGTCCAGCAGCACGGTGGAATAGGCGCCCGACGCCACCCGGGCGCGCAGGTCCGCCGCCGCGGCCTCCTGGTCGGCGGACAGGGTGGGGCCGGGGCGGTGGCAGTCGGGCCGCCCGAGCTTGGTCGGCTGGAGCAGCACCGGCTCCAGCAGGCCGGCCTCGGCCAGCCCGCGCACCACGGTGACGCCGCAGCCGGCCTCCTCCGCCAGCTCCGCCGGGGTGCGCGGCGGGCCGTCATCCAGCAGGGCGAGCACGCGCCGCCGCGGGTCGGTCATCTTGAAGCCAGGGGGCGGCTCCGCGTCCGGCTTGCGCAGATAGGCGAGCATGGCCTTCGCCGGCTCCAGCGCCGAGGGCACGCTGATCGCCATGCGCAGCACATGGCCCGGCGGCGTCATGGTGTAGGCGGCCACCCACTCGATGAACTTGCGCTCGACCTCCGGCATGGGCGGCACGTCGAAACGGCGGACGACGGGCTTCAGCCGGGCGGCCTCCACAACTCCGGCGCCCTCGCCCCACACCACCCCGAGCACGCGGCGCGGCCCCAGTGGAACCTCCACGTAATCGCCGGGGTTGAGGGTCATCCCGGCGGGCACGCGGTAATCGTACGCCTCGCGCAGGGGCAAGGGCAGGAGCACGCGGACGCGCGGGTCCGTCTCCGGCGGCACCGTGCCCGGCAGAAGGGCCTGCGCGGGTCCTCCGGAAGCGGTCCCGGATTTGGCCCCGGATCTGGCCCCGGATCTGGCCCCGGATCTGGCGGAATTTTCACGCATCGGCTAGAGTGCCCCCTGGCCGAAGCACCGGGCACCGAGTCCCGGGCGACAGGGCACGGTCTTCCTCAGCAAGTATGGATTCCAGGTCATGAAGTTCTTCGTTGACACCGCCGACATCGCCGAGATCCGCGATCTGGCCGACACCGGCCTGCTGGACGGTGTTACCACCAACCCCTCCCTGGTCGCCAAGACCGGTCGCAGCTTCCTCGACCTCGTGGCCGAGATTTGTGACGTGGTGAGCGGCCCGGTCAGCGCCGAGGTGGCCTCCACCGACTTCGAGACCATGCTGGCGGAAGGAAAGAAGCTTGCCAAGATCGCCGACAACGTCGCGGTCAAGGTTCCGCTGACCCAGGCCGGCCTGAAGACGTGCAAGGCGCTGTCCTCCGAAGGGACGATGGTCAACGTCACGCTGTGCTTCTCCCCGGCGCAGGCGATCCTGGCCGCCAAGGCCGGCGCCAGCTTCGTGTCGCCCTTCGTCGGCCGTCTGGACGACATCGGGCAGGACGGCATGGGCCTGATCGCCGACATCGTGGAGATCTACAGCAACTACGACTACTTCAAGACCGAGGTGCTGGTCGCCTCGATCCGCAACCCGATCCACATCGTCGACTCCGCCCGCCTGGGCGCCCATGTCGTGACCGCCCCGCCGTCGGTGCTGAAGCAGCTCTTCAACCACCCGCTGACCGACAAGGGTCTGGCCCAGTTCGTGGCCGACTGGCAGAAGACCGGCCAGTCCATCCTCTGAGGACGGCAGCATGGGCCGGGAGCCGGGACACACCCCCCACCGGAAGGACGCGCCGACCGCCGAGGAGGTGTGCGCCTATCTGCGGGATCATCCCGACTTCCTGGTCCATCACGGCGAACTCGTCCACCACCTCACCCCGCCGTCGCAGGACCGCGGGCGCGGGGTGGTGGACCTGCAAGCCTATATGGTGGAGCGGCTGCGCGGCGAGGTCCGCCTGCTGAAGGACCAGCAGCGGGAGCTGATCGGCACCTCGCGCGCCAACATGAACAGCCAGAACCGCATCCACGCGGCGGTGCTGTTCCTTCTCGACGCGCAGAGCTTCGAACAGCTCATCCAGACCATCACCACCGATCTGGCGGTCCTTCTGGACCTGGACGTCGCCTGCCTGATCGTCGAGTCGAACGGCCACGACACCCCGCATGTCCAGACCTCCGGCGTGCGGGTGGTCGAGCCGGGCACCGTGGACCGCTGGCTGGGCACGGCCGACGTGGCGCTGAACGCCGACATCCAGGGCGACCCGGAACTCTACGGCCCCGGCGCCGGGCTGGTCCGGTCGGAGGTGCTGATCCGCCTCCAGGTGTCCAGCGAGACGCCGGACGGCATGCTGGCCTTCGGCAGCCGCCAGCCGGACACCTTCCACAGCGGCCAGGGGACGGAGCTGGTCGGCTTCCTCGCCCGCGTGGTCGAGCGGGTGATCCGCGGCTGGCTCGAACTGCCGGCCTGAACCGACCGTACGCATGACCGGAAAACAGAATCCCGTTCTCGGTTTCTCCGCCCAGCCCGACGTGCAGGACGCGCTGGTCCACTGGCGCCGCTGGATGGAAAGCGAGCGCAACGTCTCCCCCCACACGCTGACCGCCTATTTCGGCGACGTCGCGACCTTTTTGGAGTTCATCACCGGCTATCAGGCGAAGCCGCCGTCGATGAACGACCTCGCCGCGCTGACCGTCGCGGATTTCCGGTCCTGGCTGTCCCACCTCGCCATGAAGGGGATCGGCTCGAACAGCCGGTCGCGCGCCCTGTCGTCGGTGCGCAACCTCTTCCGTTGGATGGACCGCGACGGGCGCCTGCACAACCCGGCCATCAACACCTTCTCCGGCCCGCGCATCAAGCGCCCGGCGCCGAAGCCGCTGACCGTCCTGGACGCCGACCGCCTGCTGGAGGAATCGGAGAAGGAGCCGGACGAGCCCTGGATCGGCAAGCGCGACCGGGCGCTGTTCACGCTGCTCTACGGCTGCGGCCTGCGCATTTCCGAGGCGCTGAACCTGACGCGCCGGAACGCGCCGCTGGGCGAGACGCTGCGGATCACCGGCAAGGGCAACAAGGAGCGGATCGTCCCGGTGCTGCCGGCGGTGACGGAGGCGGTGCGGGCCTATATGGACGCCTGCCCCTACCGCCAGGGCCCGGACGCGCCGCTGTTCGTCGGGGTGCGCGGCGGGCAGCTCGCCCCGGCCATCGCGCAGCGGCAGATGCGCGATCTCCGCCGCATGATGGGCTTGCCGGAAACCGCGACGCCGCACGCGCTGCGCCACAGCTTCGCCACGCATCTGCTTGCGGACGGCGGGGATTTGCGGGCGATCCAGGATTTGCTGGGCCACGCCTCGCTGTCCACGACCCAGCGCTACACGGATGTGGAAAGCGAACAGTTGATGCAGGTGTACCGGTCGGCGCACCCGCGGGCGAAGAAGACGCCGTAGGGTCGCAGGGTGGGAGGTGCATTGCCCCTCCCCGACCCTCCCCCGCTTCGCAGGGGAGGGAGAAGAGACGCGCTTTAGATGTGCAGAGCGCGGCCGTCCACGGCGAGGGCGGCTTCCTTGGTCACTTCCGACAGGGTCGGGTGGGCGTGGCAGGTGCGGGCGATGTCCTCGGCGGACGCGCTGAACTCCATCGCCACGGCCAGCTCGGCCACCATCTCCGACACGTTCGGGCCGACCATGTGGACGCCCAGAACCTTGTCGGTGCTCGCGTCGGCCAGGATCTTCACGAAACCGTCGGTCGTGCCGCTGGCGCGGGCGCGCCCGTTGGCGAGGAAGGGGAACTTGCCCGTCTTGTAGGCGATGCCGGCGGCCTTCAGCTCCTCCTCGGTCTTGCCGACCGCGGCGACTTCCGGCCAGGTGTAGACGACGCCCGGAACGAGGTCGTGGTTGACGTGGCCCGCCTGGCCGGCCAGCAGCTCGGCCAGCGCCACGCCCTCCTCCTCGGCCTTGTGGGCCAGCATCGGGCCTTCGACCACGTCGCCGATGGCGTAGATGCCCGGCACGTTGGTCTCGAAATGCTTGCCGATCTTCACGCGGCCGCGGTTGTCCAGCTCCACGCCCACGGCGTCGAGGCCCAGGCCGGCGACGTAGGGGCGGCGGCCGATGGCGACCAGCACGACGTCGGCCTCGATCTCCTCGGCGGCGCCGCCGGCGGCGGGCTCTACCGTCAGGGTGACGCCGGACGAGGCGGTCTTGGCGCCGGTGACCTTGGAGCCGAGCTTGAAGGTCATGCCCTGCTTGCCCAGGATGCGCTGCATCTGCTTGGACACTTCACCGTCCATGGTCGGCAGGATGCGGTCCAGGAACTCCACGACCGTGACCTGGGCGCCGAGGCGGCCCCACACGGAGCCCAGCTCCAGACCGATCACGCCGCCGCCGATGACGACGAGGCGCTTCGGCACCTCCGGCAGCTCCAGGGCGCCGGTGGAGGAGACGATCGTCTTCTCGTCGATCTCGATGCCCGGCAGCGGGGTGACTTCCGAGCCGGTGGCGATGACGATGGCCTTGGACGCCGTGACGGTGCCGATACCCTCGACCTCGACCGTGTTCGGGGCGGTGATGCGGCCGGCACCCTTCAGCCAGGCGATCTTGTTCTTCTTGAACAGGAATTCGATGCCGGTGGTGTTCTCTTTGACGACCTTGTCCTTGTGGGACAGCATGCCCGGCAGGTCCAGCTCAACGCCGCCGACCTTGATGCCGAACTTGGCGAGGCCGTGCTTGGCCTCCTCGTACTTCTCCGACGCCGCGAGCAGGGCCTTGGAGGGGATGCAGCCGACGTTCAGGCAGGTGCCGCCCAGCGCGCTGCGCTTCTCCACGCAGGCCACCTTGAAACCGAGCTGCGCCGCACGGATCGCGCAGACATACCCGCCGGGACCGCCGCCAACCACGACGACGTCGAAAGTGCTTTCAGCCATTGGGGCTTTCCTTCCGCCATTCTTGTGTTTGCCAAAAGCCTTCCCGTCCAGCGGGGAGGGCCGCGCGCCGATTTATGCCGCCGCTCACGCCAACTGGCAACGGGACAGTTCGTCCGGGTGGGGGGATGCCGGGTTGAAAGACCGGCATGGGAACCCCCGGAACCCATCCCGAAATGAGGGTAGCCGCCGCTGATCCCCCTGTCCCGATGCCCCGCGGCCCGCCGCTTCTCCGGCCTCCGGCCCGCCCGCCGGGCTGCGCTATGATCGCGGGAAAAGCGCGGGAAGGAAAAGACCCATGGCAAAGAAGCACAAGGCGAAAGCCCACGAAGAGTCGCCGGCCCAACCCCTGAAGAAGCTGAAATGGAAGGAATACAGCGCGGAGCTGGCAAGACTCCACGCGGAGCTGGTGACGCTTCAGGAGTGGGTGGTCCACAAGGGCTTGAAGGTCTGCATCGTCTTCGAAGGGCGCGACACCGCCGGCAAGGGCGGCACCATCAAGGCCATCACGGAACGGGTCAGCCCACGCGTCTTCCGCACCGTCGCCCTGCCGACCCCGACCGAGCGCGAAAAGTCGCAGATGTACATCCAGCGCTACATCCCCCACCTGCCCGCGGCGGGCGAGGTCGTGATCTTCGACCGGAGCTGGTACAACCGCGCCGGAGTCGAGCGGGTCATGGGCTTCTGCACGGAGGAGCAGGCGAACCACTTCCTGTCCATGGCGCCGGGCGTGGAGAAGGCGATGATCGAGTCCGGCATCATCCTGCTGAAATACTGGCTGGAGGTCAGCCCGGAGGAGCAGACCCGGCGTCTGGAATCCCGGATCAACGACGGGCGCAAGACCTGGAAGCTGTCGCCCATGGACCTGAAGTCCTACAGCCGCTGGTACGACTATTCCCGCGCCCGCGACGCCATGTTCGCGGCGACCGACACGCCCTGGGCGCCCTGGTACGTCGCCCGGTCCGACGACAAACGGCGGGCGCGGCTGAACATCATCAGCCACCTGCTGGGGCACATCCCGCACAAGGAGATCCCCCGCGACCCGGTGAAGCTGCCCAAGCGCCAGGACGCGCACGGCTACGAGGCGCCGGACTATCCCTACAAGGTCATCCCGGAACGGGCCTGGCCCGCGGCGGGATGACCGCGACGCTCAAACCGCCGCGATCAGGCCGCCGCGATCAGGCCGACACGGCGACGAGGAACAGGCGCGGGGCGCCGCCCTGGGCGACGTTCTGAAGCGTGCTGACCTGATTGTTGGCCACGTCGTACACGTAGGCGGTGCGCCCGCCCGCCCAGAACCAGCCGAGGTCCGGGTTGGCGCCCGCCACGTCCGCCGCCTGGAAGGTGCCGAAGGTCGCGAGAACCGAGATGCAGTTCAGGCCGGCGTTGCCGCCGCGCAGGGTCTGCTGCTTGACGATATCGGCCTGGAAGCGGTTCCAGGCGTCCTGGATGGGGTTGGCGTTGGTCGGGCTGATGCACTTCAGTTCGATGTAGGCGTCGTCGGCCACCCCGGCGTTGCGGTGCAGGTAGAAGTCGGCGCGGGCAGCGGCGTTGATGTTGTTGGTCACCCCCCAGGCCGGACCGCCCGCCGCGTAGGTCAGATAGGGGTTCCCGGCGTTGGTGGAGGGATAGGGCCGCTCCCGCTCGCAGGTCCAGTTGCCGGCGACGGTCAGGAAACCGTGCGCGATCTCAAGCTGAAGCCAGACCTCCCAGCCGCCGCGGATGTTGGCGTTCTGGGCGAACACCGTGGCCCGCGGGCCGTTGGTGGTGCCGTTGTTGATGCATCCCTGGATCGTGTTCAGAAGCTGCTGGCAGCGCATGACGGCGTCTCCTCTCCCGGTGCCGGGCCGGAGCGGTGCTCCGGCCCTCGGCAAGGAGACGGCCGTGCGGCGCGCGGCGTGAGGATCACACCGTGAAGAAGTCCAGAAGCGCCTGCGCCGTCTCCTCCGGCGCCTCCTCGGGGATGAAGTGGCCGGCGGGCATCTCCCGCCCCCGGACGTCCGGGGCGTAGCCGCGCCAGATGCCCAGCGGGTCGTCGTAGAGGCGCCCGACCGCGCTGTTGCGGCCCCACAGGAACAGGGCGGGGCACGTCACCTTGCGGCCCGCCGCCCGGTCCTCGCGGTCGTGGTCCAGGTCGATGCCGGCGGCGGCCCGGTAATCCTCGCACATGGCGTGGACGGTGGCGGGATCGCGGAAGGCGGTGCGGTAGGCGTCCATCGCCTCCGGCTCGAAGATGTCGGCGCTGCTGCCGATGGAGCCGAGCACCTGCCCCAGGTAGAAATCGGGGTCCGACCCGATCAGCCGTTCCGCCAGATGGTTCGGCTGGATCAGGAAGAACCAGTGGTAATAGGCGGTCGCCATGCGCTGGTCGATGCGGGCGAAGACCTCCAGCGTCGGCACCACGTCCAGGAAGGCCACGCGCTCCACCCGGTCCGCATGGTCCAGGACGAGCCGGTGCGCCACCCGCGCCCCGCGGTCGTGCCCGGCCAGCCGGAAGCGGTCGAAGCCCAGCGCCGCCATGACCGCCACCTGATCGCGCGCGTTGGTGCGTTTGCAGTACGTCTCATGCGCCGGATCGCCCGGCGGCTTCGACGATTGGCCGTACCCCCGCAGGTCGGTCAGCACCACGGTGAAGCGCTCCGCCAGCCGCGGCGCGGTCCGGTTCCACAGGGCGTGGGATTGCGGAAAGCCATGAAGCAGAAGGAGCGGCGGCCCCTCGCCGCCGACCAGCGTGTGGATTTCGGCGCCGTCGGTGGCGATGCGGTGGCGGGTGAACCCTTCGAACATGCGCGCCCCTCCCCCTATCCGTTTGAGTGCGAAGACTGTCCTTCCGCACGGCGAGGCTTCGGAAACCTTTGGCGGGTTTCTCGCGTTTTTCAGGCGATTGTTTTCGACCTCAAGAGGAAAGTGCCATGCGTAGCCTGAAGAAGCTCGTTCTTTTTGCCGCCCTGGGCGCCGCCCTGACCACCAGCCTCGCCGCCTGCAACACCGTCGAGGGCATGGGCGAGGACGTTCAGGCGGGTGGCCGCGCCATGGAGCGGTCGTCGGACAGCGTCCAGAAGAAGATGTGACCTTGGATTAAAGCGGACTGCGATCCGCTTTGGACCGCGACGGCGGTCCCGGTCGCCCATGCGACCGAAGCCCGCCTTTCGCGGGAACACAGTTCCCGCTGGCGGCAGGCGGATGCCCGCGGCATCCGCTGAGAGCCGGCGAATGAGGCGATATGAGTCTAAAGCGAACCGACGTTCGCTTTAGGGCGCGGACGCCCCGGAGCCCGAGGCTCCGGGGGTCAGCGCTGCATGCGCTTGATGGTGTTGGTCGTGCTCTGGCCGTCCACGAGGTCGGCCAGCACGACCTTTCCGCCGTAGCTCTGCACGAAGCCGGCGCCGACCACCGTGGCGACGGTGTAATCCGCCCCCTTCACCAGCACGTCGGGGCGCAGGGCGCGGATCAGTTCCTCCGGCGTGTCCTCGCCGAAAATCACCACCAGATCGACGCAGGCCAGCGAGGCGAGCACCGTCGCCCGCGCCGTCTCGGTCTGCACCGGGCGCGTCTCGCCCTTCAGCCGCTTCACCGAGGCGTCGCTGTTCAGCCCGACCACCAGCACGTCGCAGGCGGCCTTGGCCTGGTTCAGCAGCGAGATGTGGCCGGGGTGCAGAAGGTCGAAGCAGCCGTTGGTGAAGCCCACCCGCTTGCCGCGGGCGCGCCAGCGCTCGGCCCGCTCCACCGCCTGTTCCAGCGTGTCGACCTTCTCCTCGCCGCTGCGCCATTCCTGCTCGTGCAGGGCGGACAGCAGCTCCGGCGCGCGGACGACCGCGGTGCCGACCTTGCCCACCACGATCCCGGCGGCCAGATTGGCGAGCCGCGCCGCGTCGGTCAGGTCCACCCCCACCGACAGGGCGGAGGTCAGCGTCGCCACCACCGTGTCGCCGGCCCCGGACACGTCGAAGACCTCGCGCGCGTTGGCCGGCAGGTGGGTGGCGCCGTCGCGCGTCACCACGGACATGCCGCGCTCGCTGCGGGTGGCGACCACCGCGTCGATGCCGCAGGTGTCCAGCAGGAAGCGGCAGGCGGCCTCGACCTCGGCGTCGCTGTCGGCGGGCATGCCGGTGGCCTGTACAAGCTCCTTGCGGTTGGGCGTGATCACGCTGGCCCCGCGGTAGCGCCCGAAATCGTCGCCCTTGGGATCGACCACCACCGGCAGCCCGGCCTCCCGCGCCGCCTGGATGAGCTGCATCACCAGCCCGTCGGTCAGCACGCCCTTGCCGTAGTCGGACAGGATCACCGCACCCACCGACAGCATGCCGGTGCGGGCGGCGACCATCACCTCGTCCTCGGATTCGACGGCGGCGATGGTTTCGGCGTCGGCGCGCAGAAGCTGCTGGCGCCCGGCGATGAAGCGGGTCTTCACCGTGGTCTGGCGCCCCGGCTCGGCGATCAGCCCGCCGCCGTCGCCGGTCTCCCGCGCGACGAGGCGCACCAGCTCCAGCCCCGCCGCGTCCTCCCCCACCACCGACACGAAGCGGCAGCCGGCGCCCAACGCCATGACGTTGGCGGCCACGTTGCCGGCGCCGCCGAGCATGGCCGTCTCGCGCTCGATCCGCAGAACGGGGATCGGCGCTTCGGGGGACACGCGGTCGACCGAACCGTAGACGAAGCGGTCGAGCATGACGTCGCCGACGCACAGCACGCTGGCGCGGGACAGGGAGTCGATGTGACGGGCAAGGTCGCTCATGCCGGTTCTACTACCAATCTTGGGAGTGGGGCGCCAGAGGGGAGCGCGCGGCGTCTGGTCCGGCGCCCCCTCCTGCCCTAATCTTCCGGCACCCATCTTCCGGCACCCCCTGCCCCCGGACGCCGCCCATGCCCCTGCCTCCCGTCGCGCGAAGCCTGTCGGCCAAGCTGCTGGTGCTGACCGTGCTGTTCGTCCTGCTGGCGGAGGTGCTGATCTACACGCCGTCCATCGCGCGCTACCGCCTGACCTATCTGGAGGAGCGGCTGGCCGCCGCCCATCTCGCCGCCCTTTCGGTGGAGGCCACCCCGGACATGATGGTGGCGATGGAGCTTCAGAACGAACTGCTGGCCCATGTCGGCGCCCACGCGGTGGAGCTGATCCGGCCCGACAGCCGCGTCTACATGCTGTCGCGCTCCATGCCCCCGGCGGTGGACGCCACCTTCGACCTGCGCACGGCCATGGCGCCGCGGCTGATCGGCGACGCCTTCATGGCGCTGGCCCAGCGGCGCGACCGGGTGATCCGGGTGATCGGGCCGTCGCCCAAGAACCCCGCCTTCCAGGTGGACATGGTGATGGACGAGCGCCCGATGATCCGGGCCATGACCGATTTCTCGGGCCGCATCCTGGCGCTGTCGGTGGCGATCTCGCTGATCGCGGCGGTGCTGGTCTTCGTCTCGCTGAACCGGCTGCTGGTGCGGCCCATGCGCCGGCTGACCGCGGAGCTGGTCGCCATCCGCCGCGATCCGGACGGCACCCCGCCCTTCCAGCCCAGCGCCCGCACCGACGAGATCGGCGTGGCGGAGCGCGAGCTGGCCGACATGCAGGCCACCATCCGCACCGCGCTGCGCCAGCGGGAGCGGCTGGCCGCGCTGGGCACCGCGGTCGCCAAGATCAACCATGACCTGCGCGCCATCCTGTCCACCGCCGCCCTGCTGTCGGAGCGGCTGGCCGAAAGCGCCGACCCGGAGGTGCGGCGGGTGACGCCGCGGCTGATGGCCTCCATCGACCGGGCGGTGGAGCTGTGCGGCCAGACCATGGCCTACACCCGCGACGGCGTGCTGCCCCTGGCCCGGGCGGAGGTGGCGCTGCGCCCGCTGGTCGAGGAGGCCGGGGCCGCGGCGCTCGCCGTCCTGCGCCTGGGACAACCGCGTGCCGGACGGGCTGCCCGTCCGCGCCGACGCGGCGCAACTCGCCCGCGCCCTGGTCAATCTGGGGCGCAACGCGGTGCAGGCCGGGGCCGGCGCCCTGTCGGTGTCCGCCGAGGCGCGGCCCGGCGGCGGGCTGGTCCTGCTGGTCGCCGACGACGGGCCGGGCCTGCCGCCGCGGGCGCGGGACAACCTGTTCCAGCCCTTCGCCGGTTCGGCGCGGGCGGGCGGCATCGGGTTGGGCCTCGCCATCGCGCGGGAGGTGCTGCGCGCCCATGGCGGGGATCTGCGGCTGGCGGAGAGCACCGCGGCGGGCACCGTCTTCGCGCTGGAGCTTCCCGCGGGGGCGGTCGCGGGACCCGCGATTCCGGCAACCGCCCCGCCCATGCCGGATTGATTTCCGACGCCCGCTCCACCAGAATTCGCGCCACGGTCAACCCGCCGGCCACCCGCCGGGCAGACGCCCCGCGCGGGACCGGCAGCGAAGGAAGGGGACGGGACTTTGGAAGGCACGGGCAAGTGGATCACCGGGGGCATCCTGGGCCTCATGGCGTTCGTCGGGCTGCTGGCGGCGTCGCGTGCCGCGGACACGGCGTTCTATTACGGCGGCTGGATTCTGGCGATCGGCTGCATCGCGACGATCTTCTTCATGGTCACGAAGCATTACGACCGCATGGAAGCCCAGATCGCCAGCCAGCGCGGCCACGACTGAGCGGACCGGCGGCACACACGTTGGAGGCCGGGCATGCCGTGGGACCCTGAACAATACGCGCTGTTCGAGTCCTGGCGCCGCCGCCCGGCCTACGACCTCGTGGCGGCCCTGCCCTCCCTGACCCCGCGCACGGTGGTGGATCTCGGATGCGGGGCCGGGCAGCTCGCCCGCCTGCTGGCCGAGCGCTGGCCGGACGCCGACGTGCTGGGGGTGGACAACTCCCCCGCCATGCTGGAACGGGCGCAGGCCGCACCGTCCGGCGTGCGCTGGCAACAGGCCGACCTGCGGGTCTGGCGTCCCGACCGCCCCGTGGATCTGCTGATTTCCAACGCCGCCCTGCATTGGCTGGACGGGCACGAGCGGCTGTTCCCGGAGCTGCTGCGGGCGCTGGCCCCCGGCGGCGTTCTGGCCGTGCAGATGCCGCGCAATTTCGAGGCGCCCTCGCACCGCCTGCTTTACGAGACGGCGGCGGACGGACCCTGGGCCGGGCGGCTGGCGCCGGTCCTGCGCACCGCGCCGGTGCACGCGCCGGAGACCTATTACGGCTGGCTCGCCCCGCTCGCCCGCCGCCTGGACATCTGGGAGACGGAGTATCTCCAGGCGCTGGACGGCGACGATCCGGTCCTGCAATGGACGCGCGGCACGACGCTGGTCCCCGTCCTGGACACGCTGGCGGGCGCGGAACTGGACGCCTTCCTGGCGGCCTACCGCGCCCGGCTGAACGACGCCTATCCCCGGCGCCCCGACGGCCGCACGCTGTTTCCCTTCAAGCGGCTGTTCCTCGTGGCGCGGGTGTAGGCACGCTGTCGGACCGTCTTAGAGGCTGTTGAGAAGAAAGCTGCTGAGATTTAGAGGAAACTTGTGGGTGGGCGGGCGAGCCGCTTCACGAGAATAT
>NZ_JAUJFI010000094.1 GCF_030849505.1 Azospirillum isscasi | reverse complement strand
AGATCGAGTTGAATTTCGGCATGTTCAGCGCCGGAGGCGGGGCCGGCGAAGGCGCCACCGCTGCCACGGGGGCCGCCGCGGGAATGGCCGCGGCTTCGGCCTCGATCTCGGCTTCGGCAGGCGCCGGGTGCCGCCCGGCGGCCTCGGCATGGGCCAGGGTGGTGGCCCAATCCACGATCAGCGTCCGGCACTCGCCGTCGAGCGTTTCGTAAACGCGCTTGGCCTCGTCCAGTTCACGGATGTTTTCCGATTCCAGCGTGCGGCTCAGCGCGCTGGACAGCAGCCGGAATTCCAGCACGCCCGGCACCCGGGCCTCGTCCACGGCGCGCTTCAAAACGCCGACGGCTTGCAGGGTTTCGCGGTCTAACGTGCTTCCGGACATCGACATGCTGTGGTTTCTACGGTTGAACCACCCGAAATATCGGCTAGGAGCGGGTGGGGTCAAGTGCGATCCGGCACCGTTCCGGCTTCATCCTCCGGTTCGACGGCACCGCGTCTTTGCAGCCACAGGGCGATCAGCCAGCACAGCGCGGCCCATCCCGCCCCGACGCACCAGCCCGCCAGAACGTCGGTCGGCCAGTGGACACCCAGATAGACGCGGCTGCACCCGACCAGCAGGGTCACCGTCATCGCGACGACCAGCACATAAGCCTTCTGCCGCTTGCGCTCGACGAAGCGCGCCAGCATCGCGCCCAGCGTCAGGAAGACGACCGCCGACAGCAGCGAATGGCCGCTGGGGAAGCTGGCGGTGAAAACGATGTCGCCGTGCGGGACGAGGTCCGGGCGCTCCCGCCCGATCTGGTTCTTCAGCAGGCCGCTGATGGCCATGCCGCCGCCGACCGACAGCAGCACCAGAAGCGACGCCCCGCGCTTTCCCTGAAGCAGCAGGAAGCCCAGCGCCACCGCGGTGATCAGCGACAGCACGGTGACGCTGCCCAGCGCCGTGACGTCGCGCGCCGCGTTCCGGAGCCAGGGCGGCCCCAACGGCGTTTCCGGGTCGCCCGCCACCCGCAGCGCCAGCAGAACCGCCCGGTCGAAGGCCGCCGTCTCGCCCTCGATCACCTCCCCGGCCAGCAGGGCGAAGGCCAGGATCAGCCCGGCGCTGACCGCCATGCCGACGAGAAGGGTCAGCTCGTGCCGGCCGAGCCGCGTCCAGAAGCCGGGTGCCTTCAATCCTGTCAACGCCATCGCCCGCCCCATGCCCCCCATCCGCCGCAGGGTGGTTATGGGAACGCCGATCCACGGGGAAAAGGTCCGCCATGGGAAACCGCGCCGGGCCGGTGCGGATCCGGCCGGACGGCAACCCCACAAACATAAAGATATCTTTATGCTTGCGGGGCTCCCAATGCGCTGCTACACCAGCGTCACAGCGGGCCGGTGCGCCCGCCCCTCATCATTGCCGTCCAGCAAACAGCCGCCCAGGAGACTCCCGATGGCCGCGCCCGCCAACTTCACCGACTACAAGGTCAAGGACATCAGCCTCGCCGAGTGGGGCCGCAAGGAAATCACCATCGCCGAGACCGAGATGCCCGGCCTGATGGCGCTGCGCGCGGAGTTCGGCGAGTCCAAGCCGCTGGCCGGCGCCCGCATCGTCGGCTGCCTGCACATGACCATCCAGACCGCCGTGCTGATCGAGACGCTGACCGCTCTCGGCGCGACCGTCCGCTGGTCGTCCTGCAACATCTTCTCGACCCAGGACCAGGCCGCTGCCGCCATCGCCGCCGCCGGCATCCCGGTCTTCGCCTGGAAGGGCGAGACGGAGGAGGAGTTCTGGTGGTGCATCGAGCAGACCCTGCGGGGTCCGGACGGCTGGGTCCCGAACATGATCCTGGACGACGGCGGCGACGTCACCCAGATCATGCACGACAAGTATCCGGAGATGCTGAACGAGGTCCGCGGCCTGTCCGAGGAGACCACCACCGGCGTCCACCGTCTCTATGAGATGATGAAGAAGGACACGCTGAAGGTTCCGGCCATCAACGTGAACGACAGCGTCACCAAGTCGAAGTTCGACAACCTCTATGGCTGCCGCGAGTCGCTGGTCGACGGCATCAAGCGCGCCACCGACGTGATGGTGGCCGGCAAGGTCGCCGTGGTCGCCGGCTACGGCGACGTGGGCAAGGGCTCCGCCGCCTCGCTGCGCTCGCAGGGTGCGCGCGTCCTGGTGACCGAGATCGACCCGATCACCGCCCTCCAGGCCGCCATGGAAGGCTATCAGGTCGTCACGATGGACGAGGCCGCCCCGCAGGGCGACATCTTCGTCACCGCGACCGGCAACGTGGACGTGATCACGCTGGACCACATGCGCGCCATGAAGGACCGCGCCATCGTCTGCAACATCGGCCACTTCGACAGCGAGATCCAGATCGAGGCCCTGCGCAACTACGCCTGGGAAGAGGTCAAGCCGCAGGTCGACGAGGTCGTGTTCCCCGACGGCAAGCGCCTGATCGTCCTGGCCCAGGGCCGTCTGGTGAACCTGGGCTGCGCCACCGGCCACCCGAGCTTCGTGATGAGCGCGAGCTTCACCAACCAGGTGCTGGCCCAGATCGAGCTGTGGAAGAACCACGCCAGCTACGAGAACAAGGTCTACGTCCTGCCGAAGCACCTGGACGAGAAGGTCGCCCGCCTGCATCTGGACAAGATCGGCGCCAAGCTGACCACGCTCTCCGCCAAGCAGGCCGAGTACATCGGCGTGAAGGTCGAAGGCCCGTTCAAGCCGGACCACTACCGCTACTAAGCGGACCGGACGGATCGGAATGGAAAGGGCCGCCCTCCGGGGCCAGCCCCTCGGACTAGGTGTTGATACTTGGGCGGCTCTGTTTTTCAGGGCCGCCCTTGCCGTGTGAGGGCTGGGCTACAGGGCAGGACGGAGGCCATCGCGCACGTCGAAGTAGAGGATGTCTTCCATCCGGACCGGTCCCTTTGCGAGACCGAGTCGCATGGCTGGCGTTTCCTTCGTGCCACGAGGCCCGACGTAGTTGTGCCACACGGAGAAGATGAACAAGACCTTGGCGAGCATTATCGGATTGTAGGGCGCGTTGATGTGCCAGATGGCACGCCCCCGGCGAGGTGAACTGATGCCGCGCTCAACCAGACGCAGGCGTCGCCGCATCTGAGCGAAGACCGAATCAACGGGCCACAACGTGGCGCGCAGAAGCCGCCGAGCGACCTTGGCATCGTCGTAATCATCCATATCCGTCGTGAAACGGACCTTCTTGTCCGGTTCAGCGAAATCTGGGAACAGCAGGTCTATCACGACGTCCTGCAGTTTCCTGTGGGGTAGCGGGCTTGTCGCCCGGGCCGTGGCAACCCGAGTTTCCGCAACAGCCCGGCGGACCTCCCAGTCGGCCAACCCCGGATGGGCGGCCTTGTCCACGGCGAACCGCTGTTCCGCGTCGTGTTGCTTCGCTCGGCGCTGATCGATCGTAAGGTCCTTCGCGATCGACACTTGGAAGATGTCGGCGGTTCGGGTCGCGACCCGGTCAGCGAAGGCGCCCAAACAGGCAACCGGCATACTGCCGTCTTCGTCCATGAAGAAGTTGAGATGGGCGGCTCCGCCCAGCAGATAGCGCAGGAAATGAAAATGACCGTGCAGGTCATACTGCCCGGCGATGAGAACGCCCTGGGCGGGCAATTGGTCGTCCACCGTCAGACCGCTGCCCGCTTGCCCGGCTTCCCGCAGATAGCGGGCCTCGGTCCAGTAATGAGCGTAGGTCTGCATATGTTCGGGCTTGGCGTCGTCGCCGACCGCGGCGCGCAATTCCTCGACCTCCGATATTGTCGTCTCCGGGTCGTGCCCCAGCGACGGACCGAAGAGATACCTGCTCTGGCATTCGACGCTGGCGGTGCCGTTGATGAGCACCTGCTTGCGGACCCGCCGGGCCGGCCAGTTCACGAGGTAAGTCTGCTGATCGGTGCAGATGTCGAGTCGGTCGAACGTCATCTCCGGAAGCCGACGTTCCCTCTCGGCGACGAACAGGCGGCATTGCCGGTGAATGAAGTCAATTTTGTCGTAGACGGTCCCGTCGCCGCAGCCGAGAATTTCGGCCATTCGGCTCGGTCCGGTCGCGTTCATGAGCAAACGGAACGCGCTGATGTTGAGGTGATGCCGTTTCTGGCGACGGTTGGGGCCACCGATGGACACCGTAGCTTTGCAGGCCCGGCACCGCCACCGGTGAGAACCGGACGCCGTCCTGCCGAAGCGCTGGAATCTGGCTTCGACCTCGTGTGTTGCGAAGACCTCGGTGGCGTTCTTGCAACTGGGCGTGCTACACCGGACAGGAGACAACGGAGCGAGATAACGTCGTAGGCGCTCGAACTCTGCCTTGACCGCACTGTTGCTTTTGAGGTTCGCGCCGGACCCGCAATCGGCGCATCTGATGGCGGCAACTCCACCGCTGCCGACGACCGTGTACTTGTCCGCGCGGCGGGAGCCTCGCCCAGCGCCTGAGCTGACGAGCGCTGGCCAGACCCCGAAGTTGCTGCATCCCGGTGTCCGGCAGTGGTTTACTTGAATACCGCCTTCTGGAGCAGGGATATTCCTCGGGCGACTTGCCGGAGAAATCCCCGGCATGGAATGGCTAGCTTGACCGGAAGTATTCCCGAGCCCGCTGTCGTGCCCTGTCCCCTCGGAATCCGCCATTTCGCCGTCCCAGAGTCAACGCCCGCCCCCAATCGGTAGAAAAACCGAAAGGGGTGCGAGCGTCAACACCTAGTCCGAGGGGCTGGCCCTCCGGGGCGGCCCTTTTCGCGTTCGGAGGAAACCCCGGACGGACCGCCACTTCGCTTGACAAACTGTTATATCACCGGTAACCGATACGTCTCTAAACCTTCGGGTTTGGATGGGAACGGGTGGTTCGGGGCGTGGGAGGGAGACCCATAACAATAAGCGCCCCGATCCGCCTCCCCTTCCCCCTCACCGCAACCAGGCGGTCAGCGCCGTCAGCGCGCTCAGCACCAGCACATACAGCGCCAGATCGAACAGCGGCGGGTGCCAGACCCAGCCGTAGAACCCCACCGCGCGCAGGCCGCGCCGCAGCAGGCCCGACACGAACCAGGCCACGACGGCCAGGATCAGCAGCGGGGGGATGAACAGCCCGTAGACGTCGATTTCGCCGATCATGCGGTCACCGGTTCGCGGGAGGCTTCGCTCGAGGATTCGGGGGCGGCGAAGGTCAGGTGCGGGAACAGGGCGCGGCGCAGGCCGGCCAGCGCGATCACCGCCCGGTCGCGCTCCGCCGAACGGGGCTTGGCGGACAGGTTGGACAGGGCCGAGTCCATCATCGGCAGGAGCTCCGCCGGGGCCGTGCCGAGCCGGCGGCTGGACAGGCCGCGGAAATGCTGCCCCACCGCCCCCAGAAGCCGCGCCACATGGGGCGCCGCCGGACCGCCCAGCGCGCGGCGGGCGCGTTGCAGCTCCGCCACGTTCAGCCCGACCCGCAGGTCGTTCACCGCGTCCGCCGCGGCCAGATCCCGCTGCGGACCGGCCAGCGCCAGCCGGGAGGACAGCAGCCCCACCCGGTCCAGCATCCGGCTCTCGAAGCTGCCCACGGGAATGCCCGAGCGGGCGGCGGTCATCGCGGCGATCTCTTGCCAGCCGGCGCGGAGCAGGCGCCGGGCGCTCCAGGCCGCCCCCACGGAGCGGCAGAGCCGGGTCACCAGCAGCGCCGTGGCGATCCCCACCACCTGCGCCACGTTGCTGTTCAGGAAGGACGCGAAATCGCCCGTCCCGAGGTCGAGCAGACTGAGGGAGCCGACCACCCCCATCAGCAGGGCCATCGCCTTGCCCATGGTCGCCGGGCGCGCCACGAAGACCCCCAGAACCAGGAAGGTCGGGGCGAGGCCCAAAACCAGCATGGGGAAGCTGTCGAAGGACGGCAGCACGACCAACAGATAGAAGGCGGCCAGCGGCACCGACAGCAGCGTGAAGACCAGGAACAGCCGGATGCCCGGCGCCGGATCGTCCAGCGAGGCGAAGAAGCAGCAGAAGACCGCCGTCATCATCGCCGCCGCCGACCCCGACGACCAGCCCGTGCCGATCCAGAAGGCGCAGACCGCCGCGATCCCCAGCAGGGCCGCGAAGCCCGACCACAGCGCCATGCCGGCGTCCAGATGGAAGACGTCGCGCGAGCGGCGGCGCGTCAGCGGGTCGAGACGCTCCGGCAGGCTGCTCTTGCCGTCGCGGATGTGCGCCCGCAGGTCGCGGCAGTCCTGGTGGATGTCCACCAGCGACCGCAGCCGGGTCAGCAGGTTGAGCAGCGTCGCCTCCCGCCAGCCGGTGCCGTCGCCGATGGCCGGCGACAGCCGGGCGATCTCCGCGCGCAGGCGGTCGGCATCGCCCTCCGCCGCGTCGCCCTGCACCTTTTCGTCGGCGACCCAGCGGCTCAGATCGGCCAGCAGGGCGGAAACCTCGGCGGGCAACTGGCCGCGCAGGGCGTCCAGCCGGTCCTCGATCCCGGCGGCCAGAGGCAGCAGATAGGCCATGCGGTCCTGCATCGCCCGCACCGCCCGGGTCATCCAGCGCACCTCCGACGTGTCGTAGGGCAGATGGGTCGCCATGACGCGCAGTTCGGTGATGTCGCGGGCCAGCTTCTGGCGGTCCTGCGCGGCGGCCGCATTTCTGGATTCGGGCTGGCCGGACAGCGCCTCCAGCGTCCAGCGCTCGGCGTCGCGCAGCGTGGCGTCCAGGCGGCCGAGCAGCGCCGGCCCGACGCTTTGCGGGAAGACCACGCTGTGCACCATGGTGGCGCAGAGGATGCCGATCAGGATCTCCTCCACGCGGGCCAGACCGCTGTCGAAGATGGTGGACGGGTCGGTCACCGCGGGAAAGCCGATCAGCCCGATGGTGTAGCCGGCCAGCATGAAGAGATAGCTGCGCGGCGTGCGGTCGAGCAGCGAGATGAACAGGCAGACCGCCACCCACAACCCCAGCGCCAGGGTCAGCAGCTCCGGCGAATCGGCAAGCGCCGGCACCAGCGCGATCGCCCCGGCGGAGCCCAGCGCGGTCCCGGCGACGCGGAAGACCGCCTTCGACCGCACCGCGCCCGACAACGGGCCGGACACGACATAGGCGGTCGCCATCGCCCAGAAGGGCCGCGGCAGCCCCATGGAGAAGGCGATGTAGAGCGCCGCCATCGCCGCCGCGAAGGCTTTGACCGAGAACAGCGCCTCGTTGAGCGAGAACAGCTTCACGGCGGGAAACGTCATTGCTCGGCCACCCGCTTCGCGGGCGCCCCCTGCTCCGTATCCCGCACCACCTCCACCGTCACGGTGCGCCCGGCGACGAGGTCGCGGGGGTCCGGCACTTCGTCCAGCGCGATGCGCACGGGGATGCGCTGGGCCAGCCGGACCCAGTTGAAGGTGGGGTTGACGTTGGGCAGCAGGCCGGTGCCCTCGGTGCGGTCGCGGTCCACGATGGCGTGGGTCACGCTGTCCACCCGGCCCGTGAGCCGTTCCGGCTCGCCCATGATGGTGACGCGGACCGGATCGCCGATGCGGATGCGCGGAAGCTTGGTTTCTTCGAAATAGCCGACGACGTAGAAGGAATGGCGGTCGATCACCGCGACCACCGGCTGGCCCGCCGTCACGTAGTTGCCGGCCTTGAGCTGGAGGTTGGTGACGAAGCCGTCCACCGTCGCCCGCACCTCCGTCCGCTCCAGGTTGAAGCGGGCGAGGTCGAGGGCGGCCTCCATCTGCCGGGCGGCGGCGGCGGCCTTCGCCTGGGCGGAGGCGACCTCCTGCCGCTGGGCGGTGGAGACCACGTTGTTGCCGAGCTGGGCGTAACGGTCGGCCTCGGCCTTGCGGAAGGACAGCTCGGCGCGGGCGCTTTCCAGATTGGCCTCGGCCTGCGCGACGGCCAGACGGTAGCGGCTGGGGTCCACGACGAACAGCACGTCGCCCTTCCGGACCGCCTGGTTGTCGGTGACCCGGACCTCCGTCACCAGACCGGCCACGTCGGAGGACACCTGCACCACGTCGGCCCGCACCCGCCCGTCACGGGTCCAGGGCTGGTTCATGTAGTAGTCCCACAGCCACCAGCCGCCGCCGACGGCGCCCAGCGTGACGGCCAGCGTGACCGTGACCCGAATCAGGAGGGAAAAGAGTTTCACCGTGTTCGTCCTTGCGCTCCGGCAGCGGAGCCGGGAGCGGTGGTTGCAAATTCGACCCTCACCCGCCCCGGGAGAGGGGAATTCCACTGCAATAACCCCGGTCAGCCCTTCATGGCCCGGGCGTTCGACTCGATCGCCGACATGACCCGAACCGCGCCCGCGATCTCCGGGCCGGATGCGCCCTGAAGCAGGCGGCGGCGCACGTCGTTCAGCGCCGTGTTCACGCGGGCCAGCAGGTCGCGGCCCTCGTCCGTCAGGTGCAGGGTCTTGGCCCGCCGGTCGTCCGGGGCCTCCCGACGCTCGACCAGCTTCGCGGCCTCCAGGCTGTCGAGCAGCCGGACCAGCGAGGGGCCTTCCACCCCCATCTCCTCCGCTAGCTCGCGCTGGCGCATCCCGTCGCCGAGTTCGTTCAGAAGCATCAGCGGCGAAATGACCGAGGAGGAGAAACCGCTCTCCGCCAGCACCTTGTTCGCCTCCCGCCGCCACAGATGGGCGGCGCGGAACAGATGGATGCCGAAGTTGGACGGGAAGTCCGGAGCGGGAGGGTCATTCGATTGCATGCCTATTTAATAGCTTTACTATCGAATTTTGACAAGAAGACCCCGCCCACAGCTCGGTCATTGCAGGCATGCGCGCAGGCGGGGCGTCATGAAATCCAGAAAGGCGCGGACCCGGTGGGGCACCCGCTCCCGCCCGGTGTAGACGGCGTGGATTTCCTCGCTGTCCACCAGCACCGCGTCCAGAACGCTGACCAGCCGCCCGGCGGCGAGGTCGGCGCGGATGTGGTATTCGGCCAGCCGCGCCAGCCCGAGGCCGAGCAGGGCCATGTGGCGCACCGTCTCGCCGTTGTTGGCGACGATGCGCGTGTCGATCTCGCGGTCCACCAGCCGCCCGCCGGACTTCAGCGGCCAGACCGCGGCGGCGCGGCGGAAGTTGAAGCCCAGGCAGTCGTGACGCTCCAGGTCGGCGGCGCTCTCCGGGATGCCCATGCGGTCCAGATAGCCCGGCGCGGCGACGATCCGGCGCCGCACGTCGCCCAGCCGCACCGCCAGCAGCGCGGAGTCGGACAGCCGCCCGGCGCGGAAGGCGACGTCGGTCCGCGCGGCGTAGAGGTCCACCACCTCGTCGGTCAGGGTCAGGTCCAGCCGGATGCCCGGATAGTCCCGCGTGAAGTCCGGCAGCAGCGGCAGCACGCAATGCCGCCCGAAGGGCACCGACACGCTGATGCGGATCAGCCCGGTGGGAGACCGCGCGCCGCCCGCCACCTCCGCCTCCATGGCGTCGAGTTCGGCCAGCAGGCTTTCTGCCCGCTCCCGGTACAGGTCCCCCTCCGCGGTCAGGCGCAGCCGGCGGGTGGAGCGCTCGACCAGCCGCACGCCGAGCCGCTCCTCCAGCCGGGTCACCAGCTTGGCGGTGGAGGACGGCGTCATGCCGACCTCCCGCCCGGCGGCGCTGAAGCTGCCGAGTGCCGCGACGCGCAGGAAGACCCTCATGTCCCAGGCGCGGCTGTCGCTCATCGGGGTGCCCTTCCGTCGATCTTGTCATTCAATGACACGATCATGCGAAAAGAGACGGCATTCCGCATCCCGTCCTTTTGGCTCATCTGATGCGTCCTGCACAGCCCGCATGGATGGAGCCTTCAGTCATGCCACTCGCACTGCTGGCGCTGGCGATCAGCGCCTACGCCATCGGAACGACGGAGTTCGTCGTCGTCGGCCTGCTGCCGACCGTCGCCACCGACCTGAACGTCAGCCTGCCGCTGGCCGGGATGGTGGTCAGCGTCTACGCGCTGGGCGTCACCGTCGGCGCCCCGGTCCTGACCGCGCTGACCGGGCGTCTGCGGCGCAAGCCGCTTCTGCTCGGCCTGATGGGCCTTTTCGTCGCCGGCAACCTGCTGGCCGGGGTCAGCCCCGATTACGAGACGCTGCTGGCCGCCCGCGTGCTCAGCGCCTTCGCGCACGGCGTCTTCTTCTCGGTCGGATCGACCATCGCCGCCGATCTGGTGCCGGAGGACAAGCGCGCCTCGGCCATCGCCATGATGTTCTCCGGCCTGACCGTCGCCATCGTCACCGGCGTGCCGATGGGCACCTGGATCGGCCAGCATTTCGGCTGGCGCGCCACCTTCCTGGCGGTGTCCACCCTGGGCGTGGCCGGCGCGCTGGGTGTCGCCGCCCTGGTCCCGGCGAAGCTGAGCCAGCCGCCCGCCGCCGGTCTCGCCGCCCAGGTCCGCGTCCTGGCCAGCCCGCGCCTGCTGCTGGCCTTCGCCATCACGGCGCTGGGCTATGGCGGGACCTTCGTCGCCTTCACCTATCTGGCGCCCATCCTGGAGACGATCACCGGCTTCTCCAGCGGCACGGTCAGCCTCGTCCTGGTGCTTTACGGCGCGGCCATCGCGGTCGGCAACATGGTGGGCGGCAAGGTCGCCAACCGCCGCCCGGTGCGTGCGCTCGCCTGGCTGTTCGCCCTCCAGGCCGCCGTTCTGGTCGTCTTCACCTTCACCGCCTCCAGTCCGGTTCCGGCCCTCGTCACGCTGGCCGGCATGGGCGCTCTGGCCTTCGCCAACGTGCCGGGGCTCCAGCTCTACGTCGTGCAACTGGCGCAGCGCCACGCGCCGGGCGCGGTGGACGTGGCCTCGGCCCTGAACATCGCCGCCTTCAACCTGGGCATCGCCGCCGGCGCCTTCTTCGGCGGGCGGGTGGTGGACAGCGCGCTCGGCCTTGCGGCAACGCCGTGGGTGGGTGGGCTGTTCGTCCTGGGCGGGCTGGCGCTGACGCTGCTGAGCGGCGCGCTGGACCGCAAGGACGAGCGCCGCGGCGGCGCCATCGCCCAGCCGGCCTGATACACTCACCGAACCGCATTCGAGAGGATCGAAACCGATGCACACCGTGACCGCCAACGGCGCCTCCATCCCCGCCCTGGGTTTCGGCACCTTCCGCATGAGCGGCCCCGACGTGCTGCGCATGGTGCCGGAGGCCCTGAAACTCGGCTTCCGCCACATCGACACCGCCCAGATCTACCGCAACGAAAGCGAGGTCGGCGAGGCCGTCAAAGCGTCCGGCCTGCCGCGCGGCGACGTCTTCCTGACCACCAAGGTCTGGGTCAGCAACTACCGGGCGGAGGATTTCCACCGCTCGGTGGACGAAAGCCTGGCGAAGCTGCGGACCGATTACGTGGACCTGCTGCTGCTCCACTGGCCGAACGAGGCCGTTCCGCTCGCCGAGCAGATCGCGGCGCTGAACGTCGTCCGGGCCGCCGGCAAGACCCGCCACATCGGCGTCAGCAACTTCAACCGCAAGCTTCTGGACGAGTCCGCACGCCTCAGCGCGGCGCCCATCGTCACCAACCAGATCGAATACCACCCTTACCTGGACCAGTCGGTGATGCTGGAGGCGGCGCGGCGCCACGGCCAGTCCGTCACCGCCTATTACGCCATGGCCGACGGGAAGGTCTTCAAGGACCCGGTGCTGGCCGACATCGCCGCCCGGCTGGGCAAAAGCGCGGCCCAGGTGGTTCTGCGCTGGCTGGTGCAGCAGGACGGGGTGGTGGCCCTGTCGAAGACGGTCGGCGAGAAGCGCGCCGCGGAGAATCTCGCCATCTTCGATTTCGCGCTGACGGACGCGGACATGGCGGCCATCCACGGCCTCGCCCGCCCCGACGGGCGGATCGTCAACCCGGACGGTCTGGCGCCCGTATGGGATTGAGGAGCCCCGCGTCCGCGCCCCTCCCCCCGAAGGGAGGAAGGAAACGGGTCACGCGGTGATCCGGTCCTCCGCGTCGCTCTTCATCCCCACGGCGGGCCCATCGACCCAGCCGCCCAATTCCCGTTCCACGATGTCCGCCAGGAAGGCGATGTGGTCCGGATGGTCGTTCAGGCAGGGGACGTAGCTGAAGCGTTCCCCGCCCGCGGCCATGAAGGCGTCCTTCACCTGGAAGCGGATCTCCTCCAGCGTCTCCACGCAGTCGGCGGAGAAGCCCGGCGCGATCACCGCGATCTTGGTCTTGCCGGCGCGGGCCAGCTCCTCCACCGTCTTGTCGGTGTAGGGCTTCAGCCACTCGGCCTTGCCGAAGCGCGACTGGAAGCTGTACTGCACCCGTCCCGGTTCCCAGCCCAGCCGGTCGGCCAGAAGGCGCGTCGTCGCCACGCAGAAGCAGTGGTAGGGGTCGCCGCGGTCCAGATAGGCTTTCGGCAGGCCGTGGAAGCTCGCCAGCAGCACGTCGGGGGTGTGATCCAGCGCCGCGATGTGCCGCACCACCGACCGCGCCAGCGCCTCGATGTAGCCCGGTTCGCCGTGATAGGCGGGGACGGTGCGCACCGCCGGCTGCCAGCGCATCGTCATCAGCTTGCGGAACGCCTGATCGTTCGCCGTGGCCGTGGTGGTCGCCGAATATTGCGGGTAGAGCGGGAACAGCAGGATGCGGTCGCAGCCCTGCTCCTTCAACCGCTCGATGGCCGGACCGACCGCCGGTTGGCCGTAGCGCATGGCCCAATCGACCACCACCGCCCCGCCGTGCCGCGCCGCCAGCGCCGCCGCCACGCCGTCCGCCTGGGCGCGGGTGACCGTCTTCAGCGGGCTTTCGTTCCGCTCCTCGTTCCAGATGCTTTTGTAGGCGTGGCCGCTCTTGCCCGGACGCACGGTCAGGATGATGCCGTTCAGGACCGGCCACCAGACCGCCTTCGGCACCTCGATCACGCGGGGGTCGGACAGGAATTCCTTCAGGTAGCGGCGCATCGACCAGTAATCGGTCGCCTCCGGCGTCCCGAGGTTCATCAACAGCACACCGACGCGGCGCGCGGGAACCGGCGGATGGTCGGCGGGCTTGGGTATCGGATTCATGATGCTCGGTCACCTCGATGTCGCGGCGGGCAGCATAGTAGCGGGCGGGCCGGGCCGGAAGCAGCCCTTTGTCCCTATGCGGGCGATAAGCGGGCGCTATCACCCGTCCATCCGGACAGTTATCTACGTTCGATCCGCGAAAACGGATTTCAGATCGACCGCGCCGTCCGGCCGCGCATCGAGGTCGAGCTGCCGCTCCACCCCGTCGAGATGCTCCATCATCAGGCGCAGCGCCTCGCCCGGCGGCCCGGATTCCAGCGCTTCCACGAAGCGCCGGTGCTCGGTGGCGGAGCAGGAATGGGACGACCGCCGTTCGAAGGCCGCGATGGCAAGGCTGGAGCGGTCGATCAGGTCGGCCAGGATGCCGGCCAGCGTCGCGTTCCCGGCGAAGTCGGCCAGCAGCAGATGAAACTGCCCCGACAGGCGGATCAGCGCCATGCGGTCGCCGGCCCGGTCGGCCTCCTCCTCCCGCGCCAGATGGGCGCGCAGCTTGGCCGACATCTCGTCCGGCAGGGGACGGCGGATGCGCTCCAGCGCCTCCACCACGGCGCGCTCGATCACTTGGCGGGCTTCGAACACCTCGCGCGCCTCCCGCGCGGTGGGCTTGGCGACGAAGGCGCCGCGGTTGGGGATCAGCGTCACCACCCGCCGCTGTGCCAGCAGGAGCAGCACCTTGCGCACCCGCTCCCGGCTGACCCCGAACACCTCGGCCAGGCTCTCCTCGGCCAGCTTGGTGCCGGGCGGCAGACGGCGGTCGGCGATGGCCTCGCCGATGCTGCGGACGATGCGGGCCTCCGCCCCCTCTCCGCGCCCCCGGACGGCGCGGCGGGACGCGCTCAGGACAGTCTTCATCATGGCACAGGCGCTGTTCAATCCAACGCCGCGGATTGTGCACAAAACGGACCAGAGGGGAAACGCAGCCGCCGCGCCCTGCCCATGCATCGTGCACAGCCCACCCATGCACAATTTCGCGCCACAGCGCCGAAATCCTGACCAATCGCCGATTTGCACCGCCGGAAATCCGCAGGAATCCGCCATTCCTGTACTGGCATGGAACTTGCGGACATCCCCGGCAGCCGCAACCGGCCCCACGGATTGTGCACAAATCGGAGAAGGTCATGAGCACCGGATCGACCACTGCCGGATCGACCGTCGAGCTGGTGAAGCTGCGCAAGTCCTACGGCTCCACCGTCGCCGTGGACGGCATCGACCTGCGCATCGCCGCGGGCGCCTATTGCTGCCTGCTCGGCCCCAGCGGCTGCGGCAAGACCTCCACGCTGCGCATGATCGCCGGGCATGAGGACATCTCCGACGGCGACCTGCTGATCGGCGACAGGGTCGTGAACGCGGAGCCGCCGGCCCGCCGCGGCACCGCCATGATGTTCCAGAGCTACGCGCTGTTCCCGCATCTCGACTGCACCGACAACGTTGCCTTCAGCCTGAAGATGAAGGGCGTCTCCAGGGAGGAGCGGCGCCGCCGCGCGCGGGAGATGCTGGACCTCGTCCACATGTCCCAGTACGCGGACCGGCTGCCCGCCCAGCTTTCGGGCGGCCAGCAGCAGCGCGTGGCTCTGGCCCGCGCGTTGATCACCCGGCCCGGCGTGCTGCTTCTGGACGAACCGCTGTCGGCGCTCGACCCCTTCCTGCGCATCCGCATGCGGGAGGAGCTGAAGCGCCTGCACACGGAGCTGGGAATCACCTTCGTCCACGTCACCCACAGCCAGACCGAGGCGATGGCGCTGGCCGACCTCGTGGTGGTGATGAGCCAGGGCCGGATCGAGCAGGCCGGTCCCCCGCGCGAGGTGTTCAACCAGCCGCGCACCGCCTTCGTCGCCCGCTTCATCGGCGGCCACAACGTGGTGGACGATGCCGCGGGCCGCTGGGCCGTTCGCGCCGACCGCATCCTGCTGGGCCAGCCGGAGGGCGCCGACCACGCGGTGCAAGGCACGGTCCGCGCGCTGGAGTACCACGGCGCGTCGGTCCACCTGACGCTCGACGTGCCGGGTGCGGAGGATTTCGCCGTGGTGCTGGACGAATCCCGTTTCTACGACGCCCCGCTCTCCATCGGCGACCGCGTGACCGCGGGCTGGAAGGCGCGCGACGTGCACCCCCTGGTTTCCTGATCCATCCCCAGAACCGACCGACCATAACCGACCGACCACACTGGAGGCACAGAGCATGACCGAGACGCGCACCGGCTCGCCCCTTTCCGCCGGGACCACCAAGGGCGTCAGCCGCCGCACGCTGCTGAAGGACACCGCCGCCGCCGCGGGTGTGGCCATCGGGTCGGGGGCGATCACCGGCTTCCCCACCATCTGGGCGCAGAACATCAAGAACGTCACCCTGCGCCAGTTCGGCACCGGCGTGTCGAACCTGAACGCCGTCGCCGACAAGGTGAAGGAGGATCTGGGCTTCACGCTGCAGATGACCGCGCTCGACAGCGACGCGGTGGCCCAGCGCGCGGTGACCCAGCCGAAGTCCTACGACATCGCCGACATCGAATACTGGATCTGCAAAAAGGTCTTTCCGGCGGGCGTGATGCAGCCGATGGACGTCAAGAAGATCAAGAACTTCGACAAGATCGTCCCGATCTTCGTCAACGGCAAGCTGACCCCGGACAGCGCCGTCGCCCAGGGCACCGCCCCGCACACCGTCGGCTTCGTGGAAGGCAAGGACAGCATCAAGTTCGCCAAGTCGGCCACCCAGTGGATGACGCTGATCCCGACCATCTACAACGCCGATACGCTGGGCATCCGCCCCGATCTGGTGGGCCGCCCGATCACCAGCTGGACGGACCTGCTGGACCCCGCCTTCAAGGGCAAGGCGTCGATCCTGAACATCCCCTCCATCGGCATCATGGACGCCGCCATGGTCTGCGAGGCCATGGGCGAGGTGAAGTACGGCGACAAGGGCAACATGACCAAGGAGGAGATCGACAAGACCATCAAGATCATGACCGACGCCAAGAAGGCCGGCCAGTTCCGCGCCTTCTGGAAGACCTTCGACGAGAGCGTGAACCTGATGTCGTCGGGCGAGGTCATCATCCAGTCCATGTGGTCGCCCGCCGTGGCGGCCGTGCGCGCCAAGGGCATCCCCTGCGTCTACCAGCCGCTGAAGGAAGGCTACCGCGCCTGGGGCGGCGGCCTCGGCATCGCCAAGCATCTGAGCGGGTTGGAGCTGGAGGCCGCCTATGAATACATCAACTGGTACCTGTCGGGCTGGGTCGGCGCCTATCTGAACCGCCAGGGCTATTACTCCGCCGTGCTCGACACCGCGAAGGAGCACATGTCGGCGGACGAATGGGCCTTCTGGATGGAGGGCCAGCCGGCCAAGACCGACATCCTCAGCCCCGAAGGCAAGGTGATGGAGAAGGCCGGCGCCGTGCGCGACGGCGGGTCGTTCAAGGACCGCATGGGCCGCGTCGCCTGCTGGAACGCGGTGATGGACGAGGACCGCTACATGGTCCGCAAGTGGAACGAGTTCATCGCGGCGTAAGGCGCAACTGCGTTTGCCCCCACCCTCCCGCTTCGCGGGTCCCTCCCCTGCGACAGCGGGGGAGGGTCGGGGCAGGGGCAAAACTCCCCCACAACAGCACTTCCCCACGGCAACGGACCCCTCCGCTATGACCGTCACCGCCGTCCCACCCGAAGCGTCGAGCGCGTCCGCGGCACCGCGGGGCGGCGGGGTGCGCCGTTCCGTGCTGCGCCGGGCCGTCCCCTATCTCCAGGCCGGTCCGCTGGCGCTGACGCTTCTGGTCTTCCTGCTGATCCCCATCCTGACCATCGTCGCGGTCAGCTTCTGGGACTACGACAGCATCCGCATCTACCCGGACTTCGTGCTGACCAATTACGAGGAGCTGCTGACCTCCCCGGTCACCTGGAAGACCTACCTGAACACGGTGAAGTTCGCGGCGCTGACCTGGGTCATCACGCTGCTGATCGGCTTCACGGTCGCTTATTTCCTGGCCTTCCACGTCCAGTCCACGACCTGGCAGATGGTGCTGTTCCTGGTCTGCACGATCCCCTTCTGGACCTCCAACATCATCCGCATGATCTCGTGGATTCCCTTCCTGGGGCGCAACGGGCTGCTGAATTCCGGCCTGATCTCCGCCGGGCTGATCGACCGGCCGCTGGAGTTCCTGCTGTTCTCCGACTTCGCGGTGGTGCTGGCCTTCGTGCACCTCTACGCGCTGTTCATGGTGGTGCCGATCTTCAATTCGATGATGCGCATCGACCGCGCCCTGGTCGAAGCGGCGCGCGACGGCGGCGCCAGTGCCGCGCAGGTGGTGTGGAACGTCATCCTGCCGCTGGCCAAGCCGGGCATCGCCATCGGCTCCATCTTCGTCGTCACGCTGGTGATGGGCGACTTCATCACCGTCCGGCTGATGAGCGGCGGGCAGAGCGCCTCCATCGGGCTGATGATCGCCAACGAGATTTCGCTGCTCCAATACCCCGCCGCCGCGGCGAACGCGGTCGTCCTGCTGGCCGTCGTCCTCATCATGGTCGTGGCGATGCTGCGCATCGTCGACATCCGCAAGGAGCTCTGAGCGATGACCGGCAACAGCAACCGCCGCGGCCTGTCCTTCTACCTGCTTGCCGCCTTCTTCGGGCTGTTCGTGCTGTTCCTCTACGGGCCGATCGCCACCATCACCATCCTGTCCTTCCAGGGGCCGGAGGGCGGGCTGACCTTCCCGATGAACGGGGTGTCCATCCACTGGTTCCGGAACCTGTTCGAGCAGCAGGCGGTCGGCGATTTCGGCGGGTCCTTCCGCCGCTCCATCGCGCTGGGGCTGACGGTGATGGTGCTGACGGTGCTGTTCTCGCTGCTCGCCGGCTTCGCCTTCCGCCGCCGCTTTCCGGGCAGCGGGGCGCTGTTCTATCTGGCGGTGGCGAGCCTGATCGTGCCGTCCATCCTGGTCAGCCTGGGCATCGGCCTGCTGTTCAACATCCTGGGCATCGAGCCGGCCTGGCACAGCTCCGCGCTCGGCGCGCATCTGACCTGGACGCTGCCCTTCGGCCTGCTGATCGTCTTCGCCATCTTCAACCGCTTCAACTCGGCCTACGAGGAGGCGGCGCGCGACCTCGGCGCCACGCCCTGGCAGACGGTGCGGCATGTGGTGCTGCCCATCCTGCTGCCCAGCCTGATCGGCGTCGGACTGTTCGGCTTCACCCTGTCCTACGACGAGTTCGCGCGGACGCTGATGACCGCCGGGTCCTTCAACACCCTGCCGCTGGAGATCTACGGCATGACCACCAACGTCACGACGCCGGTGCTCTACGCGCTGGGCACGCTGACGACGCTGTTCTCCTT
Organism: Azospirillum isscasi; assembly: GCF_030849505.1. Classification (GTDB taxonomy): domain Bacteria; phylum Pseudomonadota; class Alphaproteobacteria; order Azospirillales; family Azospirillaceae; genus Azospirillum; species Azospirillum isscasi. The sequence goes on along the minus strand of NZ_JAUJFI010000094.1, from coordinate 4,553 downwards.
CACGGTGATCGGCCTGTTCCTGGCCGGGGTGGCCATCCTGCGCCGCCGCCGGCTGCGGCGCACCGGCGCGGCCCGTTGAGAGGCAAAGGACCAACCATGCGCATCCTGGTCGTCAACCCCAACACCACCGCCTCCATGACCGAGAAGGCCGCCGCCGCGGCCCGCGCCGTCGCGGCGCCCGGAACGGAGATCGTCGCCGCCAACCCCGCCATGGGTCCCGCCAGCATCGAGGGCTATTACGACGAGGCCCTGGCCGTCCCCGGTCTGCTGGAGGTCATCGCCGCCCACGAGCGCGCCGCGCCCGGCATCGACGGCACGGTGATCGCCTGCTTCGACGACGTGGGGCTGGACGCCGCGCGCTGCCTGTCCGCCGCGCCCGTGGTCGGCATCTGCGAGGCGGCGATGAAGACGGCCACCCTGCTGGGCGGGCGGTTCAGCGTGGTCACCACCATGCCGCGCTCCGTCCCGGCGCTGGAGCATCTGGCGGAGCGCTACGGCGTCGCCGGGCGCTGCCGGGTGCGCGCCGCGGGCGTGCCGGTGCTGGCGCTGGAGGACCCGGCGTCCGGCGCGGTCGAGCGGGTGCGCGAGAGCATCCGCCACGCCATCGCGGAGGACCGGGCGGAAAGCGTCGTGCTGGGCTGCGCCGGCATGGCCGATTTGGCACGCGCCCTGACCGCGGAGATGGGCGTGCCGGTGGTGGACGGCGTGACCGCCGCGGTGAAGCTGGTGGAGGGGCTGGCCGTGCTGGGCTTGCGCACGGGCAAGACCGGCGGCTACGCTTTCCCCCTGCCGAAACCCTATGCCGGGGACATGGCGCGCTTCGCCCCCGCCCCGCAGCCCTGACGGGAGAGCCCCATGGAAGGCTACCGCGTGCGCGTGATGAGCCGGGCCGAGTTGGATCTGGCCGTGGACTGGGCGAAGGCGGAGGGCTGGAACCCCGGCCTGCACGACGCCGGGGCCTTTCACGCGGTGGACCCGGACGGCTTCCTGATCGGGGAGCTGGACGGCGAGCCGGCGGCCTGCATCTCCGTCGTGCGCTATCCCGAGAACTTCGGCTTCCTCGGCTTCTACATCGTGCGGCCGGACCTGCGCGGGCGCGGCCTCGGCTGGGATCTGTGGCGGGCGGGGCTGACGCATCTGGAGGGCTGCACCGTCGGGCTCGACGGGGTGGTCGCGCAGCAGGACAATTACCGCAAATCCGGCTTCGCCCTGGCTTACCGCAACATCCGCTACGGCGGCGCGCCGCCCGCCGGAACCTCGTCCGCCGCGGCGCTGGTGGACGCGCGGACGGTGCCCTTCGACCGGCTTCTGGAGTGGGACCGCGCCCTGTTCCCGGCACCGCGCGCCGGTTTCCTGTCCAACTGGATCACCCTGCCCGGCGCCACTGCGCTCGCCGCCCTTCACGACGGGGATGTGCGGGGCTTCGGGGTGATCCGTCCCTGCCACACGGGCAGCAAGATCGGCCCGCTCTACGCCGCCGACCGCGGCACGGCGCGCGATCTGGCGCTGGCGCTCGCCGCCACGGCGGGCGACGGCCCGGTCTTTCTCGACGCGCCGGAGGTCAACCGGGAGGCCGTCCTGCTGGCGGAGGAACTGGGCCTGACCCCGCAATTCGAAACCGCGCGCATGTATCTCGGCCCCGCCCCCGCCATCGACACGGCCCGCCTCTACGGCGTGACGACGTTTGAACTGGGGTGAGGCACGCCGGGCTGTTCCGCCGAGAAGCCGCCCTTCGCCATGGACGCGGTTCTGGCGGACGGTCTACTCTCCCCGGCGTTGCATCTTTCCCGGCCACAACCGCGCGTGATTGTCGATCCATGACGGACAGCCGTTCCCCCCGGCCATCGGTGACCCAGGCCCTGACCCTCCACACCGATGGCCGCACCACCGAAGCGGAAGCGGCGTACCGTCAGATCCTGGACCGCGAGCCGCGGAACGCCGACGCATGGCATTTGCTGGGCGTGCTGCGCTCCGAACAGGGCGACCATGACTCCGGCATCGCCTTCATCCGGACCGCCCTGTCGATCCAGGAGGCGCCGGAGTACCACCTGAACCTCGGCTCCTCCCTGCTGGCCTTGGAACGGATGGAGGAGGCCATGGGGGCCTTCATGGCCGCCCTGCGCCTCAGCCCGGACAAGGCCGACATCCATTTCCAGATGGGCAACCTGTTCCGCGCCCGGCGCCTGCCCAACGAAAGCGTCGCCGCCTACCGCAAGGCCATCGCGCTGCGGCCGGGTTTCGCCGAGGCCCTCAACAACCTCGGCTCCCTCCTCATGGAGGTCGGCGATGCCGAAGCCGCCGTCGCCGCCTTCGCCGAAGCGATCCAGTCCGATCCGGCCAACGCCGGGTCCCATTGCAACCTCGGCTACGCCCTGGACACGCTGAACCGCCTTGGCGAAGCGGCGGCGGCCTACAGCGTCGCCCTGACCTTCCAGCCCGATTTCGCCCTTGCCTGGTCCAACCTCGGCAACACCCTGAAGGGGCTGGGGCGTCTGGAACGGGCCCTCGCCGCCTACCGTTCGGCGCTGACGCACCGTCCGGATTTCCCCATGGCGCGCAGCAACCTCCTGATGGCACAGCATTACGCGCCGGAGTTCACCAACGCCGACTTCCTGGCCGCCGCCCGGGAGTGGGCCATCCGTGACGGCGACGGGCCCCCTTTGGCCGCCCCGGCGGTCCGCGACACCGATGAGGCCCGTCCCCTCCGCGTCGGATACGTCTCCAGCGATTTCAACAGCCATCCCGTCGGCTATTTTCTGGAAAACGTCCTGAAGACGCACGACCGTTCGGCGGTTACCGCCTTCGGCTACGCCAACAACAGCCGGATCGACCATGTGACGGAGCGCCTGCGCGCGGCGGCGGGCGGGTGGCGCCCGATCGTCGGGATCGGCGACGAGGCGGCAGCCGATCTGATCCGGCAGGATGGAATCGACATTCTGGTCGATCTGTCCGGCCACACGGGAAACAACCGCCTGCCCCTGTTCGCCCGGCGGCCCGCCCCCGTCCAGGTGAGCTGGCTCGGCTATTTCGGGACGACCGGCCTGCCGGGCATGGACTGGATCATCGCGGACCGCCACGTCCTGCCGCCGGGAGAGGAGCGCTACTTCACCGAGAAGGTCTGGCGCCTTCCCGGCAGTTATCTGTGCTTCACGCCGCCGACGGAGGAGGTCGCGGTCGGTCCGCTTCCCATGCTCGGCGGCGGGCCGGTCACGCTCGGCGCCTTTCACAACCGGGCGAAGATCACCCCGAGCACCGTCGCGTTGTGGGCGCGGACCCTGGCCGCCCTGCCGCAGGCCCGCCTGCTGGTGAAGTCCCGGGAGTTCAACGATTCCGGCGTGCGTCAGGCCCTGCGCGACCAGTTCGCCACGCACGGCATCGCGCCCAACCGGCTGCGCATGGAAGGATGGTCGCCGCGGGCGGAGTATCTCGGCAGCCACAACCGCATCGACATCGCGCTTTCCCCCACCCCCTTCGGCGGCGGCACGACGACGGCGGAAAGCCTGTGGATGGGCGTGCCGGTGGTGACCCTGCGCGGCGACCGCTGGGCCGGGCGCATCGGGGTCAGCTTCCTGGAGACGCTGGGCCTTGCCGACCGGCTCGTGGCCGCCGACCCGGACGATTACGTCGCCAAGACCGCCGCCCTCATCGGCGATCCGTCCGCCCTGGCCGGCCTGCGTTCGGGCCTGCGGGAAACCCTGCTCCACTCCCCTCTCTGCGACGCCCCGGCCTTCACCCGGTCGCTGGAGGAGGCTTTCCGATCCATGTGGAACGCCCGGAAACGGGAGCCGTAAGGATGCCGCGGGCGTGCCAAAGGAAGTCCTTCCGATACGCCCTGGGACACCGGCGCCCGTCATGCGTTGTTGGATCGACGACGCAGCGGAAGCGAGGCCGAGACGCCGATGATGAAGGATCCCAAGCAGATCGCCCGGGTTGCCCTGCAATCGGCCCGCGTCAATGTCGAGGTCTATGAGGTCTGCGGCCTGATCGACGCGCCGGCGGCCACCGGCCTGCGTTACAAGATCGCCGTGCAGGCCGGCGACGTGAACGGCGACGCGTGCCGCTTCCCGTCCTGCGCCTGCCCCTGGCCGGACTGCTCCCGGCAGGCGGAAGCGGCGGCGGACGGTCAGCCCAGCGGGCCGACATTCTCCACGTAACGCTTCATGGCGGCCACGCCCTCTTCGGTCAGCTCGATGAAGACGCGGCGCCCGTCCTTGTCGTCGGCGATGCGCCGGACCAGCCCGCGGTCGTACAGGTCGGCGATGCGCCGCAGCGCCGTGGTCTGCGCCACCCCGGACGCGATGCACAGCGACGACACGGAAATCCGCCGCCCCTGAAGGTGGTTGATCATCAGATCCAGCAGCATGTCCCAGCAGGGGTCCTCGAACAGCCCCTTTGGGAAGAATTTCTCGCGGGCGGCGCGCTTGCGCCGGATCGCCGTCAGGATGCCCAGGCTGTCCGGCTCGCCGCCCTCGCCGACCGGTTCGGCGGCGGGTGGAGCCGCCACGGACGCCGCGACAGCGCGCGAGGCCGGGACGAAGGGCATCACCCGGGCC
>NZ_JAUJFI010000093.1 GCF_030849505.1 Azospirillum isscasi | reverse complement strand
ACGGCGTCGCCTTCCGCCGGCGGGGCGGGGCCGGCGAAGAGCGGCGCGATGACGGACGGCACCTGCTCCGGCGCCAGCCGGTCGTGCGGACGCCGCGGACCGGCCAGCGTCGGGCGCAGCGACGGCAGATCGACGGTGACCGTCTCGGTGTAGCGCGGCGTGGCGTCGGGCTCGTGCCACAGGCCGATGGCCTGGGCGTAGGCGGCGACCAGGGCACGCTGCGCCGGGTTGCGCCCGGTGTCGCGCAGATAGGCCAGCGTGCGTTCGTCGATGGGGAAGAAGCCGGTGCTGGCGCCGTATTCCGGGGCCATGTTGGCGAGGACCGAACGCTCCCCGACCGACAGGGACGCGACGCCGGGTCCGAAGAACTCGACGAACTCGCCGGCAACGCCGAGCCTGCGCAGCCGCTCCGTCACCACCAGCGCGAGGTCGGTGGCGAGGCAGCCTTCCGGCAGCCGCCCGTCGAGGCGCACGCCGATCACCTCGGGCACCCGCAGGGCCAGCGGCACGCCGAACATGACGGCCTCCGCCTCGATGCCGCCAACGCCCCAGCCGAGCACGCCCAGGCTGTTGATCATCGGCGTGTGGCTGTCCGTGCCGACCAGCGTGTCGGGCACCGCCCAGCGCGCGCCGCCGCGCTCCTCCACCGCCACCACCGTGGCGAGGCGCTCCATGTTGATGGTGTGCATGATGCCGGTGCCCGGCGGGAAGACGCGGAAACCGCGCACGCTGTTCGCCGCCCACTTCATGAAGCGGTAGCGCTCGGCGTTGCGCTCCATCTCGCGGGTCATGTTGTGGCCGAGCGCGCCCGGCCGGGCCGAGACGTCCACCGCCACCGAATGGTCGGTGGAGGTCGCCACCGGGCAGGCCGGGTTGAGCCGCGCCGGGTCGCCGCCGGCCTCGGCCAGGGCGTCGCGCATGGCGGCGATGTCCACCAGCGCCGGGCCGCAGGTGGTGTCGTGCATCAGGATCCGGCCCGGAGCGAAGGGGATCTCCGCCGCGCTGCGCCCGCTGTCCAGCCAGCCCAGCAGCGCGTCCCGGCCCGCCCCGGCGAGCGCGGCGTCGGGCTGGCGCAGCACGTTCTCCAGCAGCACGCGGTGGCACCAGGGCATCCGCTCCAGGGCGGCGCCGGCAGCGGCGCGCAGGTCCACATGCCGCAGCGTGCCGAACGGACCGGACAGGGTGCCAAGCAAGGAAGAGCTGAAAGGCTCGGTCATGGAGGGTCCTTCGGATCAGGCGCGCTCGTCGCGGCGCATCGCGGCGGTCGTCGGGGACCATGGCGCGCAGGGCGGCTGCCGGCGCGCGTGGAGCGCGTGCCGTCGATGCCCGAACGGGGCCTGTCACGATGCGGGATTGTGGTCTTGCCGCTCGGGGCGGCGTCGTTGCCCCGACCTTAAAAAATGCGTGGTCCACGGACAATTGGTGGTTCGCCAACCAAGCCTTCGTCATCCGCGAAGTCTTGGGCCGCGGGCGCCCCATGAATCGGCTGTGTCCGAAGGCTGGCGCGGCGTGCGACAGTGGCGCTCAAACCGGAGGGGAGGGGTCATGCGCGTCGATCTGACCAGCTTCAAACTCTTCGTCGCCATCGGGGAAGAGCTGAACATCACCCGTGCGGCGGAGCGCGAGAACATCGTGCTCTCGGCGGCGAGCAAGAGGATCGCCGATCTGGAGGCCGGGGCCGGCGTCGCGCTGCTGCACCGTCACGCCCGCGGCGTCTCCCTGACACCGGCGGGCCGGACCTTCCTGCATTATTCCCGCCAGGTGCTCCAAACCCTCGCCCGGATGGAAGGGGAGCTGAGCGATTTCACGGCGGGAGTGAAGGGGCATGTGCGGATGCACGCCATCGCGTCCGCGATTTCGGAGTTCCTGCCCCACGAGCTGAACGGCTTCCTGGAGCGCTACCCGCTGGTCAAGATCGATCTGGAGGAGCATGTCGGCCCGGCCATCGTCCGGGCGGTGGCGGAGCGCACCGCCGACATCGGCATCATCACCGAGAACACCCCGGCGGAAGGGCTGGAGCGGCTGCCCTATCACGTCGACCGGCTGGTGCTGGTCGTCCCCGATGGGCATGCCCTGGCCGACCGCCCGTCGATCCGGCTGACGGAGGCGCTGGACCACGACTTCGTCGGCCCGCATCCCGACAGCTCGCTGCTGGCCGTGATCATGCGGGCCTGCATGGAGACCGGAAGTTCCATCAAGCTGCGGATCCAGGTCCGCAGCTTCGACGGGATGTGCCGGATGATCGAGGCCAACCTCGGCATCGGCATATTGCCCGTCCTGGCGATCGAGCACCAGCTCGCCTCGGGCCGCATCCGCGCCGTGCCGCTCGACGAGCCCTGGGCGGCGCGGCGCCTGTTCCTGTGCATGCGGGAATTCGCCGCGCTGCCCGTCAGCGCCCGCCAGCTCGTCCAGCATCTGACGGCTGCGGTCGAAGCCCCCGTCTGACCATCCCGGGGGCAGGGAGGCTCAGCACCGGGGCGGTTCGCCGGATATCGGCGGAGCCGGCACGCAGGGCGTGTCGCCCCCCTTCCGGGGCGCCGCCGGCATCGCCGTGGCACCGGTGAGGAGTTCATCGATGCCGACCCCCTTCGCCATGACGAAGCCGGGCATCATCATCAGGGGCACCCAGATGACCGCGGACAGCAGGTTGGCGGTCTGGAAGGTGTGGTGAGGCATCGCCATCATCCCGGCGGTGATCGGCACGACCGGCCGCAGCGGCCCGAGGAAGCGGGCGAGAAAGACGCTCTTGCCGCCATGGCGCAGGAAGAAGCGGCTGCCCCGTTCCAGAAGCTCCGGTCGCCGGCGAAAGGGCCAGACACGCGGGACATGATCGCCGAACACCCGGCCGAGCCAATAGGACGCGGCGTCACCCAGCACGGCACCCAGGGCGATGGCGGCGTAGACCTGCCAGAAGCCGAGGGCGCCGGAGGCGACCAGCGCTCCGCCCGTGGCGATCAGCACCAGGCCCGGCACCGCGAACCCGACGAACGCCAGGGATTCCGCGAAGGCGCACAGGAAAAAGATCGCTTCCGCCCAGGATGCGTTCGCCTCGATGAAGGCACCCCAGCGCGCCATGCCGTCGGCCAGCACGCTCCGTGTCGCATCGTTCATTCAAGCGCCTCGTGAATCAGCCTCGTGACGTCGACATTGCCACAGATCGGCAGCATCTTGCGGATCGGCGGACAATCGCACGGGCGGCATCAGGTCCCGCGGGGCCTCTCGTACCAGGGTTTGGTCGCCTTGACGATGCGCACGATCGACAGCATCACCGGCACCTCGACCAGCACGCCGACCACGGTGGCCAGCGCGGCCCCCGACCCCAGGCCGAACAGGCTGATGGCCGCGGCGACGGCGAGTTCGAAGAAGTTGCTGGCGCCGATCAGCGCCGCCGGGGCGGCCACGCACCAGGCCACCCCGAAGCGGCGCGACAGCCAGTAGGCCAGCCCGGCGTTGAGGTAGACCTGGGCCAGGATGGGAACGGCCAGCAGCAGGATGACCAGCGGCTGCGCCAGAATCCGTTCGCCCTGGAACCCGAACAGCAGAACCAGCGTGGTCAGCAGCGCCGCCAGCGAAACCGGCTGGATCGCGTCCAGGCTCCGCTTCAGCGCCGCCTCGCCGCCGGAGGCCAGCAGGCGGCGGCGCCAGAGCTGGGCGGCAACCACCGGGATGGCGATGTAGAGCACGACCGAGAGCAGCAGGGTGTCCCACGGCACCGTGATCGAGGCGACGCCGAGCAGCAGGCCGACCAGAGGGGCGAAGGCGAAGACCATGATGAGGTCGTTCAGCGCCACCTGGCTGAGCGTGTAGTGCGGCTCGCCGCCGCACAGGTTGGACCACACGAACACCATGGCGGTGCAGGGCGCCGCCGCCAGCAGGATCAGCCCGGCGATGTAGCTGTCGATCTGGTCGGCGGGCAGCAGCCCGCGGAACAGCGTGGCGACGAACAACCAGCCCAGAAGCGCCATCGAGAACGGCTTGACCGCCCAGTTGATGAACAGGGTGACGCCGATGCCGCGCCAGTGCTTCGTCACCTGATGCAGGGCGCCGAAATCGATCTTCAGCAGCATCGGCACGATCATCAGCCAGATGAGCACCGCCACCGGCAGGTTGACCTTGGCCACATCGGCGGCGGCGATCGCCTGGAACAGGCCCGGCATCAGGTGGCCGAGGGCGATGCCCGCCACGATGCACAGCGCCACCCAGACGCTCAGATAGCGTTCGAAGGTGCCCATGCCCGGACGGGCCTCCGGGGCAGCGTGGACGTCGGTCGTCATCTCGTTCGGTCCTTCGATCAAACCGGTGCCGGTTCCTTGGAAGCGATGAGGTCGCGGCGCATGCAGACGGCGCTGCCCGGGCACAGGCCCGCGAACTGGGCGCTGGCGGCGATGCCGGGTGGGGCGGAAGCCCGATCCGTGCGTTGAAATCCCAGCCGCTCGAAGACATCGGCGGCGGTCGTCGTCAGCAGCCAGAGCCGTTCGACGCCCAGCCCGCGGGCCTCTTCGCTCACCGCGGCGGTCACGGCCCGCCCGGCGCCGCTGCCGCGCCGGTCCGGCGGCACGACGACGGAGCGCAGCAAGCCGTCCGGTCCGTGGACCTCCAGCCCACCGTAACCGAGCAGCCCGTCCTCGTCCTCCACGCGCCAGAAGCGCCGTCCCGGCATGGTCAGATCGCCGGTCGGAAGGCCGTTCGCCGCCAGCAGGCCGGCCAGGGGCGGCAGGTCCCCATCGGTCAGGGGGGTGACGGTGCGCGTCATGCCCCACCACCGGTTCCGCGGCCCATCTCGTCCAGCGTCCGCTTGAGGGTCAGCCGGTCGAGCGAGGCGATGGGCAGGCTCATGAACGCCTGGAGGCGGCGCTCGATCTGGCGGAACACGTCGGCGGTGAAGGCCGCCCTTTCGGCATCGCTTCCCTGGGCACTGGAAGGGTCGGGAAATCCCCAATGGGCGGTGGCGGGATGGCCGGGCCACACCGGGCAGACCTCGCCCGCGGCGTTGTCGCAGACGGTGAACACGAAGTCCATGCGGGGCGCGTCCGGCTTGGCGAACCCGTCCCAGGTCTTCGAGCGCAGATCGGCGGTGGGGAATCCGAGCCGCTCCAGCAGGTCGCGAACGTATGGGTTGATGTGCCCGGACGGCTGGCTGCCCGCGCTGAATCCGCGGAATCGGCCCTCGCCCCGGCGGTTCAGGATGCATTCCGCCATGACGCTGCGCGCGCTGTTGTGCGTGCACAGGAACAGGACGTTGTAGATCCGGTCCTCGGCCATTCCTCTCTCCATATGTTCGGCCATGATGTGTTTGGCCGTGCGCGTGGGCCGCTCCGATGCCCCCGCAGGGAATCGTGTCAGCAGCCGCAGCGCGGAAGCGGTGTGGTTCCATCGCCCGCCTCCGCGGGCCCGTTGGCGGGCTCCGGTGCCGGCGCGCAGATGGGCGCGCGGGCGGCGGGGTTGGCCGAACGGCCGCAGCAGTTCTCGACCAGGAAGCCGACCAGACCGTTCATCCGGTCGAAGTCGGTCGAGTAGATCAGCGAACGGCCTTCGCGCCGCTGGGCGATCAGCCCGGCGTGGGTGAGCTGCGTCAGATGAAAGGAGAGCGTGGCCGGGCTGACGCCGAGGGTCTCGGAAATGGCGCCCGCCGCGCGTCCTTCCGGACCGGCCTGAACCAGCAGGCGGAAGATGTCCAGGCGGGTTTCCTGAGAGAGCGCGGACAGCGCCGACAGGACGGCCTTCTTCTCCATGACGGTGCCCTTGGTGTGTGCGGACGAGAACATTCAGTGCCGATCGCGTTCGCGGCGGATTGATTCGATGCTTCCAATAACATCAAAGTATCGGGCAGCCGTTGTTCCGTCAATATCGTTTCGACAGTTATCGAAATGACATGGCTCCGGCGCCGGAAGTGAAATGCGCCCGCCCGCCGGTGCGCACGCTGCATGACCGCAAGTTCAAAACGAACATGGGCAAACGAATATGGGACGGCAAAGGGACCAGTCCCCGCCACCCAGATCGTCAGCGAAAATATACAAGAATTCAGGAAGTTGGTTGGGGGACTAGGATTCGAACCTAGGCTGGCGGAGTCAGAGTCCGCTGTCCTACCGCTAGACGATCCCCCAGACCGTCGCCGGAAGCGAAGCTGCGCCGCGTTCCGTCGTGGGCCGCCCTTTTAGCAAAGCGGGCAGGGCTTGTATAGACCTTTTTTCGCGTCCGGTACCTTGGTGTGGGCGTGCGGACACAATTCATCGCCATTCGTAGGGTTTCGCCCGGACGTGAAACCGGGTTAGTATGACTCCCTTAAGCATGGCGAGGAGGATACGTGGACCTTCAGGTGCACAGCGAACGGCAGAACGACACCGGACGGTTGCGTTCGTCGGCCCCTGCGCGCCCGGTCTTCGCGGCCCTCGACCTCGGCACCAACAATTGCCGGCTGCTGATCGCCCGCCCGATTCCCGGCGGTTTCCGCGTCATCGACGCCTTTTCGCGAATCGTCCGGCTGGGCGAAGGGCTGACCCGGAACGACCGGCTGTCCGACTCGGCGATGGAACGCACCCTCGCCGCCCTGAAGATCTGCGGCGCCAAGATCGAACGGCGCGGCGTCACCGCCGCCCGCGCCGTGGCGACGGAAGCCTGCCGCCGCGCCCGGAACTGCAACGAGTTCATCGACGCGGTGGAGCGGGAAACCGGCATCGCCATCGAAATCATCTCCAGCCAGGAGGAAGGACGCCTCGCGCTCGCCGGCTGCGCCTCGCTGCTCGACCCGAACGTGCCCTACGCGGTGGTGTTCGACATCGGCGGCGGCTCGACGGAGCTGATGTGGCTGGCGGTGGAGCGGGGGCGGGCGCCGCGCATCCTCGACCAGACCTCGATCCGCTGCGGCGTCATCGGCCTGACCGAGCAGTTCGGCGGGGCGGACGCCGACGGCCCCATGTACCGCCGCATGGTGGAGGAGGTGGCGTCGGCCATCGCCTCCTTCGAGGTGCGCAACGGCATCCGGCAGCGCGTGCTGGACGGGCAGGTGCAGATGCTGGGCACGTCCGGCACGGTGACGACGCTCGCCGGGGTGCATCTCGGCCTCTGCCGTTACGACCGGCGGGCGGTGGACGGCAGCTTTCTGCGCATCGACCACGCCCGCGCGGTCATCGAACGGCTCGTCGCGCTGGACTTCCACGGGCGGGCACGGCATCCCTGCATCGGACAGGACCGCGCGGATCTGGTGATCGCCGGATGCGCGGTGCTGGACGCGCTGTGCGACTGTTGGCCGGTGGAGCGCCTTCGCATCGCCGACCGCGGCCTGCGCGAGGGCATCCTCGTGGAGCTGATCGGGTCGGCGCGGCAAATCTATTAAGGAAATGTGAGACCATGGTTGGAAAGCCTCCGTCCTCCTCGAAGCCGGGTGGGCGCCGCGCCACCGTCCGCGTGAAGTCCGCGGCGAAGCGCTCCACCTCGTCGGCCCGCTGGCTGGAGCGGCACCTGAACGACCCCTACGTGCACGAGGCGACGAAGCGCGGCTTCCGCTCCCGCGCGGCCTTCAAGCTGCTGCAACTGGACGAGAAGTTCCATCTGCTGGGACCGGGCAAGCGGGTGGTGGACCTCGGCGCCGCCCCCGGCGGCTGGACCCAGGTGGCGGTGGACAAGGTGCAGAGCGGGCGCGAAGGCTGGAAGGTCGTCGGGCTGGACATCCTGCCCATGGACCCGGTGCCCGGCGCCACCACCATGCAGGCCGACTTCCTGGAGGAGGGTGCCGCGGAGCGCCTGAAGGAGGCGCTGGGCGGTTCCGCCGACTTGGTGCTCAGCGACATGGCGGCCCCGACCATCGGGCATCAGGCGACCGACCACCTGCGCATCATGGCGCTGGCCGAGGCCGCCTATGATTTCGCGGAGGAGGTGCTGGCCCCCGGCGGGGCGTTCGTGGCCAAGCTGTTCCAGGGCGGGGCGGAGAAGTCGCTGCTGGAGCGGCTGAAGCGCGACTTCGCCACGGTGCGTCACGCCAAGCCGCCGGCCAGCCGCGCCGAATCCTCCGAAACCTATGTGGTCGCCACCGGTTTCCGTGGGGCGAACGTGAACGACTAGTTCGACCCCAGGCTGCGGTCCGTTCGCGCAGGTCATGGCTGGCCTGCGCGGATGAAGCCCGGCACACGACAGTTTGTGGTGCAGGCGCCTTCACAAGCCCACGGTCTTGTGTATAGTGCGCCAAATTTTTTTCCGGCCCCTTTTTTATCTCCCGGGAGACCGCCGATGGCCCGCTCGTCCACGATCCGCGAAGCCCTGACCTTCGACGACGTCCTCTTGGTTCCGGCCGAAAGTTCGGTTCTGCCGAACGAGGTGGACACCCGGACGCGCCTGACCAAGACCATCGAACTGGGCATCCCGCTGATGTCCTCCGCGATGGACACGGTGACCGAAAGCAGCCTCGCCATCGCCATGGCCCAGGCCGGCGGCATCGGCGTCGTCCACCGCAACCTGACCGTCGAGCAGCAGGCCGAAGAGGTCCGCAAGGTCAAGCGGTACGAGTCCGGCATGGTCGTCAACCCGATCACCATCACGCCGGGCCAGACGCTGGCCGACGCGCTCCAACTCATGGCCGACTACCGCATCTCCGGCATTCCGGTGGTGGAAGGCCGCGACGCCCGCGGCAGCGGCAAGCTGGTCGGCATCCTGACCAACCGCGACGTGCGCTTCGCCACCAACCCGAACCAGCCGGTCAGCGAACTGATGACCAAGGACGTGGTGTCGGTGCGCGAGGGCGTCAGCCAGAGCGAGGCCAAGCGCCTGCTGCACCAGCACCGCATCGAGAAGCTGCTGGTGGTGGACGAGGATCACCGCTGCATCGGCCTCGTCACGGTGAAGGACATCGAGAAGGCCCAGGCCTATCCGAACGCCTGCAAGGACGCCCAGGGCCGCCTGCGCGTCGCTGCCGCCACCGGCACCGGCTCGGACGGGCTGCGCCGTGCGGAGGCCCTGTTCGACGCGGGCGTGGACGTGCTGGTGGTGGACACCGCGCACGGCCATTCGCTGAAGGTGCTGGATCAGGTGCGCGCGGCCCGCAACATGTCCAACTATACCCAGGTGATCGCCGGCAACGTGGCGACCGGCGAGGCCGCCAGGGCGCTGGTCGATGCCGGCGCCGACGCCGTGAAGGTCGGCATCGGCCCCGGCTCCATCTGCACCACCCGCATCATCGCGGGCGTCGGCGTGCCGCAGCTCACCGCCATCATGGACGTGGTGGAGACCTGCGAGAAGCTGGGCATCCCGGTGATCGCCGACGGCGGCATCAAGTTCTCGGGCGATCTCGCCAAGGCCATCGCGGCGGGCGCCAGCGTGGCGATGCTGGGCAGCCTGTTCGCCGGCACCGACGAGAGCCCCGGCGAGGTCATCCTGTACCAGGGCCGTTCGTACAAGAGCTATCGCGGCATGGGCTCGGTGGGTGCCATGGCCCGCGGCTCGGCGGACCGCTACTTCCAGCAGGAAGTCTCCACCATGAAGCTGGTGCCGGAAGGTGTGGAAGGCCGCGTGCCCTACAAGGGGCCGGTGTCGGCGGTCATCCACCAGCTTGTCGGCGGCCTGCGCGCGGCCATGGGCTACACCGGCAGCCAGTCCATCGCCGAGATGCAGACGAAGTGCGAATTCGTCCGCATCACCAACGCGGGCCTGCGCGAAAGCCACGTCCATGACATCACCATCACCAACGAGTCCCCGAACTACCGCCAGGGCTGATCGGGCGTCCGTTGGGGCGGGGCTTGAAGAGGCGAGGGGGTGTTCCCCTCGCCTTTTTCGTGCCCGCGCGTCAGGGGCGGGCGGTGAAGTGGCTGAACAGTGCCACGCTCGCCGCGACCGTGGCGTTCAGCGATTCCACGGCGCCGGTGGTCGGGATGGACAGGCGCTGCGCCGGCAGGCTCGTGGGCACGCCCTGGCCTTCCTCGCCCAGGACCAGCCGGACGTCGCGCGGCCAGCGGAAGGCGGCCATGTCCGCCCCGCCGGCGTCCAGGGCGACCAGCGGGCCGGCGGCCCGGTGCACGTCCTCCCATCGCCCGCCGCGCAGCAGGGTCAACTCGAACTGCGCGTTGGAGGCGGCGCGCAGGCATTTCGGGTGGTAAGGGTGGGCCGCACCGTCCAGCAGGATCACCCGCCGGGCGCCGAAGGCCGCGGCGCTGCGCAGCAGGGCGCCGAGGTTGTTCGGATCGCCCAGCGCGCAGACCAGCTCCAGCCCCTGCGGCGGCTGGGACAGGTCGATCCGCGGCGTTTCCGGCACCGTGCCGACCAGAAGCGGAAAGCCGGTTCCCGAAGCGTCCAGAGCGTGGAACAGGGCGGGGGCCAACTGGACGGTCTCCAGCCCCGCCGGCAGGCGCCAGCCCTCCGCCTGCGCCGGATCGGTGAGCAGCAGGGTGGAGAAGCGGTCGGGCCAGCGGGCCAGAGCCTCCGGCACCGTCTTCAGCCCGGCCAGCAGGAACTTGCCCTGCTTCTTCAGGCCGCGGCTCTCCAGCAGCGATTCCCACAGCTTGAACTGCGGATTCTGCGGGCTTTCGATCAGGCGCGGCGGGCGGGTCATGCGGAGCGGGCTTTCCAGAGCGGTCGTCGTTGACTGCCGCGGACCTTAAGGCGCGGGGCGCCGCGTTGGGAAGGCCGAACCGGCGCCGCCACCCCGTTCTCCCGCCGGCGCGCCGCTGCTATGATGGGGCAACAACGGGAAAGGCGATCACCGATCATGCTTGCGCTGCGGCCCAACTGCGAATGCTGCGACCGGGACCTGCCCCCGGACTCCGGCGATGCCTACATCTGCTCCTTCGAATGCACCTTCTGCGGCGACTGCCGGGACCGCGTGCTGAAGGGGCGCTGCCCGAACTGCGGGGGCGAGCTGGTGCGGCGGCCCATCCGCCCGTTGGAGAAGCTCGCCAACAACCCGGCCTCCACGGAACGGGTGCTCAAGGCCGGCGGCTGCCCGCCGGCCTTCTGACGCGCGGACGGAAGGTCCGGCCCCGGCGTCACGACGGCACCACGCCCGTGGCCGGCCGGTTGCGGGACAGGAGCAGGGCGCCGATCGTGCGGAGCAAACGGTCCGGACGCACCGGCTTGGCCAGGACGGGTGCCTGCCGCAGCCGGTCGTTGGGTGTGTTCAGGCTGCCGTAGCCCGTGCAGAACAGGAACGGCACGCCCATGTCGTCCAGCAGTTCCGCCACGGGAAAGGACGGTTGGCCGAACAGGTTGACGTCCAGCACCGCCAGGTCCGGCGGCGACCCGCGGGCCAGGTCGATGGCGTCCTGGACATGCGCGACCGGGCCGATGACCCGGTAGCCCGCGTCTTCCAGCACCTGCTGCAGGCCCATGGCCGTCAGGGCTTCGTCCTCCACCACCAGGACGCGGGCGCCGGGGGCGGCCGCCTTTTGGTCGTTGGCGGGCTCGAAGGCCGGTTTGGGGGTGGGGAAAACACCGCTCACCACGAAACAGTCGCGGGGCAGGGCGATGCGGCAGCGCAGCCCTTCGGGCAACCACTCCAGAACCAGCTCGCCATGCATCTGGCCGAGGATGGTCCGTTCCAGCAGAATCGATCCGAAGCCTTGGCGGGTCGGCGGAGTCACCGTCGGGCCGCCGCTCTCCGTCCACTCCACGCGCAACAGGCCGGCCGTCTTGTCCACCCGCCAGGACACGGCGACGCTCCCGTTGGCCACCGACAGCGCGCCGTATTTGGCGGCGTTGGTCACCAGTTCGTGCAGGACCATCGAGAAGGACTGGACCGCTTCCGCCGCGATGGTCACGGGCGGGCCAACGACGGTGAAGCTCCGGTCCTGTGTGAAGGCGGACAGTTCCTCCTGCGCCAGGGTGGCAAGGTCGGCACCCGACCAACGGTTGGCCGCCAGCAGGGAATGTGCGCGTGCCATGGCGGTGACCCGCCCCTCCACCGCGTTCGCGAACTCCTTCGGGTCCTCCGTGCGGCTGAGCAGGACGATGGACTGCACGACCGCCAGCGCATTCTTGGCCCGGTGGTCCACCTCGCGCATCAGCAGACGCAGACGGCTTTCGGCTTCCTTGCGGTCGGTCATGTCGGCGGCCATGCTGACCACCAGCCGCCGCCCCTTGGAATCGCAACCGATGGGCGACGACCGGAACGCCCAGGTGAGCCCGCGCCCGTCGGCGGTCCGGATGTCGTATTCGCCTTCCTTGATCGGGCGGTCGAGCTGGTGAAGGCGCTGGATGTTCGTGCGCACGGCGCCGCGGCGTTCGCCATAGGCGCGTTCCAGCCAGTCGCTGATGGTCGACAATTCGGCGGCGGTGTACCCCGTGGCGTCCAGCCAGGCCTGGCTGATCAGCACCACCTCGCCGTCCTCGGCATGGACCATCACGGGGAAGGGCGCGTCCTCTATGGCCCGGCGCAACCGCTCCTCGCTTTGCGCCAGCGCCAGTTCCGCTTCCTTGATGGCGTGGACGTCCGTGCCGGTGCCGATCCAGCGCCCGGTCCGCGTCTCCCGCACGGCCAGGATCAGGTGCCAGCGGTAGGTTCCGTCAAGACGGCGCAGGCGGCATTCGGACTGATAGCGGACGCCGCGCCCGACCGCGGACTCCCACCCGGCCAGCGCGGCCTGGCGGTCTTCCGGATGGACCGCCTGCATCCAGCCATCGCCCGACAACTGGTTGGCCGAAAGGCCCGTGTAGGTCTGGAAGCTCTGGTTGGAGTATATGTTCCGGCCATCCGGATCGGCCACGAACAATGCGCCCGGCAGGGCCTCCGTGGTGGTGCGCAGCATGTCCTCGCGCTCGGCCAGTGCGCGTTTGGCGGCCTTTGTGTCCGTGTTGTCCACAAAAATGGTGACCGACGCCACGATGTGGCCGTCGCCATCCCGTACGGGTGCGCTGCTGATGTCCAGCTCCAGCGTGCGGCCGTCCGGGCGATGGTAGATCATCGGCTCCCAGTCGATCGCCCTGCCTTCGCGCAGGGCGCGGACGGTCGGGTACTCTTCCATGGTGTAGGGGGAACCGTCGGCGTGCCGGGCGCCATAGCCTTCGTAGCGGGACGCCTCCTCGTCCGTAAGCGACACCTGGGTGATCGCAACGGCTTGGTCGTTGAGGATGATCGGCTTGCCATCCGGAGCGCCGCAGATCGAAATGCCGATGGGGGCTTGCCGAAGCACCGCCTCGAAGAGGCTGCGTTCGCGTTGAAGGACCGTCTCGCGGTCGCGCAGCGCCGTTTCCACCGAAAACCGGCGACGGCCTTCACGCCACAGGACGATGAACAGAAGCACCGCGGTGAGAGCGATGAACGCCCAGCCTTTGTAGGTCTGGATGGTCGAGACGTTCGTGGCGAACACCAGGTCCACCGCCCGATCCGAGGCCGCGATCCAGGCGGACGAGACGATTGCGTAGCTCAGGGCCACAAACAGCGGGAACCGCAAGCCGTTTTCTTGGGTTTCCGCAGGCTCGGCCGGCGGGTTGGTGGCCGGCGGGTTGGTGGCCGGCGGGTTGGTGGCCGGCGGTTTGGTGGCCGGCGGTTTGGTGGACGGTGCGTTCGAGGCGCGGGAAGTGCCGTTGGGAAGCTCCGTCATGCTGCCACTCGATTCTGTCCCGGAGGTGGGCGGTTTCCCGATGTGCGATGCGACGCAAGGACGACCCTTGCCTGTTCTATGACGTTCGGAAGATCTCGACCCATGTGCGACGTTGATGTTCTAGGTTGTCGTGCTCCAAACTCTTTGATGAATGTTGCATGGTCATTTTGCCCATGCAAGAAGGGCGAGCACTGAGGTGCTCGCGGTTTCTCAGAAAGAAACAAACAAAGGTGCTTGGAGTAACAATGGCAGAAGGATTTTTGTCGGAAATTTTCCGTATGTGACGATTGATGGGGTTATGAACTTGCGGTCTCTTGCGCACGATGTTGCGCGTCGGCAACTTTTTATTGCGAAACGCTCAGCGCAGATGCCGGCCCAGGAACAGCAGCGGCCCCCGCTGGATCGCCGCGGTGAAGCCGGCGCGCTGGTAGAAGGCGACGTTCCGCGCGAACACCCCGGTCACCAGATGCAGGCCGGGCAGGCCGTCGGCGCGGCAATCCTCCGCGAAGCGGTCCACCAGACGCCGCCCAACCCCGCGGTCCCGGAATCCGGGCCGGACGTTGACGTGCAGGTGGGCGGGAAAAGCCGCGAAGCGGTCGGCGAAGAGTTCGTATTTCGGGATGACGTGGGCGAGGTCCACCGCCCCGGCGCTGTCCTTGCAGCCGGTCAGATAGCCGATGATCGCGCCGTCGCCGTCCAGCGCGAACCACAGGTCGTCGGGCGCCCGCTCCACGTACCAGCCGGTCCAGGTCCGGAAGAAGGCCGCGCGCTCCTCCGCCGAGGCGAAGGTCTTGCGCAGCGTGGACAGGAAGAAGATCTCCTCCAGCGCGGCGAGGGCGGCCTCGCGGTCGGGCAACTCGGGCAATCGGACCAGCATCGGCGGTCTGGACTCAGCGGCGTTGGGCCAGCGTGAAGGAGGTGGTGCGCGGCGCCAGCATCGTGTAGCGGCCCCGCGCCTTCATGACGCCGGCCCCCTCGGCGGCTTCCGCGCCGTGGCCCCAGAACAGATCGCCGCGGACCGGCCCCTTGATGGCGCCGCCGGTGTCCTGGGCGACGACGAGGCGCTTGATCTCGCCCTGCGGCACGGGAGCCTCGCGGACGTCCAGCCACAGCGGCACGCCCAGCGGGATGTGGCCGGGGTCCACGGCGAGGCTGCGCCCCGCCGTCAGCTCCATGTTGCGGGCACCCCGCGCGCCGATGTCGGGGCGGAGCTGGAAGAAGACGTAGGACGGGTTCATGTTCATCACGCGCCGGGCGTCGGCGGGATGCTCGGTCAACCAGCGGCGGATCAGCGGCATGGTCACCTGCTCCGGCGTGGCGTAGCCGATGTCGATCAGGTGCCGCCCGATGGGAACGTAGCGGTGGCCGTTCTGCCCGGCGTAGCCCAGCGCCACCACCGACCCGTCGGTCATCCGCACCCGTCCCGACCCCTGGATTTCCAGGAAGAAGGCGTCGATGGGGTCGTCCACCCACAGGATTTCCAGCCCCTTGCCCTTCAGCGCGCCGTCGGTGATGCGGGCGCGGCTGGGCAGGCCGCGCTTGGTCCGCTTCGGCGCCTTGTAGATCGGGACGGTGTAGCGCTCGGTCCGGGTCCAACTTCCGCGCAGCTCGACCTCGTAATAGCCGGTGAACAGCCCCTCCTGTCCCTCCGACAGGGCGACGGGGACGAAGTGGTCCTCGAAGAAGCGGCGGGCCGTTTCGGGTTCGGCGTTGGGCAGCCCGCGCAGCGCCTCGCAGATGGGGCGCCAGTCCGAGGTGGTGCCGGCGGCGGGGTTGGGGCCGAGCGGTTTCCCGGCGGGCTGCGCCGCCACCCAGCGGCAGGTGCGCTGCAAGGCGGGCAGGGCCTGCGCGTGGTCGTCGTCGATCCAGCCCGGCAGGCCGCGGAAATCCGCGGAGACCTTCTCCAGCCCCGGCTTCCAGGACGCCGCCGTGACGTTGCCCCCCGGTCCGCTTCCGGTCGCCGCGTCGCCCGCACAGCCCGCCAGCAGGCCAAACGCAAGAAGAGTGGAGACGCGCGCCATCGCACGCGCCATGACACTGCCGACCGCAGCCGCCATCGCGGACCCCGCACCAGATTTCAAGAAGACGCCAAAGACGAGGGAAGGCTGGACTTGCCGCAGCCAAGAGGGCTGAGGCAAGGACCACTACCCCTTTTTTGCCTCTTTGCGGGTTTTCGGTCAACCGCTCTTCGTGCGGACGGTTTCGGGTGGGCGTCTTGTCACAGGGCCGAAACCCCCGGCCGAAACCCCCGGCCGAAACCCCCAGCAACGACTCGGGAGGCTGCCGCGCGTGCGCGGGGGATGACAACCACCCCCCGCTCGGGTTATCGAGCAGGGAATCTATCCGAGGACCATCCCATGACCCCCGCCGCCCGCCTTCAGGCGGTCATCGAGCTGCTGACCGAGATCGACGAAACCCCGCGCCCCGCCGACGCGGTGATGAGCGCCTATTTCCGCGCCCGCCGCTACATCGGCTCCAAGGACCGCACCGCGGTGGCGCAGACGGCCTACGCGATCCTGCGGCGGCACGCGCGCCTGTGCTGGTGGCTGGAGCGGCTGGGCCACCCGCCGACCCCGCGCGCCCGCGCCCTTGCCAACGAGATCCTGTCCGACGGCAAGGCCGCCGCGACGGTGAAGGCGCTGTTCGGCTCCACCAAGTTCGCCCCGGCCCCGCTGGCGCCGGAGGAGGCGAAGCTCGCCAACGAGCTGGACACCCACACGCTGGAGCATCCCCAGATGCCGGAAAGCGTGCTGGTGGAATGCCCGCCCTGGGCGGAGGAGCCGATGCGCGCCGCCATGGGCGACCGCTTCGCGGTGGAGATGCGGACCCTGCTGGACGCCGCCCCGCTCGACCTGCGCATCAACCCGGTGAAGGCCAACCGCGAGAGCGCGATCAAGGCGCTGGCCCGCGCCCGCATCACCGCGGAGCCGACGCAATGGTCGCCGCTGGGCCTGCGCGTGCAGGGCCGCCCGCCGCTGGGCACGGTGGACGCCTTCAAGGACGGTCTGGTGGAGATCCAGGACGAGGGCTCGCAGCTCGTGGCGATCGCGGTGGCGCCGAAGCCGGGCCAGCAGGTGGTCGATTTCTGCGCCGGGGCCGGCGGCAAGACGCTGGCCATCGCCGCGCTGATGAAGAACAAGGGCCGCGTCGTCGCCTGCGACGTGCTGGCCGGGCGCCTGAAGCGCGCCGCCGAGCGGTTCCGCCGCGCCGGCCTGCACAACATCGAGGCGCACCCGCTGTCCAGCGAGCGCGACCCCTGGGTGAAGCGGCACAAGCGCAAGTTCGACCGCGTGCTGGTGGACGCGCCGTGCAGCGGCACCGGCACCTGGCGGCGCAACCCCGACAGCCGCTGGCGCCAGCTCGGCCCGGGCCTGGGGGAACTGGTGCCGCTCCAGGCGAACATCCTGGACAGCGCGGCCCGTCTGGTGAAGCCCGGCGGGCGGCTGATCTACGCCACCTGCTCCCTGCTGCCGGAGGAGAACGAGAAGCAGGTGGCCGCCTTCCTGGAGACCCACCCCGACTTCAGCGTTCTGCCGGTCGCCGAGATCTGGGCGGAGGAGGGGGCCGGCACCCCGCCCGCCGAGGGGCCGTACCTGCGCCTGACCCCGGCCCGCCACGACACCGACGGCTTCTTCGCCGCCGTGATGGTGCGCAAGGCGGAGGAAGATCCGGCGGAAGCGGGGGAAGCGGCGGACGCGGACCGGATGGAAGAGGCCGGTCCGGCAGCCTCCGAAGCGTGACGGCGGCGGGGCAGTCTCCCCAGGACGGGATGCGTCAGGCGGGCGGTGTGCCGTCGGCCTGCGCATCGCCGGTCTGCGGTTTCCCGGCTCCCGCTTTCAGGGCTTCCAGCAAGCCGCTGGTCACCGTGTCCCGGACATCGCCGGTGTTTCCGGCAACCGCGCCCAGGATGCCGGCCCCGCCTTTCGAGGCGCCCGACGCGAGCGCCGATTGCAGCATCGACAGTGCGGCCTGCGCGTTTCCGGGATCGGCTGAGGCCGGCTTGCCCGTGGCTTCCTGTGGCGGAGGGCTCGCGGCGTCCGGCGTCTCCGCGGTGGCCTGACTTTCGGCGGCAGGCGCCGGTGCCGGGGTGGCGTTGCCGGCCTTCGGGGCGTCGGACTTGCTCCCGGTGCCGGGAATGTCCACGGTCTCCGCGAATTTTTGGAACGCGTTGCCGAAAACGGTCCGGTCGAAGCCGAGGTCCTGGAGCTTCTGTTCGGCGGCCTCGCCTTCCGGTGCGTACAGGTCCGCGAACCCGTTGCCCGAACCCGTGGATGCCAGGGCGGATTTGAAACCCTGCATGTTTTTCGTGAACCCGCTGGCGTCGCTGAGGATGGCGGTCTGATCGGTCGGCGCTCCATAGGCGGCCCGGGTCGATGCGATCTCGCTCTTGAAGGCGTCGTGGACCGGCTTCATGCGTTCGGTCATCTCATCCATCGAGATTTCGCCGCGCTGCTGGGCCTCCTGAATCTCCTGGGTCTTCCGCCCGGCCTCGGACAGGGCGCCGGACATGCGGCTGCCGTAAGCCTGCAGCTTTTGCCATGCCGCTTCCGAGTCGGCCAGCCGCTGCTTGTCTTCCTCGTCGCGGGGGCGTTCCGCAACGTAGCGGTTGAAGGTCGCCTTGGTCGCGAGCGATTTCAGCCCCGTCACCGCGTCTTCGGCGCTGATCTTGCCGGAATTGACGAGACCTTCCAGCATGCCGCGGGCCTTGGGGTCGAGTTGCTTGAAGACGTCGGCAGCAGCGCCTTCCAACGCCTGCCCGAGCTTGCTCACGGACACGGCGTCCGTCTTCCCGCTGCTCGCCGCGCTTGAGGATTGAAGCCCGGAGGAAACGCTTCCGGACTGCACGGGCTTCCAGTATCCGGTGGCGGACAAGGAAAGAGAAGAGCTGATCGCACTGCTGGCCATTGGTCCACCTCCCGATCGTTACGTCTAATCTTTTTCAGATTCATCCATGGATACCGAAAACAATTAAATTAAAATTAATAATACTTAGACAGCTAAGTATATTTCATGTTTATAGTGATGCTCTGTCAGTTTTTGAAATGACTCGTGTTTGCATGGTTCATTGCAATGTTGATGAAGGAAAAGTATCTGGATGGCCTGCCGTTTGTTGTTGCTCCGATAGTGGCAGTCACTGGAAAATGAAAACTTGGAGGTTTTTTTGAAGGTCGGAGGTGGACAGATCGGTGAGGAAATTGGCGGTGGACCGAAAAGACGGCGGATGTGCGTCAGTCCGTGAAAGGATGGGCGCCGCCACTCATGCGGGGGCACACGGACGGGCCTGCTGATTCCGTGCAGGTCATGCCGCCGGCTTTGCGGTTAGGGTGCGACCTTTTCCCGCATGTTGGAGCGCAATGATGTGGATCACGTCCCGCTGGCGGAGTGCCGCCTTGTCCGCCCTTTTTCTGCTCGGGTTGGGCGCCTCCGCCGAAGCGGCTGAGCCGGTCAAGGTCAAGGTGTTCGTCGGTGCCATGTTCGAGATCGGCAAGAACACCGGCGACCGGGCCGGCGAGTTCCAGAACTGGTACGAGCGTTATTGGCAGTCCAGCGAGCCGATCGCCGTGAAGGGCGCGCTGAATCCCGTCTACTGCAACGCCGACGGCGTTTGCGGGGCCGTGCTCGGCATGGGCAAGGTCAGCTCCTCCGCGTCGATGCAGGCCATCCTGCTGAACCCGCAACTCGACCTGTCGCAGGCCTATTTCATCATCTCCGGCGTGGCCGGCACGCCGCCGTCGCGCGGTACCATCGCCGAAGTCAACTGGGCGACATGGCTGGTGGACTACGATCTGGGCCACCGCTGGGCGCCGGAGGAGGGCAAGCCGGGCGAGCCCACCTTCATGCCGCGCAAGGGCTACGAATCCGTCCGCCTGTTCCCGTTGAACCCAGCGCTGGTCTCCTGGGCCATGAAGCTGACCGGCGACACGCCGCTGAAGGATTCCGACAGCGCCCGCGCCTACCGCCAGCGCTACCCGCAGGAAGCCGCCCGGCGGGCGCCCTTCGTCGGCACCGGCACGCACATGACCGGCGACACCTTCTTCCACGGCCCCGGCATGTCCGCCCAGGCGCAGTACATCGCCAAGCTCTACGGCGCCGACGATTACGTCATCACCGAGATGGAGGCCGCGGCGATCACGCTGGTCATCAAGCGCACCCTGGGCTCCGACCGGGTGATGAGCCTGCGCGGTGCCGTCAACTTCGACCAGGGCAACCCCAACGAGACCACCCTGGAGCATCTCGACCCGAAGCCGGGCGAGACCGCCGGCGGCTTCGCCGAAACGGTGGAGAACGTGGCGCTGGTCGGCGCGCGCGTGACCGACCACATCGTCGCCCACTGGGACCGGTGGCAGGGCGGCGTTCCGGCCCTTCCGGCCCAATAGCCCGAACGCTGCAATTCGGACGCCGCCGGCTTCCTCCAAAGGCCGGCGGTGCCGGGGATCTTCACCGTTGCCCCGGCTCTTTCGGCTGACTGGACATGCTCCGGCCCGACTCCCAGTTTCCATTGGGGTGGCAACGGGTCCGGAGGTGTCCCATGGATGAAGGGCTGGTGATTCGCGACGCGCGCCCGTCGGACGCGGTGGGCATCGCCAAGGTCCATGTCGCCACGTGGCAATCCACCTATCCGGGGCTGGTTCCCGACGCCTATCTCGTCAATCTGTCCGAAGCCGCGGCGGCCATGCGCTGGCACAACGCCGTGCAGGCGCACGGGCCGGGACAGGGGGCGCTGGTCGTGGTGGACGGGGCGGGCTCGGTGGTGGGCTTCGCCACCTACGGCGGGCGCCGCATTCCCGTGGAAGGGTACGAGGGGGAATTCTACGCCCTCTACCTGCTGGACGAGGCGCAGGGGCAGGGGCTGGGGCGCCGCCTGATGGCGACCATGGCCGAACGGCTCCAGGAGGGCGGCAAGCGTGCTGCCGTGGTCTGGTGCCTGCGCGACAATCCGGCGCGCTGGTTCTACGAGCGGCTGGGCGGCGTGCGCGTGGCGGAGCGGCCCATCCGCTTCGCCGGGGCGGAACTGGTGGAGATCGCCTACGGCTGGCGCGACCTCGCCCCGCTTGCACGCTTGTCCACGGGGCCAGAAATGCGGTAGTCAGGGGCTTGTCCCCCCGCATCAGGTTGTCGTCCATGTCCGCCGCCATGTCCGCCGAGCGCGTTCTCATCCTCGATTTCGGGTCGCAGGTGACCCAGCTCATCGCCCGCCGCGTCCGTGAAGCCGGCGTCTATTGCGAAATCCACCCGTTCAGCATGAGCGAGGAGCGGATTCGCGCCTACGCGCCGAAGGCGATCATCCTGTCGGGCAGCCCGGCCTCCGTCACCGAGGAGAACGGGCCGCGTGCGCCGGAGGCCGTTTTCACCCTGGGCGTGCCGGTGCTGGGGATCTGCTACGGCCAGCAGACCATGTGCCACCAGCTCGGCGGCGCCGTGTCGGGCTCCGACCACCGCGAGTTCGGGCGCGCCTTCATCGAGGTGAAGCAGACCTGCGCCCTGTTCGACGGCCTGTGGGACGTTGGCTCGCGCGAGCAGGTGTGGATGAGCCACGGCGACCGCGTTACCACTCTGCCGGAGGGCTTCCAGGCGGTGGCGGTCAGCGACGGCGCACCCTTCGCCGCCATCGCCGACGACGCCCGCCAGTTCTACGGCGTGCAGTTCCATCCCGAGGTCGTGCACACGCCGCACGGCGCGCAGCTCCTGGCGAACTTCGTGCACCGCGTTGCCGGGCTGAAGGGCGACTGGACCATGGCCGCCTTCAAGCAGCAGGCCATCGAGAAGATCCGCGCACAGGTCGGCAGCGGCAAGGTGATCTGCGGCCTGTCGGGCGGCGTCGATTCCTCCGTGGCCGCCGTGCTGATCCACGAGGCCATCGGCGACCAGCTCACCTGCATCTTCGTGGACACCGGCCTGATGCGCGCCGGCGAGGCGGAGGAGGTGGTGACGCTGTTCCGCGACCACTACAACATCCCGCTGGTCCACCGGAGCGCGTCCGACCTGTTCCTGGGCAAGCTGGCCGGCGTCACCGACCCGGAGCAGAAGCGCAAGATCATCGGCGGCCTGTTCATCGAGGTGTTCGACGAGGAGAGCGCCAAGGTCGGCGGGGCGGAGTTCCTGGCCCAGGGCACGCTGTACCCCGACGTGATCGAAAGCGTGTCCTTCACCGGCGGCCCCTCGGTCACCATCAAGTCGCACCACAACGTCGGCGGCCTGCCGGAGCGTATGAAGCTGAAGCTGGTGGAGCCGCTGCGCGAGCTGTTCAAGGACGAGGTGCGGGCGCTCGGGCGTGAGCTGGGCCTGCCGGCGGCCTTCATCGGGCGCCATCCCTTCCCCGGCCCCGGCCTCGCCATCCGCGTTCCGGGCGAGATCACCCCGGAGAAGCTGGACATCCTGCGCAAGGCCGACACGGTCTATCTGGAGGAAATCCGCAACGCCGGCCTCTACGACGCGATCTGGCAGGCTTTCGCGGTGTTGCTGCCGGTGCGCACCGTGGGCGTGATGGGCGATGGGCGGACCTACGACCATGTGCTGGCCCTGCGCGCGGTGACCTCCACCGACGGCATGACCGCCGACTGGTACCACTTCCCGCACGACTTCCTGGCCCGCGTGTCCAACCGCATCGTCAACGAGGTGCGCGGCGTCAACCGCGTGGTCTACGACATCACCTCGAAGCCGCCCGGCACGATCGAGTGGGAGTGATATCAAGGGCTTAGGCGTGCGGTAACTCGGTACTGTTGCTGCTTAGATAAGGCTAGGGCAAACCCGCTGTGGGGAGTTCTGTGGGGACTCTCTCACAGCGGAGGCGCCTGTATGACCGTCTTCAAGCGGGATGGGTCCGAGTTCTGGTGGATTGAGTTCCAGTACAAAGGGGAGCGCTACCGGCGTTCCAGCGAGTCCACCTCGAAGCGCAAGGCCGAGGAAATGGAGCGCAAGTGGCGTGAGGAACTTCGCGCCACTGCACTCTTGGGCAAAATCCCCGAGTTGGCGTGGGAAGATGCCATAGACCGCTACTTCGAGACGGTGGTGAAGCCACGCGGTAACAAGAGTGCGGCGAAGCGCGATCTCTATGTTCTGAATGCTCTAAAGTTGGAGCTAGGGGCGGCAACCCATATCAGCGCCCTTACCGCGCCCGTCATCGTGGAATACCGAGATAAGCTGCTCAGCGCCGGTAAGGCGCCTGCAACGGTGAATCGGTATCTCGCTATCATCAAAGCGATCCTGCGCAAAGCGCATACGGAGTGGGGTGCGTTGGCGGTCCTGCCTTCCTTCAGGCTGCTGAAGCTAAACAACGAGCGGTATCGGTGGTTGACTGATGATGAGGAGGATCGGCTTCTCATCCATTGCCCAGTTCATCTGCGCGACCTGTGTACCTTTCTCATCGATACCGGTGCACGGTTATCAGAGGCTACGACGCTCACTTGGGCGAACGTCGATATGAAGCGGCACCCTCGCCCGTTGGTCAAGTTCATGGACACCAAGTCGGGTAAGCCCCGCTCAGTGCCTCTGACCAAGCGTGTGGAG
Source organism: Azospirillum isscasi (assembly GCF_030849505.1). Taxonomy (GTDB): domain Bacteria; phylum Pseudomonadota; class Alphaproteobacteria; order Azospirillales; family Azospirillaceae; genus Azospirillum; species Azospirillum isscasi. The sequence goes on along the minus strand of NZ_JAUJFI010000093.1, from coordinate 155 downwards.
GAGATGTTCCAGCGCTTGCACGCCAGCAAGCCGGAACGGGAGGAGCGGGTGTTTCTATACCGCCCCCTTGGGAATGACGTAAGCGGGGCGCGATCGCACCGGATCAGGTGTTGACGGCTGGCGTCCAGTTCCACGGCAGGAGTTCGCCGAGGCGG
>NZ_JAUJFI010000092.1 GCF_030849505.1 Azospirillum isscasi | reverse complement strand
GCTGGCCGCCGCCTTCGGCATCGCGCCCGACCGCCGCATGGGCCCCTTCGCCCCCGCCCTGGTGGAGGCGGAACTGGCGGCGGCGCTTCTGCTGCGGCTGAACGGGCAGGGGGTGGCCACGCACGGTCAGGCGCGGGCCATCGCCGCCGATCAGGCCGGCGCGCCGCCGGAGTGACGCCCTACCGCCATTTGGGCCGCCGCCCGGCCTTCAGCGCCTGGACCGCCTGATCGAGCGTTTGCAGGAACTTGGACTTGTCCTGCTGGCTCATCGGCTTGTTGCCGCCGCTGACCACGCCCATGTCGCGCAGATCCTGCATCAGGGCGCGGGTGGCGATGGCGGAGCCGATGCTGTCCTCCGTGAAGGGCCGCCCGGTCGGGCCGATCACCACGGCGCGCTTCTTGACGCAGCGGTCGGCCAACTGGATGTCGGCGGTCACCACGATGTCGGCCTCGGTGGCGTGGTCGGCGATCCAGTTGTCGGCGGCGTCGAATTCCGATCCGACGACGACCAACTCCGAAAGGCATTCGTTGGGAAGGCGCAACGGGCCGTTGCTGACGATCCAGACCTTGATTCCGTTGCGTCCGGCCACCCGGTAAATTTCGGCCTTTACCGGGCAGGCGTCGGCATCCACATAAATCTCGACCACCCGGCCTCCCTCCTTCGCCGTTTAACGTCGCGTCCTTATGCGCTAAAACCCTGGTCGAGCGAAGTGGCGCCGCGGGTGGCGTCCTGAAATTTTCCTTTTTGTGCAGAAGGGTCGGAGCGGCGCATGGCGTCCTATCAATATGTCTATGTGATGAAGGGCCTGTCCAAGGTCTACCCCGGCGGCAAGAAGGTTCTGGACAACATCTGGCTGTCCTTCCTGCCCGGCGTGAAGATCGGCGTCCTCGGCGTCAACGGCGCCGGTAAATCGACGCTGATGAAGATCATGGCCGGTCTCGACAAGGATTACTCGGGCGAAGCCTGGGCCGCGCAGGGGGCCAAGGTCGGCTACCTGTCGCAGGAGCCGCAGCTCGACCCGACAAAGACGGTGCAGGAGAACGTCCTGGAGGCCCTGGCCGAGACCAAGGGGCTGCTGGACCGCTTCAACGCCGTGTCGGAGGCGATGGGCGACCCGGACGCCGACTTCGACGCGCTGATGGCCGAGCAGGCCGAGCTTCAGGAGAAGATCGACGCCGCCGACGCCTGGGACATCGACCGCACGGTCGAGATCGCCATGGACGCGCTGCGCTGCCCGCCGGGCGATTCCGACGTGACCAAGCTGTCGGGCGGCGAGCGGCGCCGCGTCGCGCTGTGCAAGCTGCTTCTGGAAAAGCCCGACCTGCTGCTGCTCGACGAGCCGACCAACCATCTGGACGCCGAATCCGTGGCGTGGCTGCAGAAGCACCTGGAGGACTACAAGGGCACGGTCGTCCTGGTCACCCACGACCGTTACTTCCTCGACAACGTGACGGGCTGGATTCTCGAACTCGACCGTGGCTCGGGCATTCCGTGGGAGGGCAACTACTCCTCCTGGCTGGAGCAGAAGCAGAAGCGCCTGGAGCAGGAAGGCCGCGCCGAAGAGGCCCGCCAGAAGCAGCTCGCCACCGAGCTGGAATGGATCCGGCAGTCGCCGCGCGCCCGTCAGGCCAAGAGCAAGGCCCGCATCTCCGCCTACGAGACGCTGCTGGCCGAGAGCGGCAAGGAGACGACGGGCGAGGCCCGCATCGTCATCCCGACGCCGCCGCGCCTGGGCAACGTCGTCATCGAGGCCGAGAACATCAACAAGGGCTTCGGCGACCGCCTGCTGATCGACGGCCTGTCCTTCCGCCTGCCGCCGGGCGGCATCGTCGGCGTGATCGGCCCGAACGGCGCCGGCAAGACCACCCTGTTCCGCATGATCACGGAGCAGGAGGGGCCGGACGCCGGCGCCTTCCGCGTCGGCGAGACGGTGAAGCTGGGCTATGTCGACCAGAGCCGTGATTCGCTGAACCCGAACAAGACGGTGTGGGAGGAAATCTCCGACGGGCTGGACATCATCGACCTCGGCAAGAAGTCGATGCCGAGCCGTGCCTACGTCTCCTCCTTCAACTTCCGCGGCCCCGACCAGCAGAAGAAGGTCGGCCAGCTCTCCGGCGGTGAGCGCAACCGCGTCCACCTCGCCAAGATGCTGAAGTCCGGCGCCAACGTGCTGCTCCTCGACGAACCGACCAACGATCTGGACGTCGATACGCTGCGCGCCCTGGAAGAGGCGCTGGAGAGCTTCGCCGGCTGCGCCGTGGTCATCAGCCACGACCGCTGGTTCCTCGATCGTCTGGCCACCCACATCCTGGCCTTCGAGGGCGACAGCCATGTGGAGTGGTTCGAGGGCAACTTCGAAGCCTACGAGGCCGACAAAAAGCGCCGCCTGGGCGAGGATGCCGTGAACCCGCACCGCATCAAGTACAAGCCGCTGGTCCGTTCGTAATCCGGTGGTTTGATGTCGGACCCCCTCTCCCGCCCCGGGAGAGGGGACCCGCCGGGCCTTCGGCCACCGGCCCCTCTTCTTAGGCCGCGCGCAGCCACACGGCCGTGTCGTGGAAGGCGGCGCCGCCCGCCGGGGGAATCGGCTCGGGCGAGGTCAGGGTGTTGATCCCGATCCCCTCGACGAAGGCGCCGTTCGGCCAGATGCCTTCCACGATCACCACCCCGCGCGGCACTCCGGCGAAGGGCTTGGCGTGGACGACCACGCTGCCCTGGCCGTTGCCCAGGCGCACGGCGTCGCCGTCCGCCAGACCGAGGCCCGCCGCGTCCTCCGGATGGATCAGGGCGGTGGGGCGGCCTTCGCGGCGCTGGGCGGTCACCGTCTCGGTGAAGCTGGAATTCAGGAACTGCCGCGCCGGGGCGGTGACGAGGCGGAACGGGTGTTCCGCGTCCGCCGGGCGGCCCGGCGCCATGTGGTCCGGCAACTCCGGCAACTGGCCGGCGCCGTAGGGGCCGAGCGCCGCCCAGTCCGGTGCGAAGCGGAACCGCCCGTCTGGGAAGGCGAAGCCGTTCAGGAAGTGCGAGGTTTCGAAATCCGGCTGGGCGTCGATCCAGCGCCGCTCCGTCAGGGTGGCGGCGTCGCCGAGGCCGGAACTCTTCAGCATGGAATCGATGATCTCCAGCGCGCTCATCCCGAAGCCGGGATGTTCGGCCCCGACGCGGCGGGCCAGTTCGGAAATCACCCAGTGGTTCTCGCGCGCCTCGAATTGCGGCTCGATCACCTTGCGGCCGATCAGGATGTGCATCTGCCCGCCGCCGCGGTAGAGGTCGTCATGCTCCAGGAAGGTGGTGGCGGGAATGACGATGTCGGCCAGTTGCGCCGTGTCGGTCATGAACTGCTCGTGCACCGCCACGAACAGGTCGTCGCGCAGGAAGCCGCGGCGCACGCGGGCGCTGTCCGGGCAGATCGCCGCCGGGTTGGTGTTCTGGATCAGCATGGCGGTGACGGGCGGGCCGCTCTTCACGTCCTCCCCCGTCAGCACCGCGCCGATGCGCGACTGGTCGAAGCCGCGGACGGAGCTGTCCAGCCGGTCCAGCCCCTCCGACAGGGTGCGGTCGATGCTGTAGATGCCGGAGGAACAGTAGAGCGCCCCGCCCCCCTTGTGCGCCCAGGCGCCGGTGACCACCGGCAGGCAGGACACCGCGTGCATCTGCGCCGCCCCGTTGTGGCCGCGCGTCAGCCCGTAGCCCAGCCGCAGATAGCTGCGCTTCGTGACGCCGTAGAGGCGGGCGAAGCCGACGATCTCCTCCACCGTCAGGCCGGTGATGGCCGCCGCCCATTCCGGGGTGCGGGCGGCGAGATGCGCCTCCAGCCGCTCCGCACCGGCGGCGTAGCGGTCGAGATAGGCGCGGTCGGCCAGCCCTTCGCGGAACAGGACGTGCATCACCGCGCAGGCCAGCGCGCCGTCCGTGCCGGGGCGCAGCATCAGGTGAAGGTCCGACACCTCCGCCGTGCCGGTGCGGTAGGGGTCGATAGTGACCAGCTTGGCCCCGCGGCCCTTGCGGGCGCGGCTGACATGGGTCATCACGTTGACCTGGGTCGCCACCGGGTTGCCGCCCCAGTTCACGATCAGGTCGCTGTCGGCCATCTCGCGCGGGTCGGCGCCGCGGATGTCGCCGTGCCCGGCCAGCCAGCCCATGTTGGCCGGGGTGTCGCACACCGTGCTGATCTGCCGCGAATAGCCCTTCGCGTGGCGCAGCCGCTGGATGCCGCCGCGCTGCACCAGCCCCATGGTGCCGGCGTAGAAGACGGGCCAGACGGCCTCCGCGCCAAGGCGCCGCTCGGCGTCCAGGAAGGCGTCGGCGATGCGGTCCAGCGCCTCGTCCCAGCCGATCTCCGCCCACTGGCCGGACCCCTTCGGGCCGGTGCGCCGCAGCGGCGTCCTGAGACGGTCCGGGGCGTGCGCGCGCTCCGCATAGCGGCTGACCTTCGCGCAGATGACGCCCGCCGTGTAGCTGTTGGCGGCGGCCCCGCGGACCTTGCCGATGCGGTCCGGCGCCAGCCGTTCCACTTCGAGGGCGCAGGTGCTGGGACAATCGTGCGGGCAGGCGGTCGGCAGGAAGACGGAAGTCACGGAAGGACGCCTCGGCGCGGGTAAAGCGGTGAACAGCTTATGTCCGGCATCCCGCTTTCCGCAATCGGTCGGGATTGTTTAAAGACTGCCATCAGATTTCAATGCTGCAGTCCTATCCTTGTGGTGGGGCGTCGCAAAAAGATGTACATTTCCATGCAAATGCTCGTATGAGGCGCTTTTTGCGCCGCCAGAAGCACGGAACGACACTTCTAAGGGGAAGCCGTATGATCGCGAATGTTGCCGGGGGCGCCCGGCGTGCTCTGCGGACGGGGGTGTTCGGCGCCCTGATCGGGGCCATGATCGGCGCCGTTGCCGGCATGGCCGCTCCGGGGATCGCCACGGCGCGGGCGGACGGCGTGAAGCTGGGCTATGTGGAGTTTCCGCCCTACACCCAGACCGACGGCGGCTCCGCGAAGGGCAGCCTGATCGAAGCCTTCGACAAGGCCGCCAAGGCCGCCGGCATCGCCTACACCGCCGAATCGGCCCCGGCCCGCCGTCTCTTCTCCGGAATCGCGGAGGGCGAGTTCGGCATTTTCCTGGGCATCCGCACGGTCAAGGAATTCGAAGGCACCACGCTGGTCAGCGCCGCCCCCATCGCCCGGATCGAGCTGAACGCCTACGGCATCGGCGAAGCCCCGGCGGTCAAGGCGAAGGAGGATCTGTCGGGCAAGGCGGTGATCGCGCTGAACGGCTATTCCTACGGCGGCTGGCGCGCCTGGATGGAGGACCCGGCCAACAAGGTGCAGCTGGTCGACGCGCGGACCGCCGATCAGGCGCTCCAGCTTCTCCAGGCCGGGCGGGCGCCGACGCTGCTGCAATATTCCCTGCCGATGCAGCAGGCGCTGGGCGGGAAGGCGCTTCCGGACCTGAAGGCGACGCCGGTCCAGACGCTGGACGTCTACATCGTCGTGTCGAAGAAGACGCCGGACGCCGAGGCGGTGCTGGCGAAACTCGAAGCCGGGTTCAAGGCGACCCGGTAACGCCGCGTGCAGGCGGCGCCGGTCGTTCAGCAGGGCTGTTCCTAAGCTAGGAAAAGGGCGGATCATGACGGTCAACGGTTCGGCAGGCGGGAATCAGGGCGGTGGTCTGGGGCTGCGCCTGCGGGCGTTGCTGCTGATCGGCGGCGTGCTGCTGGTCTATCAGGTGCTGGCCATCGCCTGGGGCGTGCATGGCTCGGCCCATCAGGCGAAGGAGACGCTGGCGGCGCGCGCCGACATGGTGGCCTCGCTCCAGGCCCGCGCGGCGGCCATCCCGCTCTATGACCTCGACACCGAGCAGGTGCGCGAGGTCGCCCGGGCACCGTCCTCCGACCCCGATTTCCTCGGCGTCCAGGTGCGCGACGACAAGGCCAAGGTGGTGGCCGAGGTCGGCGACACCAAGGCCGCGAAGGGCTTCATCGAGGTGGTCAAGCCCATCGTCGGCGGGCAGGCCGGCCAGCGCAAGACCATCGGCGAATTCGTCCTGCGCCTGCGCACGGACCGGGTGGAGGCGCGGGTGACCGCCGACGCGGTGACCCAGGTCGCCGTCGGGGCGGTCGCCTTCCTCGCCATCATGGCGGCGCTCTACCTCGTCGTGTCGGCCATCACGCGCCCGCTGATGCAGATCACCGCCATGGTCGGGCGGCTGGCCGAGGGGGACTACGCGGTCGCCGTGCCGGCCCTGGAGCGCCGCGACGAGATGGGCGCCATGGCCCGCACCATCGACGTGCTGCGCCAGAACGCCCAGCACCGTCAGCAGCTCGAAGCCGAGAAGCTGGCCCGGCAGGCCGAGGAGGCGCATCGCGGCGAACGGCTGACCCGCCTCGCCGCCGCCTTCGACCGGTCGGTCCAGGCGACGGTCGGCGAAGCCTCCACCGCCGCGTCCCAGATGAAGGGCAGCGCCGGCAGCATGCTGGAGAGCGCGCTGCGCGCCGACCAGTGCAACGCCTCGGTGGCCGGCGCCGCCGACGAAACCAGCCGCACCGTCCAGACCGCCAGCGCGGCGGCGGAGCAGCTCACCCAGTCGATCCGTACCATCGCCGAGAGCGTCAAACAGTCGGTCGCCATGTCCGCCCAGGCCATCGACCGCGCCGACGCCAGCCGCAAGACGGTGGAGGCTCTGGCCGCCGGCGCCGCCAAGATCGGCGAAATCACCAACCTCATCACCTCCATCGCCGGCCAGACCAACCTGCTGGCGCTCAACGCGACCATCGAGGCGGCGCGGGCGGGGGAGGCCGGCAAGGGCTTTGCGGTGGTGGCGAGCGAGGTGAAGAATCTCGCCAGCCAAACCGCCAAGGCGACCGAGGAGATCGCCACCCAGATCGGCGCCATCCAGTCGGTGACCCAGGAAACCGTGTCCGCCATCGGCGCGATCACCGAGACCATCGGGCAGCTCAGCCAGCGGTCTTCGGAAATCGCCGCGGCGGTGGGGGAGCAACTGGCGGCAACCGGCGAGATCGCGGAGAAGGTCCGCACCGTGGCCGGCGAGGCCGACACCGTGACCCGCAGCATCGCGGTCGCCTCCGGCGCCTCGTCGGAGGTGGCGACGGCGGCCCGCCAGTCGGTGGAGGTCGCCCAGACCCTTCAGGCGCGCTTCGTCGAACTGCGCGACGAGGTGCAGAAGTTCCTCACCTCGATCAAGGCGGCGTAACCGCGCCTGCCCGGGAAGCAACGCGACAGGCGACGGTCCGGAAAGCAACGGCGGCGGGTGGAAACGCCCGCCGCCGTCAACTTGCGTTTCCGGTTTCCGCCGCGCCGCACTAGGATGCCGCCCCCGAACGGCGAGGACGATGATGGAAGACGGATTGAAGTGCCCGAAATGCGGCTCCGAGCATGTCTATCAGGACGGCATGCTGTGGATCTGCCCGGAATGCGCGCATGAATGGAACCCGCAGGCCGAAGGCGCCGCCGGCGCGGAGGCCGCGGCGGACCAGGGGGTGCGGGACGCCAACGGGAATGTCCTGAGCGACGGCGATTCGGTGACCGTCATCAAGGACCTGAAGGTCAAGGGCTCGTCCCTGGTCGTCAAGGGCGGCACCAAGGTGAAGAACATCCGTCTGGTGGACGGGGCCGACGGGCACAACATCGCCTGCAAGATCGACGGCATCGGCGCGATGAACCTGAAGTCGGAGTTCGTCAAGAAGGCGTGACGGAACCCGGTTTCTCCGAAAAAGGAAAACCCCTCGCCGGAGCGGTCCGGCGAGGGGTTTTCCGTTTGAGCGGCGTCCGTGGGGCTCGTTACATCATCCCCAGCGCGCGCGGCAGCCAGGTGGAGATGATCGGCACGTAGGTGATCAGCACCAGGAAGCCCAGCATCGCCAGCAGCCACGGCCAGACGGCCACGGTCAGCTCGGTGATGCCCATCTTGGTGATGCCCGACGCGACGTAGAGGTTCAGGCCCACCGGCGGGTGGCACATGCCGACCTCCATGTTCACGACCATCATGATGCCGAAATGCACGGGGTCGATGCCCAGCTTGATGGCGACCGGGAACAGGATCGGCGCCATGATCAGCACGATCGACGACGGCTCCATGAAGTTGCCGGCCATCAGCAGCAGGATGTTCGTCACCAGAAGGAAGGCGATCACGCCCAGCCCCTGGCCGACGATCCAGTCGGCGATGCCCTGCGGGATGTTCTCCGAGGTCAGCACGAACGAGAACAGCACGGCGTTCGTGATGATGTAGAGCAGCATCGCCGACATGCTGGCCGACGACAGCAGCACCTTCGGCACGCCGCGCAACGGCATGTCCTTGTAGACGAAGACCGCGATGATGAAGGCGTAGACGGCGCTCATCGCCGCGGCTTCGGTCGGCGTGAAGACGCCGGAATAGATGCCGCCGATGACGATGACGATCAGCAGAAGGCCCCAGATCGCCTCGCGCAGCGCCTTCAGACGCTGGGCCAGGCTGGCCTTCGGCAGGCGCGGATAGCCGAACTTGCGCGCGCGGTACCAGGTGACGCCGCCCAGCACGAAGGCCAGCATCAGGCCGGGGATGACGCCGGCCATGAAGAGCTGGCCGACCGAGGCGGCGTGCGGGCTGCCGCTGGTGGCGACGGAGTACATCACCATCACGATGGACGGCGGGATCAGGATGCCCAGCGCGCCCGAGGTGGTGATGACGCCGGCGCCGAACTGCTTCGGGAAGCCCTGGGCGACCATCGCCGGAAGCACGATGGAGCCGATGGCCACCACCGTCGCCGGGCTGGAGCCGGACACCGCCGCGAACAGGGCGCAGCCCATCACGCCGGCAAGGCCGAGGCCGCCGTGCCAATGGCCGACCATCGCCGTGGCGAAGTTGATCATGCGCCGCGCCACGCCGCCGTGCGTCAGGAAGTTGCCGGCCAGGATGAAGAACGGGATCGCCATGATCTCGAACTTCTCGATGCCGGTGAACAGCTTCAGCGCCACGGCCTCGATCGGCACATGGGTCATGGTGAAGAGGAAGGTCAGAACCGTCAGGCCGAGCGAGATCGAGATCGGCATGCCGGTGAGCATCAGAACCAGCAGAAGGCCGAAGATGATGGCGGCGTTCATCGGTCGTTCTCCTTCGGTCCCGTGCCGGCAGCCGTGCCGCCGCCGGGCTTGCGGCCCTCATGATGGGCGATGTCGTGCGGGTGCAGGTTGTCGTCCATCTCGAACCAGTTGACGTCCTGCGCGGCGCGCTGCGGGTCGGTCTTGTCCTCCTCCAGACCCTCGACATGGCCGTGGTCGTGGTGCGGCAACTCGCCGGTGCGCAGGAAGTTCACCATCACCTGAAGGAAGCGGAAGCACATCAGGTAGGAGCCGACGGGGATCGCCAGATAGATGATCCACATCGGCCATTCCAGGTCCGCCGAGACCTGCTCGGTATCCGACATGTGCCAGACGAAGGTGGAACCCATCGTGCCGACCACGCCGGTGAACAGCGCGCCGGCCAGCAGGCCGAACACGATGAATTTCGACCGCATCGGGCTGGACAGCTTGTTGATGAGCACGTCCACACCCACATGGATGCCGGTACGGACGCCATAGGCGGCGCCGAACTTCGCCATCCAGACGAACATGTAGATGCACAGCTCCTGCGCCCAGGCCAAGTTCCAGTGAAGGATGTAGTCCTGGATGACGGGGATGCCGGAAGCATAACGGTGGACGACGGCGACGAAGATGATCGTCGTCGCCGCGGCCATCAGGAAGGCGATAAGAATCTCCTCCAGATGGTCTAGGATTTTCATGGGCATGGTGGCTCCGCGCGCAGGAGGAAGCGCCCGCGTTGGTCACGCGGGCGCTTGCCGAAGGCCGTGCTTTGGTTAGGCCGTGCTTTGGTTTTTTTTGATCAGAACGGGCGGCGATGCCGCCGCCCGGTTACCCGTGCCTGGTTACCCGCGTCCGATCACTCGCACTTGGCGGCGTCGGTCTCGGTCTTGATGCTGGCCAGCAGCTCCTTGCCGACGCGCGACGCCATGTCCTCGTGGACCGGCAGCATGGCCTGACGCCACGACGCGCGCTCTTCCTTGGTCAGCTCGTAGAACTTGGTCTTGCCGGCGGCCTTCATGGCCTCCAGCGCCTTGTCGTTCTCTTCCTGGGCGATGTTGTTGGCGTACTCGGTCGCTTCCTTCATCGCGCCGTCGAGCTGGGTGCGGACGTCGGCCGGCAGGCCGTCCCAGAACTTCTTGTTCACGATCACCGCGTAGCCCAGATAGCCGTGGTCGGAGAGCGTGGCGTGGCTCTGCACCTCGTGCATCTTCTGGGTGTACATGTTGGACGGCGGGTTCTCGGTGCCGTCCACGACGCCGGTCTGCAGCGCCTGATAGACCTCGGAGAAGGCCATCACCTGCGGCAGGGAGCCGAGCGCGCGCATCTGCGCGTCCAGCACCTTCGACGACTGGATGCGCATCTTCAGACCCTTGAAGTCCGCCGTGGTGTGCAGCGGCTTGTTGGCGCTCATGATCTTGAAGCCGTTGTCCCAATAGGCCAGACCGGTGATGCCCTTGTTCTCCAGCTTCTGGAAGAGCTGCTTGCCGATCGTGCCGGTGGTGACCTTCACCAGGGCGGCCTTGCAGGGGAAGATGTAGGGCAGGTCGAAGATCTCGAATTCCTTGGCGCCCAGCGGGCCGAACTTGGCCAGCGACGGGGCCAGCATCTGCACGGCGCCGAGCTGCAGGGCCTCCAGCTCCTCCTTGTCCTTGTAGAGCTGGCTGTTGGGATAGACCTCGACCTTCACCTTGCCGCCGGTGCGCTGCTCGGCCAGCTGCTTGAACTTCTCGGCGCCCTTGCCCTTCGGGGTTTCCGGGGCGACGACGTGGCTGAACTTGATGACGATCGGCTCCTGCGCGGTGGCGGCGGTGGCGGCCATCATGCAGCCGGCGGCGACGGTGGCGCACAGCAGCGAAACGAGCTTCATAGGGGTCATCCTCCACTTGTTGTTGGACAGACTGATAGTCCGGCCTTTGATATTCTTTCATTGTTCGATAATTTCGCCCCTGACGCTATTGTGGAAATCCGTAGCTGTGAACGTGACACATTGGTTGCCGTGCCGACACCTCTGCCCCCCATGACGAACGGCGTGGCCACCGCCGTGTCCGGCCTCGGCCACCGCGGCCCGGTGCAAGCCATGCCCATCGTCGCGATGGCGCTGGTGGTCCTCCTGTTCGGCGTCTTCCTGTGGGTGCTCCACCGCAGCGAGCGGGAGGAGGAGACTCTCACCCTCATCAAGGACGTGCTGTGGGTGGAGCAGAACCTGCATTTCCAGCTCACCTCCGACGAGGAGAAGCTGCAGCATCTCGCCGAATCCCTGGGGCGCGCCGACGCCACCCCGGTGACCTTCACGACCATGGCGCGCCACGTCGTCACCGCCAACCCGGCCATCCAGCGGGTGGTGCGGCTGGACCCGCAGGGACGCCCGGTGCTGTCGGAACCGCCGGTGGACGACGGTCCGGTCCTGGACGACGCCTTCGGCCCCAGCCCGCGCACCGACGCCTTCCTGATCGCCCGGTCCTCGGGACGGCGCACCTATTCCGCGCCCTACCGGCTGGGCGGGACGGACACCGCCTTCGAGATCGTCATCCCCATCTTCCGCGGTCAGGAGTTCGCCGGAGCGCTGGCCGGCGTGCTGTCCATCGACGCCCTGCTGACCCACCATGTCCCCTGGTGGTTCGCCCAGCGCTACCAACTGGAGGTGATCGACCCCTACGGCGCCGTTCTGGGCACGAAGTCGCGCATCGCGATGCCGGAACCGCGGCGCAGCCACATTCTGCCCTTCGACCCGCCGGGGCACGGCCTGACGCTGGTCGCCACGCTGCATCAGGTGTCCGGCAACGTCGGGCGCAACATCCTGATCGCCGCCATCTTCGCGCTGACCGTCTCGGCCCTGTGGAGCCTGTGGGCGGTGCGCCGCCACATCGCCCGGCGCATCCGGGCGGAGGAGGCCCTGCGCGCCGAGCACGCTTTCCGCAAGGCGATGGAGGACAGCCTGACGGTCGGGATGCGCGCCCGCGACCTGGACGGGCGCATCATCTATGTGAACCCGGCCTTCTGCCGCATGGTCGGCTGGACGGCGGAGGAGCTGGTGGGCGCCGGGCCGGTCATGCCCTACTGGCTGCCCGAGGATCTCGCCCACACCGAGGAGGTCTTCCGCGCCGTCCTGGCCGGCAACGCGCCGGCCAACGGGTTCGAGCTGCGCTTCCGCCGCGCCAACGGCGAGCGGTTCGACGCGCTGATCTACGAGGCCCCGCTGATCGACGCCAAGGGGCGCCACACCGGCTGGATGGGCTCCGTCCTCGACATCACCGAGCGCAAGCGGGCGGAGGAGCTGGCCCGCCAGCAGCAGGAGCGGCTCCAGCAGACGGCGCGCCTCATCACCATGGGCGAGATGGCCTCCACCCTGGCGCATGAGCTGAACCAGCCGCTGTCGGCCATCGCCAGCTACTGCACCGGCTGCCTCAACCGCCTTCAGGCCGGCAGCATCCGGCCGGACGAGCTGGCGACGGCGCTCGACAAGCTGTCCGGGCAGGCCAAACGCGCCGGCCAGATCATCCGGCGGATTCACGATTTCGTCCGCAAGAGCGAACCGAACGTCGCCCCGTGCTGTCTGGCGCAGGTGCTGGAGGACTGCGTGGCGCTGATGGACGCCGACGCCCGCCAGCAGGGGGTGAAGCTGGTGCTGGAGACGCGCGGCGCCCTGCCGGCGGTGATGGCCGACCGGATCCTGCTGCAGCAGGTGGTGGTGAACCTGATGCGCAACGGAATCGAGGCGATGGCGGCGACCCGGCGCGACCGGCGCCGCCTCGGCATCATGGTGCAGGCGGTGGATGGCGGGGTGCTGACGCGCATCCGGGACCGCGGTTGTGGCATTTCCCCCGAAAATGCGGAAAAACTGTTCTCTCCCTTCTTCACAACCAAGACCGAGGGCATGGGCATGGGCCTGAACATCTGCCGGTCCATCATCGAGCACCATCAGGGCCGCCTGTGGTTCGAGCCTGCTCCGGATGGCGGCACGGTGTTCCTGTTCTCCCTGCCGGTCCTGTCGGAAACGGGGGTGGACGCCGCCGGATCCCGCGATGCGGGAGCGGCCGATGTGTGAGCCGAAGCTGCACATCGTCGATGACGACGAGGCGATCCGCGACGCCCTGTGCTGGCTGTTCCAGTCGCGCAACGTGCCGGTGGCCTCCTGGCCGTCGGCGGAAGCGTTCCTGGCCGACTACGACCCCGCCATGGCCGGCTGCCTCCTGCTGGACATCCGCATGGAGGGGATGAGCGGGCTGGAACTGTTCGACCGGCTGAGCGCCATGGGCTGCCGGATGCCCGTGCTGTTCCTGACCGGCCATGGCGACGTGCCCATCGCCGTGTCGGCGCTGAAGAAGGGTGCCCGCGACTTCGTGGAGAAGCCCTTCAACGACAACGACCTCGTGGACCGGGTGATCGAGGCGCTGGCCTTCGACGCCGGGGAGCGCGAGCGGCAGGCCGGGCAGGCCGGCGTGGCCGCCCGGCTGGCGACCCTGACCCAGCGCGAACGGCAGGTGATGGAGCTGGTGGTGGCCGGCAAGCTGAACAAGGTCATCGCCGACGAGCTGGGAATCAGCATGCGCACGGTCGAGGTGCACCGCGCCCACGTCTTCGAGAAGATGGGCGTGAAGACGGCGGTGGAACTCGCTCGCATTCTGGCGGCTGTGGGGTGAGGATGGGTCGGGGCGACCGACGGGCTTGACAGGCGGACGGATGCGGGCGAACCAATGCACTGGGAAGCGCGCCGCTTTTCCTTTTCCAGTCCGGACGCCAATCCGTTTCCGTCAACGGCCGGAGAGTGCCTTGCGCCTGCCCTCATCGACGTTTGGCCTTGGGCTTGCCGCCATCGCCCCGTTGCTGCTGTTCCTGGCGGCCGTGGTCTGGATTCTCGATCTCAGGCAACAGGACGTGCTGGCGGCGGAGCTGGCGGCGCAGGCGCGCTCCGTGATGGTCGCCATCGACCGGGAGCTGGAAAGCAAGGCCCGCCCGCTGGAGCTGCTGGCGGCGCTGGGCCGCGGTGCCGTGGACGACCTGCCGCTGCTGAAGGCCCAGGCGATCGAGGCGGTGCGCAGCCAGCCGGGCTGGCTGGCCGTCGGGCTCGTGGAGGTGGACAGCCTGACCTTGCGCTTTCACACCCAATTCCCTCTGGGGGTCCCGCTGCCGCCGCCGCGGCTGGACGAGGTGACGCGGAAGGTTGCCGCCACGCGCCGGACGGTGGTCGGCGGGGTGCTGCCCCCGGGCGGGCCGCCGGGGCGTCCGGCCCTGATCGTCCGCGCCCCGATCCTGGACCCGGAGGGAGGGGCGGGCCAGCCCGTCCGCCATCTCCTGTCGCTGGCGATCGGTCTGGACGGGCTGGACGCCGTGCTGCGCGGGTCGGGGCTGCCGCCGGCCTGGACGGTGTCGGTCGTGGACCCGGCCCTGGTCATCGCCGCGAGATCCCGCGATTCCGAGCTTCATGTCGGCCAGAAGGTGTCGGACCAGCTCGTGCCTCGGCTGTTGGAGCAGCATCCGGGCCTGTTCTCGGGGACGACGCGGGAGGGGGAGGAAGCGCTGATCCTCGTCCACCGGTCGCAGCAGACCGGCTGGTCCATCGTCGTGGCCGTCCCGTTCGAGCTGGTCAGCAGCCGGCTGAACCGGACGCGCACCACCATCCTGGCCGGTGCGGCGGGCGCCGGTCTGGCGACGCTGGTGCTGTCGCTGGTGGTGACGCGCCACGTCCGCCGCCGCCGCTACGCCGAGGGCGAGGCTCGGGAGGCCCGCGAGGCCATGCAGGCGGAGCAGCGCCGCCGGCTGGAAGCGGAGAAGGAACATGCGGAAGCGGAAAAGGAGCATGCGGAGGCGGCCAACCGGGCCAAGTCCGACTTCCTCGCCAACATGAGCCACGAACTGCGCACCCCGCTGAACGCGATCATCGGTTTCAGCGAGGCGCTGCTGTCCGGCCTGTTCGGACCCAGCCCGCCCAAGCATCAGGAGTACATCGCCAGCATCCACGCCTCCGGCCAGCATCTGCTGTCGCTGGTCAACGATGTGCTGGACATGGCGAAGGTGGAGGCGGGGCGTCTCGATCTGTATCCGGAGCCGGTGCCGGTGGCCGTCCTGCTGGGCGAGTGCCTGGAGCTGATGGAGGCGCTTGCCGAACAGAAGGGGGTCCGGATCGAGGGTGCGCCCGTCGAGCCCGGCCTGATGGTGGTCGCCGACAACATCAGGCTGCGGCAGGCCGTTCTGAACCTGCTGTCCAACGCCATCAAGTTCACGCCGGCGGGCGGCCATGTGCGTGTGGAGGCGGTGCCCGGGGAGGGCGGCAGCGTGACGCTGACCGTCGCCGATTCCGGCATCGGCATGTCGCCGGAGGACATCCAGATCGCTCTGGAGCCCTTCCGGCAGGTGAACAGCTACATGACGAAGGCGCAGTCCGGCACCGGGCTGGGGCTGCCGCTCGCCAAGCGGTTCGTGGAGGCCCATGGCGGGCGCCTGGAGCTGTTGAGCGCCGCGGGGGAGGGCACGGTGGTGAGGATCGTCCTGCCGGGCGCTCCGCCCTCTGAAAACCGCGTCATCCTGGCACAGAAGGCAGAAGCGCAGAAAGCGGCGGCACAGAAGGCGGAGTGAGGGCGGGCGCCGTCAGGCCGCCACGCGCTTCAGCCGGGCGTCCATGCCGTCCAGCCCGGCGACCAGCTCCTCCGCGGCCTGATCGGCGATGGCGCGGGCGAAGGGCCAAGCGTCGTCGGTGGCGATGCGCGCCGCCTCGACGCGGGCGGAGAGCCGGTTGCGCTGGCCGCGCAGGGTGTCCAGCGTGCGTTCCATCTCTTCCCGGCTCATGGTTTCGCAAGCATCGGGACTGGATCTCTCCACCTGCGACCGCAGCCGGTCCAACCGGTCGGCGGTTGCCCGAAGCAGGTCACGGCACTTGGCGTCATGGGCATGCCGATTGCGGCAGCTCATCTCTCACTCCTCCCTTCGGGTCGCTTGGGTCCTGTTCTCCCGGATGTCCGGCCCGTGTTCCGGAATGGTGCCGCGCACCGGGACATGCTTTCCCAAAAAGCATGATGCATTGCAAAAACGTCTTTGCTGCGACGCCAAAATAAGAAATCCAACCGGTTGGCCTTTCATAGACGTATGAAAGACGTTTCCAGTTCCCAAGGACTTGAAGTTTTGTGTGTCTTACCCAGTGGGAGCGTTTTTATGTCGCTCCGAATGTTTCGGATTTCTTGGGTCCGATTGGATTCTTTCTGCACCATCGGTCCCGCCCCGTCAAGCGGGCCAGGAGTATAAGGCTATGGCGATTTGTCGCAGCCTAATGGAAGGACCCATTCGGCGCCAAGTGGAAGCAAAACAGTGCGGAAAGAGCCGTCGAGCCCCGAAATAATCCGGTCGGCGCCTGGATTAAACGGGCCGGCGACGGCGGCGGTACGGCTGTTGTCGCGTCAGCCGGTCACCGGGCCGCGGACTGGTGTTCCGGGAACTTGAAAAGAAGGGAAGGGGCGGCCCGTTTCACTCCGCCGCGATGCCGTAGGGGAAGCTCTCGGCGTTGGCGGGTTCCGGCAGCGGGGCCGGGTGATGCGCCGCAGCGTGGCTGGGGCAACTCGGGCACTGGTTCGCGCAGTGGCTCTGCACCATGTCCCGCATCATCGGAACGCATTTGCCGCATTGGACCTGACGCTCGTAATGCCGGAAGACGGAGGCCGGCGTGCGTGCGCCGTTTTCAAGAGCCTTGGTAACCTGCTTGTCGTTCAGCGCGTGGCAGATGCAGACGTACATGGGCCCCCGGCAGCGGTGCGTGTTGTGCGGTCTTGCTGATGCGAATGTGCTGCGACTGAGAATGATTGTCAATTGATCTGAATCATGACAGCCAAATTTGAGCGGTTTGCGGCGGAATGTCACAGCCCGCCCGGATGGGGTACGGCTTGGGCAGCGGCCATGGATTGCGTTGAGCGCGCTTGCAATCGCACGCCAGGGAGGCTAGCCCCTCTGCATGACCGACTCATCCGACCATTCGTCCGTCCATCCGGCGCCGGGGCACACCCCCCTGGGGCAGACCATCTATCTGGCGCCCGAGGGCTTCGTGCAGGATCTCGTGGCCGAGTTGGGGGACGTGGCGGCGGTCGAGGACCGGCTGGTCTTCGCCGACGGGCCGGCGCGCCCCGCCGCCTGGGCGCAGAACGTCTGGCACGACCCGGTGCGGATCGAGTTCGCCTCGATCAAGGAGGGGGCGCGGGCCCTGCGCTCCATCCAGCGGAACTGGGCGCACTGGTCGCTGCGCCACCATCGGCGCGCCAGCCTGATCCAGGAAAACCTGCCGCACGTCTCGGCCAAGCCGGTGGTCTTCCCGTCGCCGCTGCCGACGGCGCCGCTGGGGTCCTGGACGCTGCTGGACGAGAAGACCATCGTCGCGGCGGCGCGCTGCTCCAGCCCCTACCGCCATGGCGAGGTCACCTTCGTCGAGAACCGGACCGTGCCGCCCAACCGCGCCTATCTGAAGCTGTGGGAGGCGCTGACCCTGTTCGGGGAGCAGCCGGGGCCGGGCGACCGCTGCATCGACCTGGGCGCCTGCCCGGGCGGCTGGAGCTGGGTGCTGCACGAGCTGGGCGCCAGCGTGGTCAGCGTGGACAAGGCGCCGCTCGACCCGGCCATCGCCGCCCTGCCGCGCATCGAGTTCCGCCAGGAGAGCGCCTTCGGCCTGAAGCCTCAGGATGTCGGGCCGGTGGACTGGCTGTGCTGCGACGTGATCTGCTACCCCACGCGCCTGCTGCGTCTGGTGCGGCAGTGGATGGACAGCGGGCTGGCCAAGCGCTTCATCTGCACGCTGAAATTCCAGGCGGAGACGGACCACGAGACGGCCCGCGCCTTTGCCGAAATCCCCGGCGGGCGGGTCCTGCACCTGCACCACAACAAGCACGAGCTGACCTGGATGTGGCCGGCGGGTCCGTTCTGACGGCGTCTACGCCCGTCTGAGGGCCAGCTCCAGGGCGGGCTTGAGGATCGAGGCGGCGGCGTGGCCGATCTCCACCACCTCTTCCGCCCGGTCGAACTCCAGGATGCCGATGTGGGCGAGGCGGGGCGCGATCAGCACGTCCGGCGGCTCGCCGGCCAAGCGGGACCGGGTGATGCGGTCCTGCATGATGTCGATGGACCCGGCCATCACGTCCATCACGTTGGGCGGGACGTTGGAGGCCGGGGTGCGCTCCAACTGGTCGGCGAGGAACCGCGTGCGCGCCGCCGGGCGCCGCCCCATCCAGGACGCGATCTGGGACGTCAGGGTCGTGAAAACCGGCGAGGTCGCGTCGCCCGCCGGGGCCATCGCCGCTTCCGCAACGGTGTGTGCTGGCTGCATCTGGGCCGGCTGCATCTGGACAGGCTTCGCCTCCGCCGCCTTGCGCAGCTTCGCCGCCCCGCGTCCGGAGGGGCGGCTCAGCGGCGACAATTCGCTGTTCAGGTTGACCGCGATCACCACGTCGGCCCCCAGCGCCCGGCAGAGCGACACCGGCACCGGGTTGACCAGCGCCCCGTCCACCAGCCAATGGTCGTCGCGCCGTACCGCCGGGAACAGGCCGGGCATGGCGGCGGACGCCTGAACCGCGCTGAGCAGCGGCCCGTCGCGCAGCCAGATCTCCCGCCCCGTGCCGAGGTCGGTGGCGACCGCGGCGAAGGGCTTGTGGAGCTGGTCGATGGTGACTTCCGTCCGGTGATTGCGGAAGCGGTCGAAGGTGCGGTCGGCGGCCAGCAGCCCGCCGCGCCGGAAGGTCAGGTCGATGATCCCCAGCATGCCGAGCCAGCCCATGCTCTGCGCCCAGACCTGCAATTCGTCCAGCTGATCCGTCAGATAGGCCGCCCCGACCACCGCGCCGATGGAGGTGCCGCAGATCACGTCGGGCTCGACCCCTATCTCCTCCAGCGCGCGCAGGACGCCGATGTGCGCCCAGCCGCGCGCCGCCCCGCTGCCCAGGGCCAGTCCGATCTTCAGTCCGCTCACCGCCAGCACCTCGTGTTTTGTATGGGCTTGGTCAGGTTTGTCCTGGGAAAGCATGCCCTGGCGCCGCCGCGTCGATGGGTATCCAAAGGGATTTGGGGTACCGGGCCGCCGGTGGGAACCCTTCCATCCGGGGGACGCGGAACGCGCCGCGAGGGACTCTCACGGGGGATGCCGAAAATTGTACCCGCTTTTGCCTTCTATTTGACTTGTATCAAATTCTCTTCCGATTACCTGTGGCATCTGAATGGAAGAAAGAGTTTCCGGGTGACGTTAACCAAACATCAACTGGAAACGTCCAATGTCGCTTTCAGCACGGACAATCAGGGATGGCGGAGGTTGCCATGGCCCAGGAACTCAAGAGCTTCAAAAAGGACTGGCAGCGCTGGTCGGCGGCGGAAAAGCTGACGGCGGTCGCCATCCTGATCGTCGCCGCCGTCGCGCTGGGCGGCCCGGTGACGATCCTTCTGTGATTTCTTCCGGGTGACCGGCGCATTCCGCCCGCTCACAGAAGCGAGGCGAGGGCCGCGATCCCGAACCCTCCCAGCACCGCGCCCGAGGCGCGGTTGATCCACAGCATGGCGGCGGGCGTGACCCGGCGCCGAAACGCCCCGACCGAGGCGCTGAGTCCCAGCCACCACAAGGCCGAACCGGCAAAGACGCCCGCGACGAGCAGGGCGGCCACGCCGGTGCTGTTCCCATCGCCGGCCGCCGAAACGCCCAGCCCGCCGAACACCGCGGCGAAGCTGAGGATCGTCGCCGGGTTGGCGAGAGTCAGCGCGAAGGTGGAGGCGTAGGCCCCGGCCAGACCGGCGCCGCCGCGGGCGTCCGCGGGGCGCTCCGCCGGACGGGCGCGCAGGGTGCTCCAGCCGAGCCACAGCAGCATCACGCCGCCCACCAGCTTCAACGCCACCTGCGCCCCGATCAGCGCGTCGGTCACCAGGGCCACGCCGAAGCCGGCGATGGCGCCATAGACCGCGTCCGCGCTGGCGGCGCCCAGCCCGCTGACGAAGCCGGGCGCCGGCCCGTCGGCCAGGGTGCGCCGGATGCACAGAAGCCCGATCGGCCCGACCGGGGCCGCGATGCTGAAACCGATGATCAGGCCCTTCAGCAGGGCCGGCAGGGTGTCCATGATGGACGCTCCGGATGGGTCAGTCTGAATCCATGGGAAGGACCGGCGTCTCCTTGACGGACGACAGCGCGATCACCGTGTGGGAACGCGCCACGCCGGGCAGGGCCTTCAGCCGCTCCGACAGGAAGCGCTCCAGCGCGTCCGTGTCGGCCACGCGCACCTTCAGCAGATAGGACCAGTCCCCGGTGACGTGGTGGCATTCCTGGACCGCCGGGGTGGCGCGCATGGCGTCGCGGAAGGGCGCGTCATGCTCCGGGCGGTCCAGCAGCACCTCCACGAAGGCCAGAACGTCCAGCCCGGCGGCCTTGGGGGAGACCCGCGCGCCCCAGCCCTGGATCACGCCGCCGGCCTGGAGCTTCTTCAGCCGCTCGTTCACGGCGGACACCGACAGCCCCGCCGCCGCCCCGATGTCGGCGTAGGACGCGCGCCCGTCTTCCTGAATGTGCGCTATGATTTTACGGTCTGTATCATCCATGACCGCAATATTTTCTTATGACGCGGCAAAAGGCAAGGGTAATTTCCGTCAATCGCCCATCCGGCGGAAATCGGGCTTTCCGGCGCCGCAGCGCGGGCAGTACCAGTCCGCCGGCAAATCCTGGAAGGCTGTCCCGGCGGGTGCGCCGTGCTCCGGGTCGCCGTCGCGTGGGTGGTATTCGTAGCCGGGGCAATCGCCGCCGCCGCACCGCCAGATTTCGGACAGGCGCGGGTCCCCGGCCCGCGCGGGGCGGACGAACAGGGCGAGCAGGAAGGCGGGCAGAAGGCGCAGGGCGCCGCGGCGGGGAAGGGTGGTGGGCATGGCGGACCGTCCGGCGGATCGAGGTGCCGCACTATGCGCCGCGTTCCTTTGCGGGATGATGACGGTTGCCGGAGGAAAAGGGCGGGCTCAGCGCCGCCGCGGGGCCTTGCCCTTGAGGTGCGCGCGCTGGAGCTTCGCGCCGGCCAGATCCGCGCCGTCCAGGTCGGCGTTCTCCAGATCGGCGTCGGTCAGGTTGGCCTGGACCATGCGGGAATCGGTCAGCATTGCCTGCCGCAGGTCGGCGCCCATCAGGTTGGCGGCCCAGGAGCGGCCCGTGGGCCGTCCGCTGGGGTCCTTGATCTCCGCCGGGCCGAGATTGACCCGCGTCAGGTCGGCTCCGGTCAGCCGGGCGAAGCTGAGATTGGCGCCGGACAAGTCGGCCCCCATCAGGTTCGCGCGCTCCAGGTTGGCGCCGGACAGGTCGGCCATCATCAGCCGCGCGCCGGTCAGCGCCGCGTCGGACAGGTTGGCTCCGCGCAGCGAGGCCGCGCTGAGGTTGACGCGGCGCAGGTCGGCGCGGCTGAGGTCGGTGCCGTCCAGTTCGGCCCGCTCGCCGCGCTGGCCGAAGCTGTCGATCCAGCGCTCATGGTCGAAGATCGCTCGCTGGATCTCGGACCCCATGCTGTCGATGGGGCGGGTCATGCAGGCGGAGCCGAGCTTGGCCTGCGACAAATCGCAATCGACCATCCGCGTGCCGACCAGATCGGCGTTGTCGAAAGTCGCGCCGCCCAGCAGGGCGCCGGTCAGGTTGGCGCCGTTGAGCCGCGCGCCGGACAGGTTGGCGTCGGTCAGCACCGCCCCGGTCAGGTCGGCGTTCTGAAGGACCGCCCCGCAGAGGTCGGCCTCCGTCAGGTTGGCGCCGGCCAGCACCGCGCCGGTCAGGTCGGTCGGGATGCCGCCCTCCGCCGTGGCGCCGCCCTGGAGGCGGGCGAGGGCGGTGCGATGCGTCTGCCGGGTGGTTTCGGCGTCCTGGGCGTCCGGCCCGGTGCCGCGGCGGGCGGTGCCTCCCGGCTCCAGCGTTCCGGCGCGCAGGTCGGCGCCGCGCAGATTGGCGTTCGAGAAATCGGCGGCGCGCAGCCGGGCGCCGCGCAGGTCCGTCTGCATCAGGTTGGCGCGCGTGATGTCCGCGTCGCGCAGGTCCACGCCGAACAGGTCGGCGCCGGCCAGATTGGTGCCGCTGAGCCGGCAGCGCGCCAGCTTCGCCCCGACCAGCCGGGCGCCGCGCAGGTCGCGCTGCGACAAGTCGGCGCCCTCCAGGTCGGCCAGCGCCAGATTGGCGCGCACGCCGCCCGGCTGGCCCTTGATCCAGCGGGCATGCCGGTCCAGAACCTCGGCCAGTTGATCGGGCCGAAGGTAGGAGGGGGCCGGCGCAGGGGCTGTGGCGACGGGGGGCACGGGAAGGAATCTGACGGGGGTTGTTTTCACTATCCAAACTATGGGGGTGGATTCCTTACCGAAGGCTAAACGGTACAGTTCACAGCAGTACCTCTTATGGTTGCCGCTTTTTTCCCCGGTCTTGTCACGGTCTGTCCCGAACGGGCGCGGAGCCCCGGCGAATCGGGATCACGGCCCGTTGTGTTTCACCCCTGTAACCTGGCGGCCCGCCGTTCCGACGGATGGCTTCCCGGTCCGGCAAGCCCAGGAAATACGGCAGTTTCTTAAACGTTAACCATTGGTTTCTTGACACAAGCGGGGGCTCTGCCGCCAAAAGTCATCGGACAAAAAGGGGGTGGTGTGTCCGCCACCTCCGTTCGGGACCCCATGGAGGCATGATGACCGAGGCGAAATTCCAACCGACCCCAGCAGCCAAGCTCGGCCGGCGGGAACTGTTGCGCATCGGTCTGGCCACCGCCGCCGCGGGTATGGTGATGGCGCCGGAGGTGTCGGAGGCGGCGTTGCGCGCCCCGCCGCGACAATTGGTCCTCCTCAACCTGCACACCGGGGAACGGGTGCGGACCGAATATTGGGCCAAGGGCCGCTACCAGCGCGACGGTCTGCGCGAGATCAACCATCTGCTGCGCGACCACCGCACCGGCGCCGTCCATCCCATCGACCCGAAGCTGCTGGATCTGCTGCACGCCCTGACGCGCAAGGTCGGCAGCAAGAACCCGGTGCACATCATCTCCGGCTACCGCTCACCGGAGACCAACGCATGGCTGCGCGATCAGGACGGCGGCGGCGTGGCCCAGAACAGCTTCCACATGCAGGGCAAGGCCATCGACCTGCGGGTCCCCGGCCTGCCGCTGCGCACCCTGCAACGGGCGGCGTTGAGCCTGCGCGGGGGCGGGGTGGGTTACTATCCCGAAAGCAACTTCGTCCATGTGGACGTCGGCCCCAAGCGCCACTGGGCGGCCTGACCGGCCTTCCAGGAGCGGACGTGAAAAAGCCCCCGCCCGAAGGACGGGGGCTTTTTCTTCGAGCGGTCCGCGTTACTCGACGGTGACCGACTTGGCGAGGTTGCGCGGCTGGTCGACGTCGGTGCCCTTGAGGACGGCG
>NZ_JAUJFI010000091.1 GCF_030849505.1 Azospirillum isscasi | reverse complement strand
GGCTGCGGCGGGCTGAGCCTGCGAGGCCCCGGCGCTCTTCGGAAGCACCTGGAGCTGCCATTCCGGCGCCGGCGCGGCCGGCGGAACCGGCTGGCCCAAAACCGGCTGGCCCAAAACCGCCGGGGCCGGAACCGGCGCGTTGACCGCCCCGGTGCGGGCGAGGCCCAGGTCACGGCGGGCCAGCGCCTGGCGCAGCCGTTCCACGTCGCCGCGGTGGGTCAGCGACACCAACGCCTCGTACCGGCTGATCGACAGCACGTCGGTGCGGGTGACGGCGTTGACCATGCCCAGCCGCTTGCGCGTCTCCACCCAGTCGTTGAGGCTGCTGAGCGGGACGCGCACCAGCGTCGCCTGCTCCGGCCCGCTCGCCACGGTGTTGTCGCGGCGGTAGGATTCGTCGATGGCGGCGGACACGAAGGTCGTCGCCCGGGTCAGGAAGTCGCCGGCCCGGTCGGCCATGTCCGCCTTCACGTTGACCGTCTGCTGGTCCCGCGCGCCGTCGGGGGTGTAGTGGGTCACCTCGACCGCCAGCGGGCGCCCGAGATCCGGCCCGCCCGCCGGCAGGTCGGCCTTGGCGACGACCACGCCCCCGGCGTTGTAGCGCTGGCCGATGCGGGCCAGAGCCTCCGGATCGCCGGCCAGCGCCTCGTTCACGCC
The DNA here is from genome assembly GCF_030849505.1 of Azospirillum isscasi. GTDB lineage: Bacteria > Pseudomonadota > Alphaproteobacteria > Azospirillales > Azospirillaceae > Azospirillum > Azospirillum isscasi. The sequence continues at coordinate 22,797 of NZ_JAUJFI010000091.1, read as the reverse complement.
GATGGCGGAAATGTCGGCCAGCTCGCCGTCCGGCACCACCAGCGGCACCAGGGAGGCTCCGGCCTGCCGGCCTTCCCAGGCTTCACGCCAGCCGGTGCGGTCCTCCCACAGCACGGGGCGCCCGTCCACGACGGTGACCGGCAGGATCACATAGGGGCGGGCCGGCGGCTCGACATACTGCTGGCCGCCGCCGGCCAGCGTCTCACGCACGGCGGCGGGGCGGAAGCGCACGGTGATGCTGCCGAGATAACGGGTGGCCGACACCTTCTCGTCGTCGATCTCGAAGCCCTGGACCAGCCGGGCGAGTTCGATCTCCGACACCCGCGGCACCGCGGTGGCGGAGGGGACGAGGCGCTTGTACAGCTCCGCCCACGCCTTCACCTGCGCGTCGCGGATCGCCTGGTCGCGGGCGGCGTTGGCGTTGGCCGCGCTGACGTCCACCTTCACGTCCGACACGGTGAAGGGGTCCGCCGCCGGCACCGCGGGCACCGCCCCCGGACCGGCCGCGGGCGCCGCCGGGGCCGCCGCCGCGGGTGGAGCGGCACCGGGCACCTGCGCTTTCACGGGGCCGGCCTGAAGGGCCAGAGCCACGGTGATGGCGGCGAAGCCCGCAAACAGCGGCGCATGGCGGCGGTGGAGCATTGCAAAGCCTTCCGATTCGAGTATGTTCGGCCCGTTCCCTTATGACCCGGCCCAAAATGACCCGGTTCAGGTGGCCCAGGTATATAGCTCAGCCCAAGCGAGGATACCATCAGCACCCAGTCTAATAACACGTCCGACGCCTACAAGCAGGCCGGCGTGGACATTGATGCGGGCAACGCGCTCGTTGACGCGATCAAGCCGCTCGCCCGTTCCACCGCGCGCCCGGGCTCCGACGCCGGGCTGGGCGGATTCGGTGCGCTGTTCGACCTGCGCGCGGCCGGGTATCACGACCCGCTGCTGGTCGCCACCACGGACGGCGTCGGCACCAAGCTGAAGGTCGCGATCCTGGCCAACCGGCACGACACGGTGGGCATCGACCTCGTGGCGATGTGCGTGAACGACCTCGTCGTTCAGGGCGCGGAGCCGCTGCTGTTCCTCGACTATTACGCCACGGGCAAGTTGGACGTCGCCGCGGGCCGCGCCATCGTCGCGGGCATCGCGGAAGGCTGCCGCCAGGCCGGCTGCGCGCTGGTCGGCGGCGAGACGGCGGAGATGCCGGGCATGTACGCCGAGGGCGACTACGACCTCGCCGGCTTCTCGGTCGGCGCGGTGGAGCGCCAGGACGCCCTGACCGGCGCCACCGTCCAGGACGGCGACGTGGTGCTCGGCCTCGCCTCATCCGGCGTGCATTCCAACGGCTATTCGCTGGTCCGCAAGCTGGTCGAGACGTCCGGCCTCGGCTACGACTCGCCCTGCCCCTGGGACGGCTCGAAGACGCTGGGCGAGGCCCTGCTGACCCCGACGCGCATCTACGTGAAGAGCACGCTGGCCGCGGTGCGCGCCGGCACGGTGCGGGCGATGGCCCACATCACCGGCGGCGGCCTGATCGAGAACATCCCGCGCGTCCTTCCGGACGGGCTGGGCGTCACGCTCGACGCGTCGGCGTGGCCGCTGCCGCCGGTCTTCTCCTGGTTGATGAAGACGGGCGGGCTGACCCCGCTGGACATGGCGCGCACCTTCAACACCGGTCTCGGCATGGTCGTCGTGGTCCCGGCGGACAAGGCGCAGCAGGCGGCGGAGATCCTGGCCCAGGGCGGCGAGACGGTCTTCACCGTCGGCACCGTCCATGCGGTCAAGGACGGCGGCGCCCGCGTCACCGTCACCGGCATGGACGCGGCATGGGCGGCCTGAAGGCATCCGCCTTGAAGGTCGGCGTCCTGATCTCCGGGCGCGGCAGCAATCTGCAGGCGTTGATCGACGCCTGCGCCGCCCCGGATTTTCCGGCGGAGATCGCACTGGTGCTCTCCAACAAGGCCGACGCCTATGGGCTGGAGCGCGCCGCCGCCGCCGGGGTTCCCGGCGCGGTGGTCAGCCACCGCGATTTCCCCGGCGACAAGCGGGCGTTCGAGGAAGCCATGGACGCGCGCCTGCGCGGCGCGGGGGTGGAGCTGGTCTGCCTGGCCGGCTTCATGCGGCTGCTGTCGCCCTGGTTCGTCGAGCGTTGGCACGACCGCCTGATCAACATCCACCCCTCGCTCCTGCCCTCCTTCAAGGGACTGGACACGCACCGGAGGGCGCTGGACGCCGGGGTGCGGTTCCACGGCTGCACGGTCCACTATGTGCGTCCGGAGATGGACGAGGGGCCGATCGTCGCCCAGGCCGCGGTTCCCGTGCTGCCCGGCGACGACGCCGACCGGCTGTCCGCCCGCGTGCTGGAGGCCGAGCACACGCTCTACCCCCAGGCGCTGCGCCTGATTGCCGAAGGCCGCACCCGCGTGGAGGATGGCCGCGTGATCCTGTCCGGCCCGGCGCCGGATCTGCCGACGCTCGTCAACCCGCCGGCCTGAGTCCCCCAAGCGGCACCCTTGCCGCAACCGTCAGCGCTCCCCACATTCTGCGCCGGAACCATAAAAGGGGAGGCGACAGACGATGGCGGTCACCGATCACGGCCACAATCCGGTCAGCGAGGATGTCGTCCGCCGGCACGAAGCGGGCTGGCACGCCTTCACGCGGTTCCTGACCCTGGGAACCGCGGGCGTGATCGCCGTGCTGGTCTTCATGGCGATTTTCCTGGTGTAAGCCGCCGCGGCGCCGCGGCGGGGCGCTTACGCCCCGTCCGGCAGGCGGCCCAGCAGAAGGTCGCGCATTTCGCCGACCAGCGCGTCCACCTGCTGCTCCCACGTCTCGGCACCGCCCTGGATGGCGTGCATGATGTGGGTGGCGAGATGGATCAGGGAGGCGCGCACGCAATCCTCCGCCGGGAAATCCAACCCCACCGTGTCCTGAAGGAACTGGCCGAGCTGGTCGGCCGCGTTCCAGGGGTGGACGATCACCGTGTCGAAGCCGCTGGTCCCCAGAAACACCGCGTTCAGCGCCGTCGCCTGCGCGTTGATCGCGTCGATGGCCGTGTCCTGCTCGACGTTGCCGCGCAGCACCTCCTGGAAGGCCGACAGGCACTGGTCCACATAGCCGCGCACCAGCAACTCCACCACACCCGGATCGCTCAGGTCGTTCCTGCCCTTCACGAGGGACGGCAGCGGTTCCAGCAGGGCCGCGACGATCGGCTTGACGTCCGGTTTTTCCATGGCGGGGGTACTCCTAGCGGTAGAATCCCCGAATACTCGACTTCGTCACGCCTGTCCACGGTGCCGTGACGCCATCCGGGCGACAAGTTGCGGACGGAAGGCCCTGAAATGCCCCCCGGAAACGCAAAAGGCCGCCCCAACCGGGACGGCCCTTCGCGCAAGGCTGCGGAGCGGATGGCCGCGATCAGCCCACCAGCTCGATGCCGGCGAAGAAGAAGGCGATCTCCTGAGCGGCGGTCTCCGGAGCGTCGGAGCCGTGCACCGAGTTGGCCTCGATCGACTCGGCGAACTCCTTGCGGATGGTGCCCTCGGCGGCGTTGGCCGGGTTGGTGGCGCCCATGATCTCGCGGTTGCGGGCGATGGCGTTCTCGCCTTCCAGGACCTGGAGCACGACCGGGCCGGAGATCATGAAGGACACGAGGTCCTTGAAGAACGGACGCTCGCGATGCACGCCGTAGAACTGCTCGGCCTGGGCCTGGGAGAGCTGGACGCGCTTCTGCGCGACGATGCGCAGGCCGCCGTCCTCGAACTTGGCGTTGATCTTGCCGGTCAGGTTGCGGCGGGTGGCATCGGGCTTGATGATCGAGAGGGTGCGTTCGACGGCCATGGCGGTGGGCTCCTGCTGGAAATGCGTTATGGGCGCCGCTGGTTTGGCCGGGGCGCCGGTTGCGCGGGGTTATATAGGCGCTTTCCCGCCACGGCAACCGGTTCGTGAGGCGGCGCGGCTCCCGCGACTGCCTTAACCACAGAGACACGAAGACACAGAGAGATTTCGCGGAAAAGGCCGGCACACCGCCGCACGGATCTCTGTGTCTCCGTGTCTCTGTGTTTCCCTTCCTTCCCGCCGTATCCCCGGCACATCGGCGCAAGCGCGGCTGCCATGAAACGTTGCCCCGCGGGTCCCGCTTCAAATCGGGGTGTCCCCGTGGTAAACCGGCGCCGATATGCTGCACATCAACGACCTGACGTTCCGCTATGGCGGACGGGTGCTGTTCGACCGCGCCACCGCGGTCGTGTCGAAGGGCCACCGCGTGGCGCTGGTCGGCCGCAACGGCACCGGAAAATCCACCCTCCTGAAGCTCATCGCCGGCCAGCTCCAGACGGACGCCGGGGCGATCACCCTGCCCACCGGCATGAAGGTCGGCATGGTCGCGCAGGAGGCGCCCAGCGGCGCCACCAGCCTGATCGACGCCGTGCTGGCCGCCGACACGGAGCGCACCGCCCTGCTGGCGGAGGCCGAGACGGCCACCGACCCCATGCGCATCGGCGAGATCCACGCCCGGCTGGCCGACATCGAAGCGCATTCGGCGCCGTCGCGCGCCGCACAGGTCCTGTCCGGCCTGGGCTTCGACGCCGACGCGCAGGCCCGGCCCTGCTCCGACTTCTCGGGCGGTTGGCGGATGCGCGTGGCGCTGGCCGGCGTGCTGTTCGCGCGGCCCGACCTGCTGCTGCTCGACGAGCCGACCAACCACCTCGACCTGGAGGCGACCATCTGGCTGGAGGGGTACCTCAAGAACTACCCCCACACGATCCTGCTGGTCAGCCACGACCGCGACCTCTTGAACTCGGTGCCCACGACGACCATCCATGTGGACCAGGGCAAGCTGGTGACCTACGCCGGCAACTACGACCAGTTCCTGAAGCAGCGCCGCGCCAACATGGAACGGCTGCAAGCCATGTCGGCCAAGCAGGAGGCCAAGCGCAAGCACATGATGGCCTTCGTCGAACGCTTCCGCTACAAGGCGACCAAGGCCCGCCAGGCGCAGAGCCGCCTGAAGGCGCTGGAGAAGCTGGAGACCATCACGCTGATGGAGGACGATGCCGAGGTCGTCTTCAACTTCCCCCAGCCGGACGAGATGGCCCCGCCGCTGATCGCGCTGGACGGGGTGACCATCGGCTACGGCGACCGCGCCATCCTGCGCCGCGTCAACCTGCGCATCGACATGGACGACCGCATCGCCCTGCTCGGCGCCAACGGCAACGGCAAGTCCACGCTGGTGAAGCTGCTGGCCGGGCGACTGGAGGCCATGGCCGGCGAGGTGAAACGCCCGACCAAGCTGCGCGTCGGCTACTTCGCCCAGCACCAGCAGGACGAGCTGGACCTGTCCATCACCCCCATCCAGCAGACCCAGCGCATCATGCCGCTGGCGCCGGAGGAGAAGGTGCGCGCCCATCTGGGCCGCTTCGGCTTCCAGCAGAGCAAGGCGGAAACCCGCATCGCCGACCTGTCCGGCGGCGAGAAGGCCCGCCTGCTGCTGGCCCTGATGAGCCGCGAGACGCCGCACATCCTGATGCTGGACGAGCCGACCAACCATCTGGACGTGGACAGCCGCGAGGCGCTGATCGAAGCGATCAACGGGTTCGAGGGCGCCGTGATCCTCATCAGCCACGACCCCCACCTGATCGAGCTGACCGCCGACCGTCTTCTGCTGGTGGCGGACGGCACGGTGCAGCCCTATGACGGCGACCTGGATGACTACCGCCGCTTCCTGCTGGACCGCGCGCGGGCCGAGCGCGCCGCCGCCAAGGGGGGCGAGGCGCAGGACGCCGGAGCCAGCCGCAAGGACCAGCGCCGCGCCGCCGCGGAGGCCCGCGCCGCCCTGGCCCCGCTGAAGAAGAAGGCCACCGACGCGGAGTCGCAGGTCAACAAGCTGGCCGAGGAGAAGCGGAAGATCGAGACGAAGCTGGCCGATCCCGCCCTCTACAGCGGTCCCAGCGACAAGCTCCAGAAGCTTCAGATCGACCTGGGCGTGGTGGACAAGAAGCTGTCCGCCGCCGAGGAGGCGTGGCTGGAGCATCTGGAAGCCTATGAGACGGCGGCGGCGGAGGCCGGCGTATGAGCATGCCGCGCGACGTGGCCTTCACCGGACCGTCCATCGCCGCCGAGGACGCGGAGGAACGCACCTCCGACGTGCTGGCGGCCTTCCGCGCCAACCTGCCGGAGGGGCGGGTGTCGCTGGGCGACCTGATCCAGGCGCTGGGCGACCGCTCGCTGGGCACCATCCTGCTGGCCCTGTCGCTGCCCACCATCGCGCCGGTTCCGCTGGGCGTGTCCTGCCTGTTCGACCTGCCGATCCTGCTTTTTTCCGCCCAGATGGCCTTCGGCAAGCGTGGCGCCGCCCTGCCCGGCTGGATTTTGCGCCGCTCGGTCAGCCACAAGCTCGCCGCCCGCATGATCGACAAGGCGATGCCGCGACTGACCGGCATCGAAAGGATGCTGAAGCCGCGCCACAGCCGCTTCGCCACCATTGACGGGGAACGCTGGTTCGGCGTGCTGGTGCTTCTGCTGTCGCTGACCTGCGTGGTGCCGCTGCCGCTGACCGGCTGGCTGCCCGGCTTCGCGCTGGTCCTGCTGTCTCTGGGCCTGATCGAGCGCGACGGGGCCGCCGTCGCGGTCAGCCTCGCCCTCACCGTGGCCGCCCTGGTCTTCTTCGCGCTGGTCGCCAGCAGCCTGTCCTACGCCGGCCAAACCCTTCTGACGCTCGCGCCGTCATATCCCGCATTTATGGCATAGCTCCAGTCCGTCCGGTGGGTTGCGGGGGGCCCCCGGATGCGACATAAGTGCGCTTAGGGATTGTTAGGTTCGGGACCCCCTGAGGCTCCAGCTTGTTTAGCCCCGGGGCAAAAACGCTCAACAGCCAACGGCGAAAGGCCGATCATGACACCAACGGAAATCACCGTCGCCGAAAAACGAAAAAGCGGCAAGACGCCGCCGGCCGCGTGGCTTTTCTTCCAGCGTTGGTTGGCAAATCCCCTTTCGATGGGTTCCGTTACACCGTCCTCGGGCGCCCTCTGCCGGCTGATCGGGGAACAGGTCCTGTGCGGGCCGGACCAGGTCGTCGTGGAATTCGGCGGCGGCACCGGCGCGATCACCAAGGCGCTTCTCCAGCGCGGCATTCCGGGCAACCGGATCTTCACCTTCGAGATCGACGACCACCTGTCCCGCTTTCTGCGCGGCCATTATCCGGACGTGAACGTCGTCCATGACGACTGCCGCAAGGCCGCCGACCTGCTCGGCCCGGCGCTGGTCGGCAAAGTCGGCACGGTGGTCATCGGCATCCCCATGCTGAACCTGCCGATGCGCGCCCAGAAGGAGGTGGTGGAGGCCTGCTTCCGCATCCTTCCCGAAGGCGGACGCTTCGTGCTCTACACATACGGCCTCGTGTCGCCGCTGAACCAGCGCGCCTTGGGCGTGAAGGGCAAGCGGCTGGGCTTCACCCCGCTGAACGTCCCGCCGGCCTCGGTCTGGGGCTATTGGAAGGCGAAACCGTAACCCTTCCCCGTCACCCCTTGCCCATCATCTCTTACGCGGCGCCCGCCGCAGCAGCGCGTCCGTCCATCCCGCCGGCAGGGCCGCCAGAAGCCACACGGCGGCGGCCATCGGCCAGGGGAAGGCGATGCGGGCCCTGTTGCGGGCCAATCCGTTCTTGATGACCCGCGCGGCCCGGTCCGTCTCCATCAGGAAGGGCATGGGGAAGCGGTTCACCGCGGTCATCCGGCTTTTCACGAAGCCCGGACAGATCACCGTCACGCCGATCCCCTGCCCCTCCAGATCTCCGCGCAGCGACTCGCCATAGTCCCGCACCGCCGCCTTGCTGGCGCAGTAGGCGGGCGCGCCGGGCATGCCGCGGAAACCGGCCAGCGAGGCCATCAGGGCGATCTGCCCGCGCCGCCGCGCCTGCATGCCGGGCAGCAGCGGGTGGACGCTGTTCAGCACGCCGTCCACATTCACCTGGAAGATCCGCCGCGCCTGTTCGGCGCTTTCCGTGCCTCCCCCGGTCCCGGCGGAGATGCCGGCGTTGGCGATGACCAGATCGACCGGCGCGCGGGCGTCCAACGCCGTCAGCCACGCCGCCATGGCGTCGCGGTCCGCCACGTCGACGAGCGCCGTTTCCACCACGGCCCCCGCCGCGCGGCAGCGCTCCGCCACCGCCTCCAGCCGCAGGGCGTCGCGCCCGGTCAGGGCCAGCGTGACGCCGGGGGCCGCGTAGGCGCGGGCCAGCTCCTCCCCGATGCCGCTGGACGCCCCGGTGATGACGATCGAGCGCGGATCGCGCATGTCCTTTTCCCCCTGTCCCCGACGCTTGTTGCCGTCGCCGCCCGACGCTATAACTTGAGCCTCGCGATCCCACAAATAGTAGTCGAGGCCGCTTTGCCCGCCCAACGCTCCGCTGTTTCCAGCATGACCGGCTTCGCACGCGTGGACGGGCACGCCGACGGCTACAGTTGGACCTTCGAGGTGAAGAGCGTCAACGGGCGCAACCTCGACATCCGCTGCCGCCAGCCCGCCGGCTTCGACACGCTGGAGGCTGCCGCCCGCGCGGAGATCCCGAAGCGGCTGGCCCGCGGCAGCGTCAACCTGAACCTGACCGTCAACCGCAGCCAGGCGGTCGCCCAACTCCGCATCAACCGCGAGCTTCTGGCCCAGGTGCTGGAGCTGGCGCGCGAAATCGAGGGCGCCGGGGCCGCACCGCCGCGTCTCGATTCGCTGCTGTCCGTCCGCGGCATCATCGAACCGGTGGAGGAGGACGAGGGCGACGCGCGGGACCGGGTGGAGGCCGCGCTGAAGGCCGACCTCGGGCGGCTGATCGGCGAACTGGCGAGCGCCCGCCTGTCGGAAGGGGCGCGGCTGGTCACGGTGCTGAACGGCCATCTCGACGAGATCGAACGGCTGATCACCGCCGCCGCCGCCTGCGCCAGCACCCAGCCCGACGCCCTGCGCGAGCGGCTGCGCGGCCAGGTCGCCGCCCTGCTCGACGCCGCTCCCGCCCTGCCGGAGGAGCGGCTGGCCCAGGAGGCCGCCATTCTGATCGCCAAGGCCGACGTGCGGGAGGAGATGGACCGCCTGCGCGCCCACATCCAGGCCGCCCGCGACATGCTGGCGGAGGGGGGCGCCATCGGCCGCCGCTTCGACTTCCTGTGCCAGGAATTCAACCGCGAAGCCAACACCCTGTGCTCCAAGTCCGCGGACGTGGAGCTGACCCGCATCGGCCTGTCGCTGAAAGCCTCCATCGAGCAGCTTCGCGAGCAGGTCCAGAACATCGAGTGACGCTCAATATTATGAATGCGAAGATTTCCCGGCGTGGCCTGATGCTCGTGCTGTCCTCCCCCTCCGGGGCGGGCAAGACCACCATTTCGCGGCGCCTGCTGGACCGCGACCCCGGCATCACCATGTCGGTGTCCGTCACCACCCGCCCGATGCGCCCCGGCGAGCAGCCGGGCGTCGATTACTATTTCGTGGACATGCCGGAGTTCGACCGCATGGCCGAGCAGGGCGAACTGCTGGAGCACGCGCGCGTGTTCGGCAACTGCTACGGCACGCCGCGCAGCACGGTGGAACAGGCTCTGGGCGCCGGGCGCGACGTGCTGTTCGACATCGACTGGCAGGGCACCCAGCAATTGGCGGCCAACGCGCGCAACGATCTGGTCAGCGTCTTCGTCCTGCCGCCCTCGGGCAGCGAACTGGAGCGCCGCCTGCACACCCGCGCCCAGGATTCGGCGGAGGTGATCGCCCAGCGCATGGCCAAGGCGTCGGACGAGATCAGCCACTGGGCCGAGTACGACTATGTGATCGTGAACAACGACGTGGAGGAGAGCGTCGTGGCGGTCCAGGCCATCCTGCGCGCCGAACGGCTGCGGCGGACGCGGCAGGTGGGATTGCCGGCCTTCGTGCAGAGCGTGCAGGCGGCGCTGTAGGAGGGGCGGCGGCCCCGCCCCTTCCAGCCGGCGCAGAGACGGATTCCGGACAACCGGCAACGCCCATCGCTCCCGACGCGGTGGGCGTTTTGTCTTTGGCGGGCATCGCTTTGGCGGCCATCGGATGAAGAACCGGGCATTCAGCCGGGTAAAAGAGGGGGTGGAGACGAGCACTCACACAACAGACAAGCCGTTGACTTGAGCCATTTTTCGCCTCCACCCGCGCAGTCACTGGCGGTTCAGGGAGGAATCACACCATTGACACTCCCAACATCTTCCCCACGGCGATTGTTCCGCCACCCCTCGCATGTGCGGCAGGCGGGGCGGCGGTGGCGCGCCTGAAGGGACCGCGGTCCCACGCGGACGGGGTGCGGCATCGCTCGACCGGCGAGCGGACTTAGCCCCTTCAAGCTATCCCGAATAACCCTTTCGTCGTCTCTCCCGATACGGCGCGAACTGCGCCATATGAACTTAACTTTGTAAGGGATCGGACGGGAACCATCGGCAAAGTCCGGACAACGCGGCAGGCAAGCCGGCGCCCCCTGGGGTCCGCTCTGGCTGGAGGTACGGGGAAAAGGCATGGATCAGAACACCCGCCACCTGATGGAACATCTGCCCTATCTGCGCCGCTATGCGCGGGCCTTGACCGGCACGTCGGCGCAGGGAGATGCCCTGGTGACGCGCACGCTGGAATGGTACCTGGACGGGCCTGGCGGATCGGCGTCGGTCGACCTGTCGCGCGGCTCGCTGTACCGCTGCCTGAACCAGTTGCAGGACAGCTCCGGCGCCCGTGCCGGAGAGCCCGGCCCCCATCCGGTCGAGGCGGCGCTGCACAGCCTGGACGAGATGGACCGCCGGCTCTACCTGCTCGTCAATCTGGAGGATCTGCCGGTCGCCGACGCCGCCGGCGTTCTGGGAATCGCGCCGGAAGACGCGGTGGAGCGGTTGAACTTCGCCCGCGAACGGGTGCGGTCGAAGCTGACGGCGACCATCCTGATCGTCGAGGACGACGCCATCATCGCCTTCGATCTGGCGGAGACGGTGCGCGGCATGGGGCACACCGTCTGCGGCAACGCCGCCACGATGGACCAGACGCTGGCGCTCGCCGCGCGCCATTCCCCGACGCTGGCCCTGATGGACATCCGTCTGGCCGAGGGCGACAACGGGATCGAGGTGGCGCGGGAGCTTCGCCGCCAGCGCTTCCTGCCGGTGATCTTCGTCACCGCCTTCCCCAACGAGCTGGCCCGGCACGGGCTGGAGCATCTGGGGCCGGTGATCCCGAAGCCCTTCACCCGCGAGCAGATCGAACAGGCGATCACCCGCGCCGTCTTCACCCCCCACCCCGAGGAAGCCTCGCTCGCCATGAAGCACTGATGGCCCGGAACGGAGGCTCGGGACGGAGGGACCGCTCCTTACTTGAAGACCACCGTGCGCCCGCCGTTCAGGAGGACGCGGTGTTCGACGTGGTAGCGGACGGCCCGGGCCAGAACGATGTTCTCGATGTCGCGCCCGATGGCCACGAGGTCGTCGGGGGTCATCGTGTGGTCGACGCGCTCGGCCTCCTGCTCGATGATCGGCCCCTCGTCCAGGTTCGACGTGACGTAGTGGGCCGTGGCGCCGATCAGCTTCACGCCGCGGGCGTGCGCCTGGTGGTACGGCTTGGCGCCCTTGAAGCTGGGCAGGAAGGAGTGGTGGATGTTGATCACCCGCCCGGCCATCCGCTCGCACAGGGCCGAGGACAGCACCTGCATGTAGCGGGCGAGCACGACCAGATCGACCTTCTCCTGCTCCGCGATCTCCAGCAGGCGGGCCTCCTGCTGGGCCTTGGTGTCGCTGGTCAGCGGCAGGTGGTGGAAGGGAATGTTGTGCCACGCCGCGAGTTGGTAGAAGTCGCGGTGGTTGGACACGATGGCCGGAATCTCGATCGGCAGATAGCCGGTGCGGTAGCGGTACAGCAGGTCGTTCAGGCAATGCCCGAACTTCGACACCATGATCAGCACCCGCTGGCGCCGCCCGGCGTCGTGCAGCTTCCAGGTCATGCCGAAGCGTCCGGCCACCTGCTCGGCGAAGGCCGCCTCCAGCTCCGCCTGCGACGGACCCCCGGGGGCCGCGGAGAAATGGATGCGCAGGAAGAACAGATTGGTCCCACGGTCGCCGAACTGCGCGCTGTCGATGATGTTGCACGACCGTTCGGCCAGGAAACCCGAAACGGCATAGACGATGCCGACGGTATCGGGGCACGAGATGGTGAGGATGTATTCGGAACCGGTGCCGGACATGCGCTCCTACCGTTGCGGCCTGGGAACAAAGGCTGACTCCCTAGCATGTTCTCCAGCGGGATGCACCGTGCAATGAGGGAAGGCCGGAATGCGCTTCCGGCAGCATTTGGTAAGGATTCCCGTGCGACAATGCGCTGTTTCGGCATTGGGCCGACCGGAGAAGCGAGCCATGGGCATGGGCGGCAAGATCATCGGCGAATACGCCAAGGGCAAGGTCGACAAGCTGCTGACGCCGGAAGCGGCGGAAAGCACGTCGCGCCACCGGATCATGCACTTCCTGGAAAACATGGAAGCGGCGATCCTGGAGGCCAATTGCGAGGTCATGGGACGCGAGCTTCCCAACCTCGACCAGACCTCCTTCCTGCGCATGGCCGTCCGGGTGGCGGAACTGCGGGCCGACTATCTCCGCGCCGGGCTGAAGGTGGCGGAGCAGCGGCACCCCAACGCCGCCGCCATCGATGAGCTGGCCCGCGTCCGCCGCGCCTATGAGGAGATGCTGGCCGTCTTCGAAGCGGCGGAGCGGGTGATCGAACGGGGCTATGTGAAGCTGGGATAGGTCACCCCGCCGAATCCCCCGGGCCGAACCCTGCGGACCGCGAAGGCCGCGCTCAGTCGAGCATCGGCAGGCCGGTCTCGATCCGCACCAGGGCAGCGAGCAGCGGGGCGCCGATGTCGCGCCGGACGAAGTTGCTCGCCCGGTCCGCGGCGTTGAGCGAGCCCTGGAAGCTCTTGCGCCAGCGGTCGTCGCCGTACATCACCTTCTCCGCCTTGGCCTTCTGGGCGAGCAGTCCGGGACGGCGCCCGGCGGACTCGTCCACCAGACGGGTCAGCCGCTTCATCAGCTCGTTGGCGCTGGTCGGGTCGCCGCGCTTCAGCGCCGCCTCGATCAGTTCGGCGAAGGCTTCGCCGCGGATGTCCAGATCCTGCACCTGCTCGGCGTAGGACAGCGCCACGGAGGCGTCGGAGCGGCGGGCGATGCGGCCCAGGACCGCCGGGATCGTCCAGGGATTCTCGTCCTGCACGGTGCGCAGCAGGCCCAGCGCAAGATTGGTGTCGCCCAGTTCCGCCGCGGCGACGGCCAGCTCCGGCGGGCAGCAGTCGGTCTTGGTTTCGCGGAACTTGGAGAACTGCGTCTCCACCGTGTTCAGGAACAGGGTGCGGGCCGCCCCCTCCTTGCCGGCGCGCAGCAGCGTCTGGGCGACCAGCCCCAGCTCCCAGCTGCAATTGCGGGCGGTGGCGTAGGCCTTGGCCTCCTCCGCGAGCTGGCCGGCCAGCGCCATGTCGCCGCGCCACGCCGCCGCCTTCGCGACGTCGGCGAGGTTGTAGATGCGGGTCGAGCATTCCGGGATCTGCCGGGTGATGTCGAGCGCGAGCTGGCTCTGCCCCATCAGGGCGAGCGCGCGGGCCACGAACAGATCCTGCCCCGCCCCGTCGGACGCGGCGCCGCGGCGCACCGCGCTGACGAAGGGGGCGATGATCTCCTTCGCCCGGGCGTTGTCGCCGATGGTGTTGTAGGCCACGGCCAGCGACAGCCAGTCCCAGCGGGCGGCGGTGATCGGCGTTTCCACCGGGGGCAGCATCTCCGCCACCCGATGCAGGAAGCAGAGCGAGGTCATCGGCTCGTTGCACACCAGCGAGCGGATGCGCGAGCGGAACTCGAAGAAGTCGAAATCGCCGACGAACTGGTTGGTGACGAGCTGGACGGCCAGCGCGCTGTCCGGATACTTCACGACGATCTCGTTCAGCAGCCGGTCCGCCTCCTTCAGGAAGCGGCTTTCCTCGGCGATGTCGTAGGTGTTGTCCGCCTGCCGGATCATCTGCATCGCCTGGACGAACAGGCGGTTGGCCGGACCCTGGTCCGGCTGGGGCTGCTGCGCCGCCGCCGGGTTGCCGGTCCCCCCCACCGCCACGGTGAACGCCGCCAGCGCCATGAACAGAGTCATGGCGGCGGAGGCGGCAAGACGGCGGGCGAGGGTGGGCAGGATGGCCATGGCGGTGCGGAAACCCTGGTGCGCTAGAGGACGCGGGCGTAGTTGACGACACGCTGGACGTTCGGCAGCGTGCGGGCGTGCTCGATCACTCGGTCCAGCTCGCCCTGGTGGGTGGCCAGACCCATGAGATAGACGACGCCGTTGACGGTATCGATGCTGAAATTCTGGCTATGAATCTGCGAATCGAAGGTGAGCTTCGTGCGCAGCTGCGTGGTGATCCAGGTGTCGCGGGCGCTGTCCATGATGCCCGAGTCATTGTCCACCTGAATCTCGTTGATGACTTCCTTGACGCCTTCCACCTGCCAGCACAGGCGCACGGCGTCGAGGCGCATCTGGGCGTCGGCGGCGCGGCCGGTCAGCAGGACGCGGCCCTGATCGACCGTCAGGCCGATGCGGTTGTGCATATCGAGCGAGTGCTGAAACCACAGGTGGTTGATGCGGGCCTTGATCTCGGTGTCGGATGCGAAGCCCGACAGGCCGCGGTGCTCGCTGGCCGCGATGGCGGCGGTGCCTCCGGCGGCGCCCAGCACCAGGGGCGCGCAGCCAGACGCGAGGCCCGCGACAGCGGCCATACCGACCAGCGCCCAAAGGCGGCCAAACCCCGACACGCTCTGCCTCCGATCCCCGGCCCGCCGAAAGAACGGGCGGGCGGAAAAAGTCATGCCGCAAGTGCGTTGGCAATGGGGAATCTTGGGAGTGCTGTGCTTCATCGTGGTTTTGTTCCGGGGTGATGCACGAATGTTTCACTCGCTGCGGGCGCGAAGGAATCCGGGTCAGGCGAAGGGGGCGCGCGTCACCAGCCCGGCGATTTCGCGCGCAAGAACACGCGCGATCTTTTGCCGCGCCTTGGGGTCGCGCAGGATCGCCTCGTCCTTCGGGTTCGACAGGAAACCGGTCTCCAGCAGGACGGACGGAACGTCCGGCGCCTTCAGCACCGCGAAGTTGGCCGACCGCATCGGGTTGTCCAGCAGCGGCATGTCCCTCCCCGCCCCCTTCACGATGGCGTGCCGGGCCACCAGCGCGGCGTGCCGGGTGTGGCGCGCCGTCAGGTCGAGCAGGATCTCCTTGACGGCCTTCTTGGCGTCCTTCACGTCGGCGCCGCCCAGCCGGTCCACGGCGTTCTCCTTGTGCGCCAGCGCGGCGGCGAAGGCGTCGGAACCTTTTTCCGACAGGGTGTAGGCGGACAGGCCGCGGGCCTCGCGGTTGGGCGCGCTGTCGGCGTGGATCGACACGAACAGGTCGGCCCGCGCCTCCCGCGCGGCGTCCACCCGCTCGCCCAGCGACAGGAAACGGTCGCCGTCGCGGGTCAGCCGCACCCCCAGCTTGTGCTGCCGGGCCAGGAATCGCGCCAATTCCTGCGCGATGTGCAGGGTGATGTCCTTTTCCTGGGTGCCGAGGGCGCCGATGGCCCCGGGGTCGATGCCGCCATGGCCGGGATCGAGCACCACCAGGCGCGGGCGCGCCGCCGGGCGGGGCTTGGCCTGGGCGCCCGCGGCGGGCGGGAACAGCACGGCGCCGGCCCCGGCGAGGGGGACGGTCAGGGCCAGTTGGAGGAGACGTCTGCGTTCCATTCGCCCCTGATTCCGCAAGGATTTGGGGCCGCCGAAACCAAAAGTCCCGAGCGGGATCGGAAAGGCGGCGTCCGGCCCCGGAAGGGCCTGAGGTGTGAACCCGAGGTGTGAGCGTTAACCAATGGGGACGCGCAAAAGGGTTGTCAAGGCCGGCCGGGTTAGCTCCGCCAAATGTCGCCGGCGGCCCGTCATAGGGGGCGGCGCCGACCTATGAGGAATCGACTCTTGCCAAGAATTCCTTGATGATGATGGCCGAAAGCGCTAAAATTTTAGAAATAAGCTCGGGAGGTGACGATGTTGAGAAAAGCCTTGTTCAACATCATCCGGCAGGAGCAGCGCGAGGTCGAAGACGAACTCGAAAAGGAAGAGCGCAGCACGGCTCCCGACATCGGCCGGCTGGTCGCGCTGAAGCGTGAGGTCACGGACCTGCGGCGCGAGCTGGAACATTTCCGCGACGTCTGATCGCACGAATACAAACGATCCCGCGCACCAAACCCCTTCCCCACAATGGTGGAGAAGGGGTTTTCTGTATTCGCATGCGCGTTTCCGATGACTGTTGCAGCGCAGTATTTTCATGCTGCATTGCAGCACAATTATGCTCACAAAATAAGCATGTATCAGGGACAGCTCCAAGCTTTGCCTGAAAACTAGCCGTTTCATTTTCCGAAATCTTGGAAAAGGTTGATCCAAAGCAATTTATGAACAGGAAACGGCTGGCAGGCTTTCGGGGTAGCCTGTTTGTCACAGGGGCGATTTATCCCATCCGGCCAAGCACATGAACAGGTCGGGGCGACAGGGGACGGGACAGGGCGAGACCGACGACGAACCGCTGGCACGCCGGTTGCGGAGTGCCAGTCCGAACGCTCCCTGCTCCCTGGATGGAGGGCTGCCCGATGTCGGACGCTGTTTCGGACGCCATGGCCGAAGACGCCCAGAACGTCCCCGTTCACTCCCTCGTGCCCACCGTGCGGCGCAGCCGCGGCGGCCAGTTGGCCGCCGGACTGTCGCTGGTTTCGCAACGCTACCTGCTGCTCCTGCGCTTCGCGGTCGTCAACGCCGCGGGCTTTGTCCTTCTCGCGGCCGCCTGGGCGGAAGGGCTGATCGACCCCATCGTCGCCACCGACAGCACCCACCTGTGCCTGCTGATCTTTCTGGTGTTCCTGTCCGGCCTCGCACTGTCGGCGCAGCGCATCCTGCGCACCAGCCGCGAACTGAACCGCGCCAAGGAATTCGACCCCTCCGTGCCGTCGCGCGCCGCGCGCTATCTGGCGGAGGTCCGCGGGCGGGATTCCGGGGCGAGGTCGATCGCCGCATCCTCGCTGAAGTTCAAGCTGTCGGCGCGCATCGGCACGGTGCGGCAGATCTCCTCCACCCTGGTGATCCTGGGTCTGATCGGCACGGTCATCGGCTTCATCATGGCCCTGTCGGGCGTGGACCCGGAAAAGGCCGGCGACGTCGCCGCCATCGGCCCGATGGTGTCCAAGCTGATCGAGGGCATGGCCGTGGCGCTCTACACCACGCTGGTCGGCGGCGTCCT
The DNA here is from genome assembly GCF_030849505.1 of Azospirillum isscasi. GTDB lineage: Bacteria > Pseudomonadota > Alphaproteobacteria > Azospirillales > Azospirillaceae > Azospirillum > Azospirillum isscasi. Next base: position 5,496 of record NZ_JAUJFI010000091.1, on the reverse strand, counting down.
GAACATCTGGCTGAACGTCAACATCGGCCTGCTGTCCGGCGCCACGGTGAACCTGATCACCGAGATCGTCGCCGTGGGGGAACGCCATGCAGGCCCTTGACCAGTTCGAGGAGGACGACGCCGGCACCGTCTTCCGCGACGTCATCACGCTGGCGCTCTGCGGCTTCGTGGCGGTGGTCATCCTGTTGCTTCCCCACATCCGCCCGGAGGCCAAGCAGGCCGACACCATGGGCGTCGCCCCGCCCGGCAACGTGATGGTCGAGGCCCGCTGGCCCGACGAGCTGGACGCCGACGTGGACCTGTGGGTGGAGGCGCCGGGCGACGTGCCGGTCGGCTATTCCAACAAGTCCGGCGTGATCTTCAATCTGCTGCGCGACGATCTGGGCCGCAACGCCGACCCGACGAAGCTGAATTACGAGACCAGCTACAGCCGCGGCATCCCGCCCGGCGAATATGCGGTGAACCTGCATCTGTACCGGAACAAGGCGGCGGTCTATCCGGTCCCGGTCACCATCGTGGTCAGCGCCAAGCGTCCGGACGGCGACAACGCGCGCCAGCTCCTCGCCACCACCGTGCAGTTGGACCGGGAGGGCCAGGAACTGACCGTCTTCCGCTTCAAGCTGACGGAGTCCGGCGATCTCGTCGGCGACAGCGTGCACAGCCTGTACAAGCCCCTGCGCAGCGGGAGGAAATCATGACCCAACTGCTCGACTTCCAGGTCGCCGCGGTCGCGCTGGCCGCGACGCTCGCCACCATCGCCATCTGGGCGCCGCGCCGGCTGTGGGTGAAGGCGTCGGCGGTGGCCGTCTCCATCGGCTTCATGCCCGTCGCCTACGCCGGCATGTCCGACCTGCTGAGCAAGCCGAAACCCGTCCGCATGGAATGGGCGCAGGCCGCCACCGCCCAGGCCACCGTTCTGGGCGCCCAGATCAAGGAGGGCCAGGGGATCTATCTGTGGCTGCAACTGGAGGGCGGGGCCGAGCCGCGTTATTACAAGCTGGCCTGGGACCGGAAGCTCGCCGAACAGCTTCAGAAGGCGATGCGCGAGGCGGAAAGGAACCGGTCCGGCATGGCCATGACCCTGCCCTTCGAGAAGACGCTGGACCCCGACAAGCCGAAGTTCCACGCCCTGCCGCAGCCTCAGCTTCCGGAAAAGAACGGCGAGGAGGGCGGACCGGGGCCGATGGTCTACCGCCACCCCGGCATGGACGCCTGACACCCGGGCGTTGGTGGGAGGCGGGAATCCCGTCAGGGACGCGCCGCCACCACCACCAGCCCCGCCACCGGCGCGCCGCTCTCGTGGCGCAGGGTGTCCGGGGCGAGGCGCCGGACGGTCAGCCCCGCCGCCGCCAGACACTCCCGCACATGGCCTTCGGTGTGGGCGTAGCGGCCGTGTGGGCTGACCCGGCAGGGCGCCCCTCCCTCCTCCAGCCGCTCCACCGTGAAGGCCAGCCGCCCCCCCGGACGCAGCGCCGCGGCGGCCAGCCCCAGCGGCATCGGCACGCCCCAGCGCACGGTCAGGACGGCGGCGGTGTAGGCGCCGAGAGAGGCCAGCCCCGCCGTCGCCAGGGAGAAGACCCCGGCGCGCAGCGCGATGTACTGGCTGTAGGCCAGGATGGCGTTCACCAGGATCAGCTCCGCCAAAGGCTGCTGGGCGAAAAGAAAATCGATCATTGCCGCACCACCCGGATTTCCCGGCGCAGGGTCCCGAAAAAGCCGCTCGGCCGCAGCAGCAGGATGACGAAGAGGAGCCCGAACAGGATCGCGTCGCTGAGGGCGGAGGACAGGAAGGCGACGCTCAGCGTCTGGATCATTCCGAACAGCAGCCCGCCGACGACGGCCCCCGCCACGCTGCCCAAGCCCCCCAGCACGATCACCACGAAGCCGCGCAGCAGGTAGGGCTCGCCCATCAGGAAATGGACGGAGTTGAAGGCGATGCCGATGATCACCCCCGCCGCCCCGGCCAGCGCGCCGCACAGGAAGAAGGTCAGCGCGTGCACGGCGCCGGGGTTGACGCCGAGCAGGCTGGCCGTGCGTTCGGAAATGGCGACGGCGCGGATCTGCCGCCCGAAGCTGGTCGCGAACAGGAAGCCCAGAAGCCCCGCCACCAGAAAGGCGACGCTGCCGGCGATGACGATCTGCTGCAGCGACACCCGCAGCCCGAACACCTGATAGAAGACGATCGGGAAGGTGCCGAAGGGGAAGCGCTGCACCTGGGTGTTCGAGGCGATCTGCGCCGCGCTCATCAGGATTTGCGCCACCCCCAGGCTGGAGATGATCGCCGCGAACTCCGGGGAGCCGCGGCGGCGCAGCGGCCGGAAGGCCACCACGTCCACCAGCACGCTGAGCAGCCCGGCGGCCAGCATGGCGACGGCGAAGGCCGCCGGCAGCGGCAGGCCGAGCGCCGTGACCGCGAACAGGCCGGTGAAGGCCCCCCACATGAACACCGCCCCGTGGGCGAGGTTCAGCACGTGCAGCACGCCGAAGATCAGCGTGAAGCCCAGCGCGAACAGCGCGTAGGTGCTGCCCACGACGACGCCGTTGACGATCTGCTGCGCGACGAGCGCCACGCTGTTCCCCTTCGCAATGTGGATGTCCGCAGCGGTGCGGTGGGTGCCCGTGTGGGACGGAAACGATACCGCGCGCCGCTCATGCAGATTTTTCTACACATTCGAATGCAGGTCGTCTACCTATTATCTATTATCCCTGTATGAAAATAGGAAATGACCCGCTATTCCCTCCTCTCCCTGGCCCGGCACGCTCTGACCGGGCACCGCCGCTGGGCGCCGGCCTGGCGCGACGCGGCTCCGAAGCCGGCCTACGACGTGGTGATCGTGGGCGGCGGCGGGCATGGGCTGGCGACCGCCCACTACCTCGCTTCCCGCTACGGGGTGACCAACGTGGCGGTGCTGGAGAAGGGGTGGATCGGCGGCGGCAACACCGCGCGCAACACCACCATCGTCCGCTCCAACTACCTGCTGGACGACAGCGCCTTCCTCTATGAACATTCCCTGAAGCTGTGGGAAGGGCTGACGGCGGAGCTGGACTTCAACGTCATGTTCAGCCAGCGCGGCGTGGTCAGCCTTGCCCACAGCGCGCACGAGCTGACCGCGCTGCGCCAGCGCGACCGCGCCATGCGGCTGAACGGCATCGATTCGGAGATGCTCGACCTGCCGGCGCTGCACCGGCTGGCCCCGGCGCTGGACCTGTCGCCGACGGCGCGCTTCCCGGTGACCGGCGCCTCCATCCAGCGGCGCGGCGGCATCGCCCGGCACGACGCGGTGGCCTGGGGCTTCGCCCGCGCCGCCGACCGGCGCGGCGTGGACATCGTGCAGAACTGCGCGGTGACCGGCCTGCGCATCGAAAAGGGCCGCGTGACCGGGGTGGAGACGACGCGCGGCCCGATCCGCGCCGGCAAGGTGGGAATCGCCGTCGCCGGCCATTCCGGCGTGCTGGCGGCGATGGCCGGGCTGCGCCTGCCGATCCGCAGCTACACGCTTCAAGCCTTCGTGTCGGAGCCGCTGAAGCCGGTGCTCGACACCGTGATCGTGTCCAATCAGGTGTCCTGCTACGTCAGCCAGTCCGACAAGGGCGAGCTGGTCTTCGGGGCGGCGCGCGACAACTACGCCTCCTACAGCCAGCGCGGCAGCCTGCCGATCCTGGAGGACTGCGTCGCCAACATGCTGCAACTGTTTCCCGCCTTCAGCCGCGTCGGCGTGCTGCGCGGCTGGGGCGGCACGGTGGACGTGTCCCCGGACCTCAGCCCGATCATCGCCCCGCTGCCGGTTGAGGGGCTGTTCCTCAACGGCGGCTGGGGCACCGGCGGCTTCAAGGCCACGCCTGGTTCCGGCGACGTGTTCGCCGCCACCATCGCGCGGGGGGAGCCGCACCCGCTGGCCGCCCCCTTCGGCCTGGACCGCTTCGCCACCGGACGGCTGATCGACGAAGCTGCCGCCGCCGGCGTCTCGCACTGACGCCCGGGAGAATCACCCATGCTGCTGATCCCCTGCCCCCATTGCGGCCCGCGCGAGGAGCGCGAATTCCGCTGCGGCGGCGAATCCCACGTCGCCCGCCCCGCCTCTGCCGAGGCGCCCGACGACCGGGCTTTCGCGGAATACCTCTACGTCCGCTCCAACGCCAAGGGCGTGCAGGCGGAGCGCTGGCACCATCTCTACGGCTGCCGGCGCTGGTTCAACCTGCTGCGCGACACGGTGACCCACGAAATCACCGCGGTCTATCCCATGGGCGCCCCCCGTCCGGAGTCCGCAGCATGAGCGGCCAGCCCTTCCGCCTGCCGCGCGGCGGCCTGATCGACCGCGGACAGCCGGTGCGCGTCGTCCATGACGGGCGCTCCTACGAGGGGTTCGCAGGCGACAGCCTCGCCGCCGCCCTGCTCGCCAACGGGGTGCGGGTGGTCGGGCGCAGCTTCAAGCTGCACCGCCCGCGCGGCATCCTGGGCAGCGGCGTGGAGGAGCCCAACGGTTTCGTGGAAACCGGGGCCGGCGCCCTGGTCGAGCCGCTGGCCGCCGCCACGGCGGTGGAGCTGCGGCCCGGACTGGTGTCGCGCGGGCTGGGCGGCTGGCCGTCGGTGCGCTTCGACCTGGGCGGGCTTCTCGGCCTCGCCGCACCGCTGCTGCCCGCCGGATTCTACTACAAGACCTTCAAGGCGCCCGCCACATTGTGGCCGCTCTACGAGCGGGTCATCCGCCGTCTGGCCGGCGTCGCCCACGCGCCGGAGGAGCCGGACCCCAGCCGCTACGCCAAGCGCTGGCACCATGCGGACGTGGCGGTGGTCGGCGGCGGCCCCGCCGGTCTGGCCGCGGCGCTGGCCGCCGCGGAGGCCGGAGCGCGCGTGCTGCTGGTCGAGTCCGATCACCGGCTGGGCGGCAGCCTGCTCGGCGGGCGGGAGGAGATCGGCGGGGGCCCGGCGCTGGAATGGGTGGAGACGGTGCGGGCTCGGCTCGCCGCCCTGCCCGACGTTCTCATGCTGACCCGCGCCACGGCGCTGGGGCAGCACGACCACGGATTTCTCAGCGTGCTGGAACGCGCGGCACCGGACGCCGAAGGCCCGCGCGCCCGACTGTGGAAGGTCCGCGCCAAGCGGATCGTGCTGGCGACCGGCGCGCTGGAACGGCCCCTGGCCTTCGCCGACAACGACCGTCCAGGGGTGATGCTGGCCGGCGCCGTGCGGACCTATCTCAACCGCTACGCCGTGGCGCCGGGACGGCGGGCGGTGGTCTTCACCAACAACGACGGCGCCTATCGCACCGCGCTGGAGCTGGACGAGGCCGGCGTCGCCGTGGCGGCGGTGGCCGACCTGCGGACGGGGGTCTCCGGCCCCTGGGCGGAGGCCGTGCGCGAGCGCGGCATCCCCCTGCTGACCGGCCATGCGGTTGCCGCCGTCCGGGGGCGCGGCGCGGTGCGCGGCGTGACGCTGGCCCGCCTCACCGACGATGGGCGCGCCCTGCTGCCGGGCACGGAGCGGGACGTCGCCTG
>NZ_JAUJFI010000090.1 GCF_030849505.1 Azospirillum isscasi | reverse complement strand
GGCGTGGCCAGCAGGGAGCGGGAGCTGCTGGCCCCCGCGCCCACGTCGCCGCGCCAAGCCTCGCCGGGCGTGGCCGACAGGCCGAGGTTGCCGCCGGCATGCTCCGCCGTTCCGCCGGCCTGCGCCCAGGCGGCGTTGACCGTCGCGGGCGGCAGGGCGACCGGCGTGCCGGCCAGCCGCGGATCGACCTCCACCTTCCGCTCGCGCGTCAGCACGGAGACGCGCTGGCCCGGCAGGGGCGGATCGGGGGTCTTGCCGAACCACCCGCTGACGGTGTCGCAGCCGCCGAGCAGCAGGGCGAGCAGCGGGGCGGAGATCAGGGCGGCGCGACGCAGGGAGCGGCGGTTCGCGGTCGGGTGCGCGGTCGGGACGGCGGCCATGGGAATGCGGGTCATCAGCTCTTGCCGTAGAGGGTGGCGAGATCGGCGGCACGCGACCGGACGCCGGCGGGAGCCTGCGAGTCGTCGGCCAATTGCTGGAACAGGGTGCGCGCCCGGTCCTTGTCCCCGGCGCGGGCGGCGAGCACCGCGGTCATCTCGCGGGCGGAGAAGCGCCAGGGGTTGGCGTCCGCCGTCAGCGGCTGGAGCCGCGCCTGGAGCTGGGCCGGATCGCCGGATTCGAGCTGGTGCATCACCGACAGCAGGGCCGCCAGCTCGCGATAGACCGAAGCGGCGCCGCCGTTGCCGGACAGCCGGTCGTAGACGGCGACCGCCTCCGCCGTCTTGCCCTCGCGGGCCAGCAGGGCGGCGGCGTTCAACTGGGCCAGCGCGGCCATGCCGGGGTCGGCCTTGGCGGCGAAGGCGGCCAGCGCCTCCACGCCCTTTTCCGGACCCTGGGCGGCCTGGGACAGGGCGGCGGCCAGGGCCGTCGTCTCCTGCTGCTTCTGCGACTGCTGCCAGTTGCGCCAGGCGACCGTGCCGCCCGTCGCGGCGACGACCGCCAGCGCGGCCGCCAGCATGACGCCGCCGTAGCGCTTGAAGGCGCCCTCCATGCGGTCGCGGCGCAGATCCTCGTCGACTTCGCGGAAAATATCGCTCATGGCCCTACAGCGGCATCCTACGGCCCGACGACCGTTACAGCGGGGATTGCGCCCGCACGCAAACGCGGCGGGCGGTTCTGATGGTTCAAAGGGCCGGATAGCATTGGGCGGCGCACGCGGTCAAGGCGCAACGGCGCCCATCCGGGCATTATGGCCGCGCTTGGGACGGAATCAGGCCGGATCGCGCCATTTGATGGAGCAGCCCATGCTGGGGATCTGGTCGGTCGGCCCCTCCCCCGTCCGGGCGATGCGGACCATGGCGTGGAACAGCTCGCGCGGGGCGTCCGGGACGGCCTCGCGCTTCGAGGCGTCCAGCCGCCCGCGGTATTGCAGGCACAGGTCGGCATTGAAGCCGAAGAAGTCGGGCGTGCAGACCGCGCCGTAGGCCCGCGCCACCTCCTGCGTCTCGTCGATCAGGTACGGGAAGGTGAAACCGTGCTCCGCCGCGAAGCGCTTCATGTTGTCGAAGCCGTCGTCGGGATAGGCGTCGGTGTCGTTGGACATGATGGCGACGGCGCCGATGCCGTGGGCCTTCAGCGCGTTGACCTCCTCGACGATTCGCCCGATCACCGCCTTCACATAGGGGCAATGGTTGCAGATGAACATGACCAGCGTGCCGCCCGGCCCCTGGACGTCGGCCAGGCTGTAGGTCTTTCCATCGGTGCCCTTCAGGCTGAAATCCTCCGCCTTCCGGCCGAAGTCGCACACCGGGGTTTCCGCCGCCATCGCTTTCTTCCTTCCTTTGGGACCCTTCATCCCGCCGCCGGAGCGGCGCGGGTTCGGGCGTAAGTATATGAGGTGAGGCGAAACCCGGAATCGAAAAGGCCGCGGCGGCACCTTGTTCGTGCCTTTCCGCGGCCCTGCCGGTCTCCAACCCTCGGAAGAGATCCCTTGCGCCCGGGGCCGGCCTTTTACGAGGCCATGGCGGCGGCGGCGATCACCGCCTGGGTGCGGTTCTTGACGCCCAGCGACTTGAAGATCGCCGTGACGTGGATCTTCACCGTGCCTTCGGACAGGCCGAGTTCGTAGGCGATCTGCTTGTTCGACTTGCCGGCGCGCAGGCAATCGAGAACCTCCCGCTGGCGCTGGGTCAGGCCGTAGGCGCTGCGGTCGGCGCCGTCCAGGCCGCGGCGGCGCGGCGCGGCCTCGGAGGCCGCGGTGGCGGCGGTGAGCGCGCCGGGGGGCACGTAGATGCCGCCGGAGAAGACGAGGTTCAGCGCGCCCATCATCACCTTGACGCTGCTGGACTTCGGAATGTAGCCCGTGGCCCCGTGGTCGAGCGCGCCGCGGATGTCGTTGAGCGCTTCGGAGGCGGAGATCACCACCACCGGCACGCCCGGCTGGAGGCTCTGCACCTCGCGCAGCCCGTCGAAGCCCGGCCAGTTGGGCATGTGCAGATCCATCAGCACCACGTCGAACGCACCGCCGACCCGGCATTGCTGAAGAACCTCGTCGAAGGTTCCCGCCTCGACGAAAATCGCGTCCCCGTGAAGCTGCTCCAGAAGACGGCGCAGGCCCTCACGAAAAAGGAGATGGTCGTCACCGATCAGTATTTTCATGGCCCCGTCCGCCTTCGTTTTTCCCCGTTGCTTTGGATCAGCCCTCCCGGGACTGACCGGGCCACCCTATTGGCGATCCACCCACCCTTTCGCCTCGTGGCTTGAGTGACTGCTACCACATTCGGAAGAGAGCCAATATCCGGACAAGGGCCATAGATCATTTGCGGTCGAAAAAAGCCCTTCGATACGGCGAAGGCCGACAGAACAAAACAGGAACTATGACGTTGTGCCTATTCCTCTGCACGAAAGAAAGCGACGGCGGGATTTTCTCTATGTTTGGTTGTTCACAAGGACGACAACAGAACGCCTGACCCACAGGCATCCAATGCGTGCAAAGGTTCGATGCCGATGATCGGGAAACGTGAAAACCTACTCCAACGGCGCAGAATGCTGTACGGATGGTCAGCGTTTTTCCTGCACGAACGCCCCACCCCGCCGCACACGCCTGTACTGGCCTTTCAGAGAACGCCGTCACAAAAGAGTTATCGCTTGGAGCGACCCTATCACCATTCAGATGCGCTTGACGATCTTGAGTGATCGTCTATCGTTTGATTTACGTGTTACACGCCTAATTTATAAACTGTTTATCACAGTGTCAAGTTTTTTTCCAGGTTTGATGGATATATGCCAGAAATTCGATGCAGTCTTTAAATGAACTCACTTCAGCGAAGACACAGAGCGCCGACGGATAGAAAGCACGCGATAAGCCTAAAACACAGGCGGCGACAATGCCCGACAAGGGCCTGCCGTGGATGCCTCCTCCAAACAGAGCTGACCCATGCACATGAACCATGAGTACGCCCAAGAGAAAGCATCGCACTCGACCCGCAACGCGGTGACCCCCATGCACGTCTGCCTGATACTCGACAACAATTCCCTGACCGATACGGTGGTGCAGGCGCTCGACCGGGCCGGTCGCCATCGTGTGACCGTCTTCCACGACATATCGGAACTGACGCAGAGCACGCTGACGCCCGACGCGATCCTGATCGGCCTTCAGCAGTTCACCGCGCTCCGCGAGAACGAACCGATGGTGTATCTGCGCCTCTCGCGCCGGTCGCGGATCGTCGTGGTGCTGTCGTCGCGGGAATTGCTGGACGCCGCACACATCCTGGCCTTCGCCGATGCGTGGGTGTTCGAGGACATCAACGTGGACCGCATCAACGAACTGCTGGACCTGGGGCTGGAAGGGCACTGTCTGATGCCCAAGCAGTTCCTGTCCCGGCTGGGCGTCGATGAGATCCGGCTGACCCTGCTGCCGCGGCTGTCGGAACCGGAGTTCGAAACCCTGCGCCTGCTCGGCCAGGGGCTGAACAACCGGACGATCGCCAACCAGCTCGATCTGTCCGAGGCGGTCATCAAGTCGATGGTGCGCAGCGTCCTGTCCAAGCTGCATTTCCGCAACAGAACGGAAGCCGGCGTCTTCGCCGCGCGTCAGCAGGGGGCGCTCCAGTCCGCCCGTGAGGGAATGGTCCCGCCGCACATGCACGCGGCCCCGACCCACCGGACCGGCACGTCCTGACCGAAGGTCGAACGCGCTTCACCCCGATCGACCGAGAGAATCCCGGCCACCGTGCCGGGATATTTTTGTCCGGACGACGAAGACGTGGGCGGAAGACGTGGGCGGAAGACGTGGGCGATGGATGAGTCGCAGGTGGCGGATGATGCGGGCGGTGCCGGCCGGCCCTCCGCCGCGCAAGGAAATGCCGGCCCGGCCAGCCACCCGGATGGGGATGACGGGCCGGTCCGGCACGCGCACCGGCGATGGTGCTGACCGCGGGAGTCTGCCTTACTGGTGGACCGCCGCCGCGGTCACCGCCCCGGCGCCGGCCAGTTCCCCGCCGATGCCGTTGTTCAGCGCCCAGATGGCCGCCTGGGTGCGGTTGGAGGCGTTGATCTTGCGCAGCAGGCTCTTCAGGTGAACCTTCACCGTCGCCTCGGTGATGTTCAGGTGGTTGGCGATCATCTTGTTGCTGTCGCCGTTCAGCAGGCAGCGCAGGATCTGCACCTCCCGCTGCGACAGCCCCTTGCGCGACACCGGCATGTCGGTGCCGTTCCCGTTTACCCGTCCGGAGATCAGAAGGGCGGCGAGATGGGTCGGGAACACCTTCTCGCCCATCATCACGAGGCGCAGCGACTGGGCCAGCGCGTCGGAGGACAGGTCCTTCATCAGGTAGCCGTCGGCCCCCGCTTCCAGCGCGTTGGCAAGGCGGCGGGTGCACAGGTCGCTGGTCAGGATGACCATGCGCGCGTCGGGAAGCTGGGCGCGCAGGCGCCGCATGCCGTCGGCCTCCTCCTCGCCCCCGTTCACCAGATCGAGCAGGATGAGCTGCGGACGCAGGCCGTTCTCGACGCTGTTCAACGCCTCGCGCAGGTTGCCGGCCTCGGCAACGATCTGAAACGGTGAATCGTCGAGAAGCCTCTTCAGACCTTCGCGGAACAGCTTATTGGAGTCGATGAGAAAAGCACGCACTGGTTCCATTGGTCAGCTCCCGCGGTTTTTGGAAAATTGCTCTGACTCCCTGGGCAATCTTGTAGGTTACCAATCACCCGAGGTTCCCCCACCCGTGCCCCACCGATGGCATTGACGTGCCGATATTTTGGATGACCTTACCCCTGTGTCGTGCTCTACGGTACCACTCTGTAGGATTAAAAGAAGAACGCATTAGGCATATGCGCAAAGCTACTTTTAATCATGGATTACTGCGCCTCTTTTAAAGTACTCGACCTCCCCTATCGAACGGATATTTTATGAGATCTCTAACCCTTTATTGCAGAACGCCGCACGCTGTGGGTGCGCAAGGGGGATGGCCGGTTCATGTGAGTTGCCAAATGTTCCGAGGCCCAAACGGATAGGAGTCACTCATGCCGAAGAAGCGCACCCATACCCTGCCCTGCGCGTCTTATGATCGCGTCCGCCCCCTCGCTGAAGGTCATAGAACCTCGCGGCGGGAGGGTGATTCCAACGGAAGACGTGCGTGGTGCGATGTGGACGATGATCGGCGTTGCGGCGGCGGCCTACCTGCTGCTTCTGGCCCGCAGCGCCTGGAAGCAGGGGGAGATGCGCCAGTTTCTGCGCAGCCTCGCCATCGTGGCCGCTCTCTGCGTCCTGGTCGCCGGCGCGGTGCTCGTGGCGATGCTGCTCGATTCGCGCTGATTGGCTCGAGCTGATGGGCTCGCGCTGATGGGCTCGCGCTGATGGGCGAAACGCACGAAGGCCCCGTCCCGCCCGCAGGCGGAAAGGGGCCTTCCCGGACCGGACGCACGCGGATGAACGGTCAGATCTGGCCGCGCTCGTGGGCCTGCCGCATCAGCACATACTGGCGCATCATCTGGTTCCGGAAGCGGTAGCGGGTCCAGCCCGGCTCGACCACCGGCGCCAGCACGCCGCCATACTCCTCCCGGCAGAGCCGCTCCAGGATGCCGAGCGCCTCGTTGGTCGGCGGAGCGCCGCCGGGTCCGGCCAGTTCCTTCGGGTCGAAGGTGCCGTAGGAATCCGCCGGGCACAGGGCGCAGGCCAGCAGAACGTCCTCAAGTTCGGCGCGGCGTTCGGCGGCCAGCGCGCGGGCGTAGGAGTCGACGATGCCGCGCTCCGCCTCCTGAAGGCAGCGGGTGACGGCGTAGGCGAGGTCGTCCCGCTCCACCACCGTCGAGCCGCGGCTGACCGCGCTGCGGGCCGCGTGCAGCCCCAGAAGCTGGGCGTAGTAGGGCAGCCCGCGAACGAACTCGCAAATGCGGTCCACGGTCTCCGGTGCGAAGGCGATGCCGGCGTTCTCGGCCCCCGCGTTGATGAGGCGCCCGATCTCCACGTCGGTCATCAGCGGCAGATGCACCGGCACCAGCGAGCGCTGGATCGACGGGTGCTTGCCCAGAAGCTGGTCGAGGTTCTCCGCCACGCCGACCACCAGCAGGGTCACCGGGATCGAGCTGTCGGTCAGGTTCTTGAACAGCTCCGCCAGCTTGTTGCGGAAATCCTCGTCGGTGATGCGGTCGTACTCGTCGAGGATCAGCAGCACATGGGTGGCGTGGATGCCCGCCAGAACCTCGTTCAGCTCCGTCACGCTGAAGCCGCCCTCGGGCAGAAGCTCGTTGAAGCTGGTGAAGCTGCGGCGCGAGGCGAAGGGGTTGTCGATCCCCGACCGGTAGTAGGTGGAGGGAATCTTCTTCAGGAAATGGCGGAAGATGTCCTCGAAGCTCAGCTCCGCGCTGCAGGTCAGCTTCAGCGACAGGTAGCCGGCCTGACCGGCGATCTTCTCGATGGCGTTGGCGACGGAGGTCTTGCCGCGGCCCCGGTCGCCGAACAGGATGACGTGCGCCCGCTCCTCCTCGATGGCGGAGATGATGCGCTTCAGCGTGTCGGTCCGCCCGATGAACAGGGAGTTCAACTGCTGCTTGGGCCGCGTCGGGGTGAACGCCTCGCGCAGCAGGCCGTTCAGCTCGGGGGTGAGGCCCTTCAGCATGGCCGGTGCGCCCACGGCGCCCGGTCCGCGCAACCCGCCGTTCACCGTCATGGTGAAGCGCGGCAGCTCCGTGTCGGCGGGCGGCTGGCCGCGCTGGGCGCCCAAGCCGCCATGCCCGCCGCCGCCCCCGCCGAGAGGGTTGTTCAGCGGATCGTGCCGCAGGCCCGAGGGGCCGCGCATCGCCTCGCCGAGCCCGCCGCCGGCAGGGCCGCCGACCGGCCGCAGGTGCGGCGCCGGACGGCCCGCGAGAGGGCTTTGGGATTGCATTGACGGGTGACCGTGGGCCGCGTTGCCCGCGGCAGAGGCGGAGCCCGGTCCGGCCGCTCCACCACCCGTGATGCCGCCGCCCATGGACATCCGGTCATCCGCTTCGGCGGTCGCCCGCCGCTTCCGAAAGAAGTTTCGCATCCGTCCCGATCCCAGCAATCCGCGTTGTCGTCGCCAGCCGGCCTTGGCCGGCGGGTTTCCATCGTCGCGCCGCCCGCCCCGGTCCGGCTGGATGGGCCGGACGGATGCGGGGAGCGCTTTCCGGATGTAAGCGATGCGTCGCCAAGGGTTGCCTGGGATTTCGGATTATTATCCGGAGGAGGGCCAGCCCTTATGGCGACTCCTTTCGGGATGCCCGGCGGATCGGCGAAGAGCGGATCAGAGGCCGGCGGCGTGGCCGAGCAGGGTCCAGACGAACAGGGTGCCGAACAGGGCCGCCAGACCGGCAAGCTCACGCAGGAAAACCAGGATCGACATGGCAATCTCCCTCTCGTCGGTTGGCAGCGCCGTGATGATGGCCGTGATGACGGCTGCGATGATGGCCGCGATGACGAGAGTCATATCAGAACAAAAGACGAACGCCAACGCCAAAGTTCTTATTTTGTTCCATTCCGGGCCGTACCGCGACGAGCGTTCCCACCGCCCGTCAGACGGTGGCTGGTGCCGCGGCGGTGCCGGAACCATATGGTCTTGTGGGGAACGGTTGATGTAAGGAGGAGGTTCGCGGTCCAAGCGTTCCGCCCGCGAGGAGGAACCCCCCGACATCAGACCGCGATCCGAACGAACGGACCATCATGGACAGCGCCAACCAGCAAACCGGCAACGGACCGAACGGCGCCGCTCCGGCCACCGCCCCCACGGGCCATCCCCCCCAGGCCAACCGCATGCCAGCCCTCGTCCTGGGGGCGCTGGGCGTCGTCTACGGCGACATCGGAACCAGCCCGCTCTACACCATGCGGGAATCCTTCACGCACACCGGCCTGCCGCTCGACGAGCCGACCATCCTCGGCATCCTGTCGCTGGCGACCTGGGCGCTCATCATCGTCGTCACGCTGAAATACGTCCTGCTGGTGATGCGGGCGGACAACAAGGGCGAAGGCGGCGTCCTGGCCCTGGGCACGCTGGCCCACCGGGGGCTCAGCTCCACCATGGGCAACCGCGCCATCATGGCGCTGGCGATCCTGGGCATGGCGCTGTTCTACGGCGACAGCCTGATCACCCCGGCCATCTCGGTTCTGAGCGCGGTGGAGGGGCTGAAGGTCGTCACCCCGGCCCTGTCCCCCTACATCGTCCCGATCACGCTGGCCGTGCTGACCCTGCTGTTCCTGTTCCAGCGGCAGGGCACCGGACGGGTCGGAATCTTCTTCGGCCCGATCATGGGCCTGTGGTTCGCCACGCTCGCGGTGCTGGGCCTGATGCAGATCCTGCACTGGCCGGACGTGCTGCGCGCGTTCAACCCGCTCTATGGGGCGGCGCTGTTCGCCGATCATGGCTGGGTCGCCTTCCTGACGCTGGGCGCCGTGGTTCTGGCGGTCACCGGGGCCGAGGCGCTCTACGCCGACATGGGGCATTTCGGGCGGACGCCGATCCGCATCGCCTGGCTCTATCTGGTTCTGCCGGCGCTTCTGCTGAACTACTTCGGGCAGGGCGCCATGCTGCTGCACGAGCCGGAGACGCTGGAGAATCCCTTCTTCCACCTGGCGCCGGACTGGGCGCAGTTGCCGCTGGTTCTGCTGTCCACGGCGGCGACGGTCATCGCCAGCCAGGCGGTGATCTCCGGCGCCTTCTCGCTGACCCGGCAGGCGGTGCAGCTCGGCTACCTGCCGCGGCGCGAGATCCGCCACACGTCGGAACACGAGATCGGTCAGGTCTACATCCCGCGCAACAACTGGCTGCTGCTCGTCGGCGTGGTGATCCTGGTGGTCGGCTTCGGGTCCAGCAGCAATCTGGCCGCCGCCTACGGCGTGTCGGTGACGGGCGCCATGGCCATCGACACGATCCTGGCCGCGGTGGTGGCGTGGCGGCTGTGGCGCTGGAACCCGCTGCTGGTGGTGGCGGCCTTCTCCATCCTGCTGGTGATCGACCTCGCGCTGTTCGGGGCGACGCTTCTGAAGGTGCCGGACGGCGGCTGGTTCCCGCTGCTGATCGCCGCAGCGGTGTACACGCTGATGACGACGTGGCGGCGGGGCCGCCGCATCCTGGCGGATCGGCTCTACGCCGACGCCCTGCCGATGGACCTGTTCCTGCAACGTGTCTCGCCGCAGTCGCCGCAGCGCGTCGCCGGGACGGCGGTCTTCATGACCGGCAACCCCGACGTGGTTCCCCACGCCCTGCTGCACAACATCAAGCACAACCGGGTGCTGCACGAGCGGGTGGTCGTCATGACCGTCATCATCGAGGAGGTGCCCCGCGTCGCCCCGGACCGCGCGGTGATGGTGGAGAAGCTGGGCAAGGGCTTCTTCCGTGTCGTGCTGCGCTTCGGCTATCTGGAGCAGCCGCACATTCCCCGCGCGCTGGAGCGCTGTCGCCGCTTCGGCCTGCATCTGGACATGATGGAAACGTCCTTCTTCCTGGGCCGCGAGACGCTGATCCCGTCCCGGACCACCGGCCTGCCCGGCTGGCGCGAGCCCGCCTTCATCCTGCTGTCGAAGACGGCCCTGTCGGCGACGGAGTTCTTCTGCATCCCGCCGGGCCGCGTGGTCGAACTGGGCACCCAGGTGGAGATCTAATCCCGCGCCACGATGGGGGTCAGACGGAAGCGGGCGGCGGCGGCCTCCAGCCGCCCGTCGCGCTTGGCCGCCTCGACGAACCGGTCCACCCGGTCCAGCCAGACGGGGTCCCCCGGTGCCACCGCGTAGGCGTAAGGCGTGGTCTGCACCGGGCTTTCCGGAGCGATCAGGTGCGCCCATTGGTGGAAGGCCAGCATCCGCTGCCCATAGGGATAATCGGTGAGAAAGGCGTCGGCCCGTCCGGACTGGACCTCCTCCTCCCGCTCCTGCGGCCCCGAGACGATGCGGAGATCGGCCTTGCGGAAGGTCCGGCGCGCGTAATCGTCCATGAAGGTGCCCTTCTGGACGGCCACCACCATGCCGTCCTGGTCCAGATCGTCCCACCGCAGGATGCGCGGGTGCGTCTGGGACGAAACGGCATAGATGCCGCTGCGCAGATAGGGCCGGCTGAAGGCCACCTTTTCCGCACGGGCCGCGGTCACCCCGATGCCGAACATGCTGATGTCGCACCGGTCGCCCAGCAGGTCGGCGATGAAGCTCGGGAAACCGCTTTCCACGAAGCTCACCCGTGCCCCCAGTTCATGGGCGAAGGCCCGGGCCATGTCGATGTCCAGGCCCTGAAGCTCCCCGCTGTAGGGGTTGCGGAAGGAGATGGCGTAATAGTCCGGCCACATGCACACGCGCAGCAGTCCGGTGCGCTGCACCCGGTCCAGCCGGCCTTCCGCCCGGGCCGGCGCCGCGCCTGCCGCCAGGAACGCCGTCTGAAGCGCCACTACCGTCAGTGCGATGAAAAGACGCCGCACGCCCATCCGCCCCCGATAAAACCCGGCCCTTCGACCGCGACAGGATAGCACTGCCACCCCCCGATGCACAGCGGATGCTTGCGATTCGCCGGCCCGCTGTTAAGATTCGCGCGAAAACAGCAGACCGCACGGAGCCGCGCGTGATGGCCAGATTTGGCCTGTTCCAGCATCGGGGCGCTCTCCTCGCGTTGGCCTTCCTGTCGGTGACGGCCCTTCTGTTCGAGGTCGCCTACGATGTCCACGCCGACCGTCAACTGACGCTGAAGGACGCCGCGGCCAACGTCGACAATCTGGCGAGCGCCCTGGAAGCGTCCGTCAGCCGCACCATCCAGACGGTGGACGTCACGCTGGCCTCGGTCGGCGATGCGGTGAATTTCGGCAACCTGCTGCGCGGCCAGCCGACCGGAAGCCGCGAGGAGACCGCGCTGCCGCCCCTGCTTCAGGAACGGCTGCGCCGGTCGCCCCACATCCGCGGCCTGTCGGTGCTCGACCGGAGCGGCGTTCTCGTGGCGACCACGGAAGACCCGCGGCTGCTCGGCTCCTCCTTCGCGGAGCTGGACCTGTTCCGCGCCCAACTGTCCGGACAGGGCAAGGGGCTTTACGTCGGAAACCCGGTGCGGGGCCGATTCCTGATGGCGGGCGGCACGGCGGACGACCGGTCCGGCAAATGGATCCTGCCGATGAGCCGGGCCATCCGCGGGACGGACGGGGCGCTCGTGGGGGTCGTGATCGCCTCGGTCAATCCCGAGTATCTGCAAAGCGTCTTCCGGGCGGTGCGCAACGGGCTGCACGGCACGGTGTCGCTCTACCGCCAGGACGGGGTGCTTCTGACCCGGCTCCCGCAGGAGGGGGCGGAGGGCATCGGCACGCTGAACGCGGGGGCGGAGCTGTTCCGGGTTCATCTTCCCACCGCCGAGAGCGG
This sequence comes from Azospirillum isscasi, assembly GCF_030849505.1. GTDB lineage: Bacteria > Pseudomonadota > Alphaproteobacteria > Azospirillales > Azospirillaceae > Azospirillum > Azospirillum isscasi. The sequence continues at coordinate 11,755 of NZ_JAUJFI010000090.1, read as the reverse complement.
AGTGTTCCGGGAGACCACTCAGGACGGGCAGGCGCGCATCACCGCCTACCGCGCCACCCCGGTCTGGCCGCTGGTTCTGGCAATCAGCCGCAGCGAGGACGAGGAACTGGCCGGCTGGTGGACCAACCAGACGGAAATCGCCGGAGTGGCGCTGGGCTCCGGCCTGGTCATCCTGCTGTTCGCCACGGTGCTGACCCTGCTGCGCCGCAAGGACGCCCAGTTGGAGGACGGCAACGCCCGCTTCAACGCGCTTCTGGAAACCGCCGTGGAGGGCATCCTGACGGCGCGGGCGGACGGCGTCATCGAAACCGCCAACACCGCGGCACACCGCATCTTCGGCTATCCGCCCGGCGGCCTGATCGGGCGCCATGTGCAGGAGCTGATGGAGCCGCGGCACCACATGGCCCACAGCCGCGTGATGGAGGCCATCGCCGCGGGCGCCCGCCGGATCGGCCCGAACTTCTCGCGGGAGGTGAACGGGCTGCGGATGGACGGGGAGGTGATTCCCCTCGACCTCTCCCTGGCGGAGGTGCGGACCCAGCAGGGCATCCTCTTCGCCGCCTTCTTCCGCGACCTGTCGGAACGCAAGCGCGTCGAACGCGCGCTGACCGAGGCCAAGGAGAAGGCCGAGGCGGGCCAGCGCAGCAAGATGGAATTCCTGGCGACCATGAGCCACGAGATCCGGACGCCCATGAACGGCGTGATCGGCATGGCCGGGCTGCTTCAGGAAACCGACCTGGACGACGAGCAGCGCGGCTACGCCGACACCATCCGCGATTCCGCGGAATCGCTGCTGACCATCATCAACGACATTCTGGACTTCTCCAAGATCGACGCCGGGCGCCTCACCCTGGAAGTGTCCGACTTCGAAGCGGTGCCGCTGGTGGAAAGCGTGGTGGAGCTGCTGGCCCCGCGCGCCGCGGCGAAGGGGCTGGAGCTGGCCTGCTACGTCCCGCCGGCCCTGCACGGGCCGCTGCGCGGCGATCCGGGGCGGCTGCGCCAGATCCTCATCAACCTCGCCGGCAACGCGGTCAAGTTCACCGACCAGGGAAGCGTCACCATCGTGCTGTCGGTCGAACCGGACATCGCCGCCACCGACGAGGAGGGCGTGCCGGAAGCGGGTGGCGCGGACGGCCGTCCCGCGCACACGCCCCCCGTCACCGTCCGGTTCGAGGTGCGGGACACCGGCATCGGCATCGCCGCGGCGGACCGCAAGCGGCTGTTCACGATGTTCAGCCAAGTGGACGGATCGTCGGCCCGCCGCCATGGCGGAACGGGGCTGGGCCTCGCCATCTGCAAGCGCCTGACGGAGCTGATGGGCGGGCGCATCGGCGTCCACAGCATGATTGGCGAGGGCAGCGTCTTCTGGGTCACCGTGCCGCTGTGGCGCGGCACGCAGACGGACGCGGCGGCCACGCCGAGGGAAGTGGGCGCCTGGGCGGGGCGGCGGATTTTGCTGGTGGACGATCTGGCGGTCAACCGGGACCTGCTCGCCCGCCAGCTCGCCGCGATGGGGCTGGAAACCGAATCCGCCGCCACGGGGGAGGACGCCCTGCACCGGCTTCTCGCCGCCAAGGCGGAGAACCGGCCTTTCGATGCCGCCATCCTCGATCACTGCATGCCGGGCCTGACCGGTCCGGAACTGGCCGCCCGCATCCGCGCCGAACCCGCGCTGGCCGGCCTGCCCCTGGCGCTGGCGACCTCCCACCGGATGGGCGACATGGACGGGGACGCCGCCGGCGTCGAGGTGCGGATCGTCAAGCCCATCCGCTCCACCGCGCTCCGCACCGGGCTGTCCCGCCTGTTCGATCCGCCGGCGCCAGGGATGCGGCCGCAGAGCAAGGCCCCGCAGACCATCGCCCCGGACGGCAAGGCTGCATCCGCCCCGCTCCCGTCCGGGCCGGCCCGCCGCCGCATCCTGGTGGCGGAGGACAATCCGGTGAACCTCCAGGTGACTCTGGCCCTGCTGCGCCGCGCCGGCCATATGGTCGATTCCGTGTCGAACGGGCTCGAGGCGGTCAACGCCGTCGCCGCCCTGCCCTATGACCTCGTCCTGATGGACGTGCAGATGCCGGAGATGGACGGTCTGGCGGCGACCCGGGCCATCCGCAGAATGGGCGGTCCCGCCGCCCGGGTTCCCATCGTCGCCATGACCGCGAACGCCATGACGGGCGACCAGGCCAACTGCCTCGCCGCCGGAATGGACGACTATCTGCCCAAGCCCATCGCGGCGGACCAGCTTTTGCGGACCGTGAACCAATGGAGCGGTGCGCAGCAAGGCGCCGCCCCCGGCCCGCAGACACCGCGTCCGGAGGCGGAGGAGGCACCGCCGCCCCGGATCGACCACGCCAAGCGCACGGATCTGCGCGCCGCGATCGGCGACGAGGGCTTCGCCCTGTTGATGGAGACCTTCTTCCGTGAAACCCCCGGCCATCTCGACCGGATGCGGCGGGGGGCGCGGGACGGTGACTTCGCCGTGGTGGAGCGCGAAGCCCACATTCTCAAAGGCTCGGCGGGCAATGTCGGCTTCGCCCAGGCCGCTGCGCTGGCCGGCGGGCTGGTGGTGGCGGCCCGCCGGATGGACGCCGCCGGCATCGCCGGGGACCGCATCCAGGCCCTGGACGCCGCGCTGAAGGACGCCGAACGGGCCTGCACCCCGCCGGACGACGTGCTGGCCGGATTGGAGATGGTGGCGCCGCGGCAGGGACCCGTGTAAAATTGCAGAACCGGGATATGTTTCCCGCATTTTGACGCGAGCGCGCCGCCATGGCTGATCCCATCACCGCCCTCGTCGTGGACGAAGAGGAGATGAGCCGCGCCATCGCGACCGGCTATCTGACCCGCATGGGGTACCGGACATTGGGCGTTTCAGGCGGAGAGGCGGCCTGGGAGCGTCTGGCCGGCCAGCGGGAGCCGGTGCATATGGTGTTGCTGGACCGGCATTTGCCGGATATGGACGGCATGGCCCTGCTGGACCGGATGAAGGCCGATCCGGATCTGTGCTCGATCCCCGTGGTCATGCAGACCGCCTCCGACAGCAGCGCGGACATCGCGCAGGCGATCCAGGCGGGCGTCTTCTACTACCTTATCAAGCCCTATCACGGGGACCTGCTGCGCGCCGTCGCGGCGGCGGCCATCGACGACCACACGCGGCTGAAGCGGCTGGAGGGCGACGTGCGCTCCCACGCCGGGGCGATGACCCTGCTTCAGGAGGGAGTCTTCCGCTTCCGCACCCTGCAGGAGGCCCATAACCTCGCCGTCGCGGTGTCCTCCGCCCTGCCGAAGACCCGCAAGCTCGCCTTCGGGCTGGTCGAGCTGCTGCTGAACGCGGTGGAACACGGCAATCTGGGCATCGGCTATGAAATGAAGAGCGCGCTGAAGCAGGGCAACCGGCTGATTCAGGAGATCGATGAGCGGCTCCTCCGCCCGGAAAACCGCAACAAGTTCGCCACCCTGCGCATCGAGCGCGCCTCGGAGTCCGTCACCTTCACCGTATCGGACAGGGGCGAGGGCTTCGACTGGACCCGCTACCTCTCCATGGACGCCGGGCGGCAGAGCGCCGCCCATGGCCGCGGCATCGCGCTGGCCCGCATGATCGCCTTCGACGAGTTGGCCTATCTCGGGAGCGGCAGCACCGTGGTCGGCACCGTGCGGCTCGCCGGGGAGCGGTAACCGCCGGCTCCCTCCGCCACCCGCCCCGTCTACCCGGCGCGGGTCAGCCAGACCGCCGTCAGATCGTCGGCCAGCGGGCGCGGCATCACCGCGAAATAGCGCTCCAGCAGGGCCGGCAGCTTGCCCTCGCCGCTGCACTGGTGCACGAGGTCGAGCACCCCGGCATAGCCGAAGGGCCGCCCTTCCCAGTCCCGCGCCTCGAACAGGGCGTCGCTGAACAGGAACAGGAAGGCGCCCGGCGGAAAGTCGAGGCTGCGGTTGCGGTAGCGGGCGTCCGCCGAAACCCCCAGCGGCAGGCCGACGCTTTCCCCGACCCGCAGATTATGGCCGGGAATGCCGATGACCGGCTTCGGCGCGCCCGCGGTGGCGTAGGTCAGCCGGTGTTCCGCCGTGTCCACCACCGCGTAGAGCATCGCCGCGAACTGGGTTTCCGGCAGCAGCCCGACCAGCAGCCGGTTGATCGCCCCCAGCATCTCCGCCGGATCGTCGCCGGGCAGGTCGATCTTGGCGAGCAGGGCGTGCAGGCGGAAGGTGTTCAGCGCCGCCGCCACGCCATGGCCGGTGAAGTCGCAGAGGAACACGGCGAAGCGCGTTCCGTCGATGGCCCGCGCCCCCCAGATGTCGCCGCCCAGCTCCGAACTGGATTCGAAATGGCTGTCCAGCCGGATGGCGTAGCGCTTCTCCAGTTCCCGAATCTCGGCGGCGTCCGGCAGCAGGCCGAGTTGCATGTCGCGGGCGATCGCCATGCGCTGGACGGCGCCGGTGTGGAACGCCTGGAGGCTGCGGATGACCTCCTGCAAGGACCGGTTGAGCGACCGGTTCTCCAAATGGACGCGCAGCCGGGCGATCAGCTCGGCGCGCAGGACCGGGCGCGCGATGACGTCCGTGGCGCCCAGCGCCAGGGCCGTCCCGCGCTCCGCCGCCGACGCGAAACGCCCGATCACCACGACCGGCAGATCGCGCACGCCGCAGCCCGCGCGCAGGGACTCGATGAGCCCGGGCGCTTCCCTGACCAGCGACCAGTCGAGCAGCGCGAGGTCGGGACGGGTCGCCTCGGCCAGCGCCGTCACCTCCTCGCGGTCGGACGCCAGGTCGACGTTGCGGACGCCGATGGTTCCCAGCCCACGGCGCAGCGCCGCCGCCACACCGACGCGCGGCTGGCCCAGCAGCACCCTTTGCCCGCCGGACCGTTGAGAGCCGGACGGTTGGGGCGCGGCGGACGGCCCGGCGTGAGCGTTCATCGCCACCGGGAATCAGAAATCGCAGGCGATGATGGTGTGGAATTCCGAAATCTCGATCATCTCCCGCACCTGCCCGCGCGGACGCCGCAGCCGCAACTTGACCCGCGAGCGGCTTGCCGTGTTGTTGGCGAGCACGAGAAGCCCGAGCCCCGCGGAGTCGATGAAGTCCAGGCTTTCCAGATTCAGCACGCAGTCGGTGAAGGCGCCGGTTTCCATGCCTTCGATGATCTGGCGGAAATCGTCGTTGGCCTCGAAGGTCAATTGCCCCCGCAGGTCGATTTCCCGGACGGCGCCCTGATTGCGGACGGTGTAGTTCATATCGCACCCATCATTGAACGATCTTGCGGCTGCATCCGGCACGGTCAGGCGTTTCGCACGCCGGCCAGCAGCACATCCACTTCATTGCGCAGCGCTTCCGCCGGTTCCCGCAGATCCTTGGCCGCCCACAGCACCTGGAAGGCTGACCCGTAGGACGCCGCGCTGGCCTGCGTCAGGGCCACGACGCTGCGCGCCGCCGTGGTGGTGTCGTCGCTGACCGACAGGGCGTTGCGGGAAATATCCTCCGTCGCGCCGCGCTGCTGCTCCACCGCCGTGGCGATGGTCGAGGAGACTTCCCGCATGCGCTCGATGATGCCGCCGATGGATTCGATGGCACCGACCGCCGCGCCGGTGGCCTGCTGCACCGCGCCGATCTGCTCCACGATGTCCTCCGTCGCCTTGGCCGTCTGGTTGGCGAGGTTCTTGACCTCCGACGCGACCACCGCGAAGCCCTTGCCGGCCTCTCCGGCCCTTGCGGCCTCGATGGTGGCGTTCAGGGCCAACAGATTGGTCTGGCTGGCGATGGCGGTGATGAGTTGGACGACCTCGCCGATCCGGTCCGCCGCCTGGGCGAGGCTTTGGACCATCCCGTTGGCGCGGTTCGCCTCCTGCACCGCCTCCGTCGCGATGACGGAGGAGCCGGTCACCTGGCTGCCGATCTCCCGGATGGAGGCGGAAAGCTGCTGCGCCGCGCTGGCGACCTGCTGGATGTTGGCGCGCGACCGCTCGGCGGAGCGGGCGACCTCCAGCGTGCGGCGCGAGGTGCGGTTGACGCCGGTGCCCATGTCCTCCGCCGTCGCACGGATCTTGTCGGCGCCGGCGTTGACCGCGGCCAGCCGCTGCTCCGCCGTGCTTTCGAAGTCGCGCAGCAGGGTTTCGATGCGCTGGGCGCGCTCGATGCGGGCACGGTTCTCCGCCTCCTGCTGCGCCTTCAGGGCCGCGGACTGACGCAGGCTGTCCTTGAAGGCGACGATGGCGCGGGCGATCGACCCGATCTCGTCCGAGCGGTCCGTTGCGGGGACCGTCACGTCGTAATCGCTGGCGGCCAGCCGCCCCAGCACCGCGTTCAGCCGCCCGACGGGCGACAGCAGGCGCCGCACCAGGAGGATCGAGGACAGGCAGGCGACGAGCGCCACGCCGCCCGCCGTCAGCGCGATGGCGCCGATCAGCGGATTGACCATGGCGAAGAAGTCACTCTTCTTCAGACCGACCACCAGCACGCCGATCACCTTCCCCCCGGCGTCGCGGATCGGGTCGTAGGCGGTGAAGTAGGGTTCGCCCAGCACCTCGTTCACGCCGTGGTACGGCTTGCCGTCGCGCAGGACCGAGTCGGAAACCGGCCCCGGCCCCAGCCGCGTGCCGATGGCCCGGCTGCCGTCCGGCTTCATCACGTTGGTGGCCACGCGGGTGTCGCCCATCATGATCGACGCGACCCCGCCGCCGCCGATGCGGGCGATGCGGTCCACCACCTCGTTGTTGTCGTTCAGAACCGTGCCGCCCGCGTACAGCTTGCCGTCCTGGACGCGGAATTCCGAGCCCAGATGGCGCAGCACCTCCCAGGCGATGGCCACGTTGGATTCCTGGCGGCGCGACGCCTGTTCGGCCATTTCCGTACGGATCAGATGCAGCGACACCGCGACCGTGCAGACCGCCAGCAACAGCAGCCCGCCGAGGCTCAGGGCCACGACCTTGGCCGTTATGGGCAGACGGGCGAACAGACCACTCATGCGTACACTCCGGCAAATCACCGGAGACAGTCTACCAGTGCGAATGAAACCCAATCAATTGCACCACCCCAAGGACATAAAGCCGCAGGGACGCGTCATATCCATTCACGCAGGGGAAAGGAAACGCCCCACCGGCGACATCTTCGCCAATCTTCAGCGCTGCCCGCCGCAGACGCGCGCGACGAAACTGTCGATGTCGCCGTTCAGCGTCACGGCACGGCGCGCCAGTTCACCGGCGGACGACAGCACCTGGCTGGCGGCGGCGCTGGCGTCCTGCGCGCCGGAGGACACGCTGGTCACCGCGTCGGCCACGGTGCGCACGCCCGCCGACGCCTCGCGGATCGAGCGGCTGATCTCGTCGATGGCGGCGCTCTGCTGTTCGGCGGCGCCGGCGATGCCCACGGCGATCTCGTCGATGTCGTGGATCATGCCGCCGACATGCTGGATCACCGCCGCTGTGTCGCGGGTGACCGACTGGACCTGGGCGATCTGGGCGGAGATGTCCTCCGTGGCCTTGGCGGTCTGGTTGGCGAGGTTCTTCACCTCGGTCGCCACCACGGCGAAGCCCTTGCCGGCCTCCCCCGCCCGCGCCGCCTCGATGGTCGCGTTGAGCGCCAGCAGATTCGTCTGGCTGGCGATGTCGTTGATGAGCTGGACGACCGCGCCGATCTGGTCGGAGGCGGCCAACAGCGACTGGATGGTGGCGTCCGCCTCCCGCACCTTCTCCACCGAACTGCGGGCGAGGTCGGCGGTGCGGGACACGCCCTGGGCCACTTCGCCGATGGCGCCCGACACCTCGCCGGTCGCCGCAGCCACCCCGTCCACGTTGGACGACACCTGCTCCGCCGCGGAGGCCGCGGAGAAGGATTGCTCGCTGGTCGTGGCGGCGGTCGCCGTCATGGCGGTGGACGACGCTTCGAGCTGGGCCGCGCTGGCCGACAGGCTCTGCGCCACTTCCTTGATGTTGGCGCCGATGCGGGTGGCGCTTTCCACGAATTCGCGGCTCTTGCCGTCCATGGCGGCGAGGCCGTCGTTGATCTGGCGGGCATAGGCGCCGAACTCCCCGACCATGCCGGTCATCACGATGCGGCGGTAATACTGCCCCTCCGCCGCGTGCTGCATGGCGGCGTTGGCCTCCTTGCCGAAGGATTCCACGCGGTCCAGCAGGCGGTTGATGGTCCGCAGCATGCCCGCGATATCGCTGTTGCCGTGGATGTTCAGGATGCGCGGCTGAAGGTCCCCCTTCTCCGCCGCGGCGATGACCACGATGGCCTTCCGGATGGTCCGGTTGGTGAGCGCAAGCCAGCGGACCGCGGCGAGACAGGGCAGAACCGCCAACAGACCCAGCGCGGCGGCGGCGGTGTTTCCGGTGGCGAGACCGTACACCGCCTGCGCCGCCGACAGCAGGGCGACCAGGACGGCGGCGGCGAGCGATTTAGAGACTGAAGACAAACTCGTCATAGCTCGTGCCCTTGTCGCTCAGGAGTTTCTCCAGCATGGCGCCGGAGGCCGCCATGGCCGCGTTCCGGTCGGCGTGCCGCGCCTCTTCCGCCCGCAGCGCGGCGTAGAGGCCGGCCGCGGCGTCCACCGCGGGCCGCGCCGGCACGCGCCGGCTCGAATGGTAGCCGGTGATGGTCCGCCCGTTCCCGCTGTCCGGATTGCCGAAGACCGGGGTGACGTGGGCGAAGACCCAGTAATGGTCGCCGCCTTTCGCCCGGTTGATCACATAGGCGAAGATTTCGTTTCCGGCCTCGATGCGCGCCCACAGCAACTTGTAGACGCAGCGCGGCATGTCCGGATGGCGGACGATGTTGTGGGGCTGTCCCAGCAGCTCCGCTTCGCCGTACCCGCTGATGCGCAGGAACACATCGTTGGCGTAGGTGATGCGTCCCTTGAGATCGGTCTTCGAAACAATGATCTCGTCGCGGTGGAAGGTCCGCTCCTGTCCGGTCAGGGTACCGTCCTTGCCGCCTGTGCCGACCGCCATGACCGTCCGCCTCTCAAACGCCCGGTGAACCCGTGTGCCCGGCCCGCGGACCACCCGTCCAACCGATGGTATTACCTTTTGTTAATCATGTCATAGCGTACGTAATAATCGGATGGCTGTAAAAACGGACAACCCGGGGCTGCGGCAAATTGTACCACATGCGCCACGCGCAGGACGGGGTGGCGCCTGACGCGCAGGACGACGCCCCGGACGGGAGCCCCGCCACCCCAGGAATCAAATCAAGCGATTGCTCTCGCAAAAATAGCGGATCACATGCCCGGTTCGTAGACGACCACCCGGTTGCGTCCCTCGCGCTTGGCCCGGTAAAGGGCGAGGTCGGCCCGATGAATGGCCTTTTCCAGCGTGTCGTAGGCGCCTTCCAGCGCGGAGATGCCGATGCTGCTCGTCAGATGGAACCGGCCCTCCGGTCCCGGGATCGCCATGCGGGACAGATGGCGGCGCACCCGCTCCGCCACCACGCGGGACTCGTCCGCCGTGGCGCCGGGCAGGACCACCACGAACTCCTCCCCGCCCAGCCGGCCGAGGATGTCGTATTCGCGCAGGATCGCCTGGCAGCCGCCGGCCACCATGCGGAGGGCGTCGTCCCCGGTGGCGTGGCCGTAGCTGTCGTTGATGCGCTTGAAATGGTCCACGTCCAGCACGAAGACCGACATCGGCTCGCTGAAGCGATGGGCGCGGGCCAGTTGGGAACGCGCCAGCTCCATGAAGGAGCGGCGGTTGTAGATGCCGGTCAGCGGATCGCGGGAGGCCATGTCCCGCAGCGCCTCCTCCATGTTCCGGCGATCGGTGTAGTCGTAGATCCAGGCGAGATTCACCTGCACGCCCTGGATCACCGCCTGGTTGACCGTGAACAGCGTCCAGAAGGACGAACCGTCGGCCCGGCGGAACTGCACCTCCATGTTGGTCACCGACCCGAAGGAGCGCAGCCGCTCGATCACCCGTTCCCGCTGGTGCCGGTCCAGGTAATAGTCGCGGGCCTGCCGGCCGATCAGATCCTCGCGCTTCAGCCCGATCAGCTCGGCGAAGCGGGTGTTGACGAAGACGATCTTGCCGTCGTCGCGGCGCGACACCGACACGCCGATCGGGCTCTGCTCCAGGATGGCCTGGAGCCGCTCCTCGCTGGGCAGCCCCTCGGTCAGGTCGTGGATCACCCCGACGATGCCGCCCAGGTTACCGGCGCTGTCGCAGAAGACGGCCTTGGTCAGGCTGGTCAGGCGGGTGCTGCCGTTGACGAAGGGCACCGCCTCCTCATAGCTGCGCTGGCCCCAATTGACGATCAGCTCGCGGTCCTGCTCGGCGTGCAGCTTGGCGATGCGCGGGTCCATCACCGCGAAGGCGGTCTTGGCGACGATGCTCCGGCGCTCCAGCCCGGTGTAGCGCTCGAAGGCGTCGTTGCAGTCCGTGTACTCGCCCGCCGCGTTCTTCACGAAGACGGGGACCGGCAGCGTTTCGAACAGCACCTCCTTCATCAGGAGCTGGTCGCGCAGCGCGGCCTGTGCCTGCCGGTGGTGGCTGACGTCGGTGAAGACCCGCAGGGACAGCCGTTCCCCCTGCGGCCCGGCGATGGGGCCGACCGACTCCGCCACCCAGACGGTCCCGCCGTCCAGACGCCGCAACCGCCGTTCGCCGGACACGTCCGCCAGCGCCGGGAGGAAATCGTCCTCCGGCTCCAGCGCGGCGAGGCCGAGACCGGTCAGGCCACCGGGAGCGTAGTGGAGCAGGCTGTGCAGGGCCGGGTTGGCATAGAGGATGGTCCCGTCGTCCGTGGTGACGCAGCTTCCCGTCGGCAGCGTGTCGAACACGCGCCACAGCGCCACACGGGTTTCCTCCGCATCCCCAGAAGGGTTCATTGAACCGACCGAATCCAGCATGGCCCCCACAGCATCATGGAAGATTCTTGCGCCACGATGGGGCAAACCAGGAGTACGTTAGCCGATGCGCCTTTTTGCCCCTGTGTGCCATCTTGTCGCGCTATGGTGGTGATCGCCTATCTTAAACGCAAAATCTATCGAATTCTGAACATTTCGCACGCAATCGTCACGCGCTCCTCCGCCGCGACGTCCGCCGGAAGCCCCAGCCGCAGCCAGTCCGTCCGGTAGTCGAAGCGGCGCACCAGCACCCCGGCCTGCCCCAACGCCTTATAAAGCCCAGCCGCTTGTGCCCCGCAAATAAGACGAAAGAGTGACGTCCCTCCGGCGACGGTCAGCCCGGCCTCCTCCAGCCGCGCGTCGAGACGCGCCGCGGCGGCGGCCAGACGGAGGCGGGTGGCGGCGATCCAGGCCGAATCCGACAGCGCCGCGGTGGCGACGGCCAGCGCCGGACCCGACACCGCCCACGGCCCCACGGCGGCGCGCAACGCGCGGACCAGCGCCGGCTCGCCGAGCAGGAAGCCGAGCCGGACCCCGGCCAGTCCGAAGAATTTCCCGAAGGAGCGCAGAATCACCAGCCCGGGCCGCCCGGCTTCCGCCGCCACGCTGCTCTCCGGGGTGACCTCGGCGAAGGCCTCGTCCACCACCAGCCAGCCGCCCCGTGCCGCCTGCCGCTCCGCCAGCGCCAGCAGGGCTTCGGGCGGGACGATGCGGCCATCCGGGTTGTTCGGATTGACGACGACGATCACGTCGGCGTCGCAGCCCTCCAGCGCCGCCACCTCCGCCACACGGTGGCCGGCACCGGCCCAGCCCGCGGCGTGCTCCGCGTAGGTCGGCCCCAGAACGGCGACCGTTCCCGGCGCCCGCAGCCGCGGCAACATCTGGATCAGCGCCTGCGAGCCAGGGGCCGCCGCGACCGTC
>NZ_JAUJFI010000009.1:34315-64090 GCF_030849505.1 Azospirillum isscasi | reverse complement strand
GCCGCTCCGGCGACGCGCAGGCCCTGGCGACGCTGGATCACCACGCCGGCGCGCTGGCCCGCGCGCTGGCCGCCGTCATCAACCTGCTGGACCCCGACGCCGTGGTGGTCGGCGGCGGCCTTTCGGACCTGCCGGGGCTGTACGAAACCGTGCCGTCCCTGTGGGGGCGCTGGGCGCTGAGCCCGGCGCCGCGCACGCGCTTCGTCCGCGCGCAGCATGGCGCCGAAAGCGGTATGCGCGGCGCGGCGTGGCTTTGGCCCTCCGACGGATGAGCCCGGCCAATGTCCCCGAAGTGGCGTGACTTTTGCTCTACGCCCCTCGCAACGAAAGGGGAAAGGCCCATGTTCGGCTTCATTGCAGGGTTCCACAAGGGGCGGGGCGGGGCGTCGCTGCAAACTGCAAATCAAAATGCATATCGCGATATGCATGATGCGCCGCCGTCGCACCCTGCGAGCGGCCTGGCGGCCAAACGGCGGTTGGAGAAAGCCTGTGTCCTTCTGCAGGACGCTGCCGACGACCTGGAGTCGGTCCTGTCCGGAATGCCCGTTCCGGCGGGGCAGTCCGACCTGAACGAAGCGATCGGGACGATCATGGAGACGCTGAGGCTCGTCGCCTCCGCCCATGCGCGGCTTGAGCCCCGGTCCATGCCGGACGCCGTGCAGGCGGATTGACGTTTCCCATCCCTGGACACGCGAAAAGGGCGGCTCCCCCGGGGAAGCCGCCCTTTTCGCGTGTCCGGACGTCCGGTTTCCGATTACTCGGAAACGGTCTGCCAGAAGAAGAACACGACAGCCAGAACCATCAGGGCGATGTCCATGGGTAAGTCTCCTCGATGCTGCATGTGCGGGCCAGGAATCTGCCGGCCTCTATACGACAGTTTTGCGCGCGCGTGCAGGGGGTGATTCACGAAACGGCCATTTTGCCGCCGATCCAGGTGGCCCGCACCGTCAGCCGCCCGTCCAGATGCACGAGGTCGGCGGCCAGACCGGGCCGGAGGCGCCCGCGCTGCCCGGCCATGCCCATGAAATCCGCGGGGTAGGCGGCGGCCATGCGCAGCGCCTCGTCCAGCGGAACGCCGACGCGCTCCACGGCGTTGCGCACCGCCGCCGCCATGTCCAAGGCGGAGCCCGCCAGCGTGCCGTCCGCGGTGACGCAGCGCCCGTCCTCCACCCGGATGTCCTGCCCGTAGAGCCGGAAACCGCCGGATGAACGGATTCGGGGAGCGCCAACCGGAGGCATGGCGTCGGTGACCAGGAACAGCCGTCCCCGCGCCTTCGCCTTCCAGGCCAGACGGACGGAGGCGTCGTGGACGTGGTGCCCGTCCACGATGATTCCGCACCAGACCGCGTCGTCCTCCAGCGCGGCCCCCACCATGCCGGGCTCGCGGGAGCCGAGCGGGCTCATGGCGTTGAACAGGTGGGTGACCCCGCTGATGCCGGCGGCGAAGCCGGCCTTCGCCTGCGCCCAGGTGGCGGCGCTGTGGCCGGCGGCAACGCGCAGGCCGGCGGCGGCCAGCCGGCGGATCTGCTCGGGCGGAACCGTCTCCGGCGCCAGCGTGATCAGCGCCGGCAGGCCGGACAGTCCGCCGAGCAGGGCGAGATCGCCGGCGTCGGGAGGCGCGATGAAGCGCGCGTCGTGGACGCCGCGGCGCTCCGGCGCGATGTGAGGGCCTTCCAGATGGATGCCCAGTACGCCGGGCACGCCCTCGGCCATCGCGGCGCGCACCGCGGCGGTGGCGGCGGCGCGCTTGTCCGCCGAATCGGTGATGAGGGTGGGCAGCAGCCCGGTGGTGCCGAAACGGCGGTGCGCCTCGGCGATGCGGCGCAGCGTCGGCACGTCCGGCGTGTCGTTGAACAGCGCGCCGCCACCGCCATTCACCTGAAGGTCGATGAAGCCGGGGGCGAGGATGCCGCCACCCAGATCCGTCACCTCCACGCCGGGCGGGATCGCGTCCGCAGCGGTGACGGCGGCGATGAGCGGGCCGTCGATCAGCAGGGCGGCGCCCTCCAGCACCGAGTCGCCGGTGTGGAGCGTGGCGTTGACGAGCGCCTTCAGCGGCTCCTTTTGGGGCCCGTCGCCGATGGACCTGTTTGCGTTGCTCAAGGGTCTGCATCCGATGGTCAGCCGCGGGAGGTCAGGAAACCCCGGACGGGCCTGTGGCGCAAGTGGCCGAAAGCCCGGCATAACCCTGCGGTTTCTAAGGATTATTTCCCTGGATTTGTCGGGGTATGGCGTTCGTTAGGGATTGCCAGACGGGACAGGTTTCTGGCAGAAAAAAGGCCGCTGACGAACAGCGGCCTGAGTTTAGGGAGGAAACGCCCAAGAAGGGCGAAGCAGCAATCGCTTGCTGCACTGCAAAATTAGCAAAGATCTCAGGTGGGTGCAAACCCCGAAGCCACGGCCCCTTCGCGGGGCCGTGGCTTTTTCCGGGTGTGCTGTGGCCGGAGAGTCACAATACTAGCGGGTGCGATAACCTTTCCGATGAACGCATCCGGACCCGAAGGCGCGCTGCCCCGTTGTTCCGATCGTGCGCCCGCCGATGATGGCCCGCCGACGAAGAAGGAGAGCCGCCCTTGGCCGATCAGCCGCCCCAGCCGTCTTCCGCGTCCACGGACGCCAAGCCTTCGGCGCTCGCCCGGTTCGACGCCTTCGCGGCGATGCTGGGCGACCGGCGCCCTGCCGTCTTCCTGGACTATGACGGAACCCTGACGCCCATCGTGGAGCGGCCCGATCTGGCGATCCTGGACGAGTCCGTCCGTTCGGTGATCCGGCGGCTCGCCGGGCTGTGCCCGGTGGCGGTGGTCAGCGGGCGCGATCTGGAGGACGTGGCCCGCCATGTCGGGATCGGAGAACTGATCTACGCCGGCAGCCACGGCTTCGACATCCGCGGTCCCGGCCTGCGCACCCAGATCGGCGAAGAGTATCTGGGCGACCTGGACGCGGCGGAGGCCGCCCTGAGCCGGCGACTGGACGGAATCGCGGGCGTCCTGGTGGAGCGCAAGCGCTTCGCCATCGCGGTGCACACCCGGCGCGTCGCCGCTCCGGAGGGGAAGGCGGCGGTGGCCGAGGCGGTGCACGCCGTGGCGGCGTCCCTGCCGAAGCTGCGCGTCACCGGCGGAAAGGAAATTCACGAACTGCGCCCCAACCTGCCCTGGGACAAGGGACGCGCCGTGCTGTCGCTGCTCGACAGGCTGGGCCTCGCCGGGCCGGAGACGCTGCCGCTCTATCTCGGCGACGACGAGACGGACGAGGACGCCTTCCGCGCCCTGGCGGCCCGTGGGGAAGGGCGGGGCGCCGGCATCCGCGTCATGGACCCGCCGGCCCCCAGCGCCGCCGGCTGGAGCCTGAAGGACCCCGCGGAGGCCGGCGCCTTCCTCGACCGGCTGGCCGGCTGGCTGGCGGACGGCTGAGCGCGCCCCGCCATCCCCGTCGCATTTCCTCCGCGAAAGGGGTAGGCTGGTCCGCAGGTCATTCGGGGGTTTCCCATCATGGACATCAGCGCGCTCGGCACACCGACGATGCCGTCCCTGCCCAGCGCCCAGGCGTCCGCCCTGGCGGGGCTTCAGGGCGCCCAGGCCCGCGCGGACGAGGCGGGGGCGCAGCTCACCTCCGGCAACATCGACCCGGCGGTGGTGGTCAGCCTGTCCGCCGCCCAGACCGACTTCGCCGCCAATGTCAAGGTCATGCAGGCCGCGCAGGACAACACCAAGCGCGTGCTGGACATTCTGGCATAAGCCGCCGCACGGGCCGCCGTCACAGCGCCAGATAGACCCGGCGCACCGCCTCGTCCTCCAACAGCGCCCGCATCGGTCCTTCGAAACGGATCCGCCCCTTCTCGATGACGCTCGCGCGGTCGGCGACCGCGGCGGCGAAAGCGAGGTTCTGTTCGGACAGCAGGATCGACAGCCCCTCCGCCTTCAGGGCGCGCAGGGCGTCGGCCATCTGCTGCACGATGCGCGGGGCCAGCCCTTCCGACGGCTCGTCGAGCAGGAGGAGGGACGGGTTGCCCATCAGCGTGCGGGCAAGCGTCAGCATCTGCTGTTCCCCGCCGCTCATCCGCCCGCCGCGGCGGCCCCGCATCTCGGCGAGGTTGGGAAAGAGGGCGTAGAGTCGGTCCGGCGTCCAATGGGGCGCGCCATCACGGGGCGGCTGGCGGCCCACCTCCAGGTTCTCCTCCACCGTCAGGTCGGTGAAGACCCGCCGGTCCTCCGGCACGTAGCCGAGACCGAGGCGCGCGATGCGGTGCGGCGGCAGGGCGGAGACGTCGCGCCCGTCGAAGGCGACCGATCCGGCCCGGCGGTCCAGCAGGCCCATGATGGCCTTCATCGCCGTGGTCTTGCCGGCGCCGTTGCGGCCCATCAGGGCCACCACCTCGCCGCGGCCGACGGCCAGATCGACGCCGGTCAGGATATGCGCCCGCCCGTACCAGGCCTGAAGCCCGCGGACAGCGAGAAGGGATTGGCCGGTCATGCCGCGCCTCCCAGATAGACGGCCTGGACGCGCGGGTCGGCGCGCACGGCGTCGGGCGCGCCCTCGGCGATCAGTTGGCCGCGGTCGAGCACGATGATGCGCGTGGCGTGGCCGAACACGACGTCCATGTCATGCTCCGTGAACAGCACCGCGAGGCCGCGCTCGCGGACCAGGGAGGAGGTCAGGGCCATCAGCTCCTGCCGCTCGCCGGGAGCCATGCCGGCGGTGGGCTCGTCCATCAGCAGGATTTTCGGGTCACCGGCCAGCGCCATGGCGAGTTCCACGCGCTTCAGGTCGC
Source organism: Azospirillum isscasi (assembly GCF_030849505.1). Classification (GTDB taxonomy): domain Bacteria; phylum Pseudomonadota; class Alphaproteobacteria; order Azospirillales; family Azospirillaceae; genus Azospirillum; species Azospirillum isscasi. The sequence goes on along the minus strand of NZ_JAUJFI010000009.1, from coordinate 59,322 downwards.
CATAGGCCAGCACGCCGCAGGGACGCTCCGCCTGCCCGCCCATGCCGACGCGCTCCAGCAGGGCCATCGCCTCCTCCCGGAAACAGGCCGCGGCCGGGGTCCACAGCCCGAACAGGCGCTTGCGGCCGGACAGCAGCACCATCTGCACGTTCTCGCGCACGGTCATGGAGGCGAAGGTGGCGGTGATCTGGAAGGTGCGCCCGACGCCCATCCGCCAGATCCGCCGCGGCGGCAGGCCCACGATGTCCACCCCGTCCAGCCGCACCGTGCCCGCATCCGGCCTCAACTGGCCGTTCAGCAGGTTGAAGCAGGTGGTCTTGCCGGCCCCGTTCGGCCCGATCAGCGCCAGGATCTCCCCGGCCTCCAGCGTGAAGGACACGCCGCGCACCGCCTGCACGCCGCCGAAGGAGCGTTGCAGATCCTCCACGGACAAGCGGCTCATGTGTCCCTCCCGCGGGTCCACAGGTCGCGGGCGAAGCCGGCCACGCCCTTGGGAAAGGCCAGGACCAGCACCAGGATGACGGCGCCCAGGACCAGCCGCCACCAGTCGGTCAGGCTCATCGCCTCGGTCTCCAGCAGGTGGAACAGGGCCGCACCCACCACCGGGCCGCTCAGCGTCTGGATGCCGCCCATCAGCACCATGACCAATGCGTCCACCGAGACCGGCACGGCCATCAGGGTGGGAAAGACGCTGCCCTTGGAAAAGGCGTAGAGCCCGCCGGCCAGCCCGGCGGCGGACCCGGCCAGCGCGAAGCTCAGCCACTGGTGGCGGCGCACGTCGATGCCAACCGATTCGGCGCGCAGGGCGGAATCGCGCCCGGCGCGCAGCGTGTAGCCGAAGGGGGCGAAGGCGGCGCGGCGCAGCAGCAGAAGCGCGCCCCCGGCCAGCGCCAGCGTCAGCCAGTAATAGGCCGCCTTGCCCGCCGCCCAGTCCGGCGGCCAGACGCCGAGGACGCCGTTGTCGCCGCCGGTGACGCCGTACCATTGGAAGGTCACCGACCAGACGATCTGCGCGAAGGCCAGGGTCAGCATGGCGAAATACAGCCCGGACCGCCGCACGCAGAACCAGCCCGCGGCCAGCGCGCCGAGGCCCGCCACCAGCGGCGCGGCGGCCAGCGCCAGCGGCATCGGGGCGGCCAGATGCTTGACCAGCAGAGCGGCGCCATAGGCGCCCAGCCCGAAATAGGCGGCGTGCCCGAAGGAGACCAGCCCGCCCAGCCCGATCAGCAGATGCAGGCTGGCCGCCAGCAGCGCCAGGATCACCACCTCCGTCAGCACGATCAGCGCGTAGTCCCCGGCGACCAGCGGCACCGCGGCCAGCAGCGCCAGCAGCAGGGCGGGGACCCAGCGCGCCGGTCCGATGGACGGGATCAGGGGTGGGCCGGGGCTGGCGGCGGTGGGCGGCGCGTCCTCCGCACGGCCCAGCAGTCCGTAGGGGCGGATCACCAGCACCACCGCCATGAACAGGAAGACCAGGACCAGCGTGATCTGCGGGAAGACCAGGATGCCGAAGGCCTGCAACTGCCCGATCAGCAGCGAGGCGACGAAGGCCCCGGTCAGGCTGCCCATGCCGCCGACCACCACGACCACGAAGGCTTCGACCACGATGGCCATGTCCATGTGCAGGTTCACCGCCTCGCGCGGGACCTGGAGCGCGCCGCCCAGCCCGGCCAGCGCCGATCCGAGGAACAGCACGCCGGTGAACAGCCGCGCCGGATCGACGCCGAGCGCCGAGGCCATGTCGCGGTCCTGCGTCGCCGCACGGACCAGCGTTCCCCAGCGCGTGCGGTTGAACAGCAGCCAGAGCAGGCCCAGCACCAGCGGCCCCAGCCCGATCAGCACGAGGTCGTAGAGCGGGAAGGGCTGGTCCAGGATGTCGATGGACCCCTTCAGCCCCGGCGCCCGGCGTCCCAGCAGATCCTCCGCCCCCCAGATCCACGAGGCGGCGTCCTGCACGACCAGCACCACGCCGAAGGTGGCGAGAAGCTGGAACAGCTCCGGCGAGCGGTAGAGGCGGCGCAACAGCCCCACCTCCATCAGCGCACCGAGCAGCCCGACCGCCAGCGAGGCCGCGGCGACCCCGCCCCAGAAGCCCAGCGGCGTGGTCCCCCAGCGCTCCACCAGCGTCCAGCCGAGATAGGCGCCCAGCATGTAGAAGGAGCCGTGCGCGAAATTCACGATCCGCGTCACGCCGAACACGATGGTCAGCCCGGACGACACCAGGAACAGCGTTGCCGCCGTGGCGAGGCCGCTGAGGAACTGCACGAGGTAAAAGGACATCGGCTCTTTTCGGCAGGTTCTACGGGAGCGAGGTCTTTCCGCTCCCTGACCCTCCCCTGCGCAGCGGGAGAGGGAAGGGGCCCGCGGCGCAGCCGTGGGAAGGGTGGGGGAAACCGCGCCGCCCCTCATTCCGGCTTGGCCTTACTCCGGACGCATCTTGCGGACGGCCTCGTCGGACGGCAGATAGTCTGCGCCGTCGGCGTAGCGCCAGCCGGTCATCACGCCCTGGCCGTTCTTCACCGTGGTCTTGCCGACATAGGCGCCCATCGTCGCCTGATGGTCGAGCGCGCGGAAGGCGATCGGGCCGAAGGGGCTGGGCAGCGCCAGGCCGGACAGCGCGTCCACGACCTTCTCGGGATCGGTGGACCCGGCCTTCTCCACGGCGGCGGCGATGGCCTTGAAGGTGGCGTAGCCGACGACCGAACCCTGGCGCGGCGTTTCCTTGAAGCGCGCCACATAGGCGTCGCGGAACGCCTTGTGCTCCGGCGTATCGATCTGCTCCTGCGGGTAGCCGGTGACGATCCAGCCCTCCGGCGCCTCGTCCTTCATCGGGTCGAGATATTCCGGCTCGCCGGTCAGCAGGCTGACCACGGTGCGGTTGCGGAACAGGCCGCGGCCCTCGCCCTCGCGCACGAACTTGGCGAGGTCGGCGCCGAAGGTGACGTTGAAGATGGCGTCGGGCTTCGCCGCGGCCAGCGCCTGCACGGTCGGCCCGGCCTCCAGCTTGCCCTGGGCCGGCCACTGCTCGGCCACGAACTCGACGTCCGGGCGCTTTTCCGACAGGAGCTGGCGGAACCACTGCACCGCCGACTGGCCGTATTCATAGTTCGGGGCGACGGTGGCCCAGCGCTTGGCCGGCAGCTTCGCCGCCTCCTCCACCAGCATGGCCGCCTGCATGTAGGTGCTGGGGCGCAGGCGGAAGGTGTAGCGGTTGCCCTTGGTCCAGGTGATCGCGTCGGTCAGCGGCTCCGCCGCCACGAAGGGCACCTTGTTGCGCGCGGCGAAGTCGGCCACGGCCAGCCCGACATGGGAGAAGTAGGTGCCGGCCAGCAGATCGACCTTCTCGTTCGACAGCAACTCCTGCGCCACGCGCACGGCGTCGTCCGGCTTCCCGGCGTCGTCGCGGGAGACGACCTCCAGCTTGCGCCCGCCGAGCAGGCCGCCGGCGGCGTTCACCTCCTCGACCGCGAGCTGCCAGCCCTGGCGGTAGGGGACCGTGAAGGCCGGCAGGCCGGTGTAGCTGTTGATCTCGCCGACGCGAATCGGCTGGCCAATGGATTGAACCTGGGCCGATTGAACCTGGGCCGATTGAGCCTGGGCAGCGGAGTTCGGCGCGGCGAAGCAGAGGGCGGCGGCGAGAGCGGCGGCGCCCGGCGCAAGCAGGAGATGGCGGCGGTTCATGATCGGCGGAATCCCGGCGCGGTTGGCGGCTGCGTGAACGCAATGTCTGCGTTCATAGCAAACCCACCGCAAAAGTCACCGTTCCGTTGCGCCGCACCAAACCGGTTTTCCACGGGCCGGCGCGGCACCGCCGGCCTTACATCAGGCGGGCGAGCAGCGTGAGGAACAGCGCCTGCTCCTCCGGGGTCAGCGGATCGAGCATCCGGTGGTGCGCCTGGGTGGCGTTCTCCAGCAGGGCGTTGACCAGCGACTGGCCGCCGCGGGTCAGGCTGACGCTGGTGCGGCGCCGGTCCTGCGGGTCCGGCTGGCGCTCCACCAGCTTGCGCTCCACCAGGCGCAGGATGACGCCCTGGGTGGTCGCCGGGTCCATGTAGGTCAGCCGTCCGAGCTGGTTCTGCGACAGCGACCCTTCGGTCCGCAGCGTGACCAGGGCGCCCCATTGGGTGGGGGTGAGCTGCGCATCGCCGATCATGTCCATGAAGATGGACGACGCGCGCTGGTGCGCCCGGCGAAGGCGATAGTGCACCTGCCCGGTCAGCAGGTAATCGTCGGTCGGGGGATGGGCCATTTGATCCATGAGCGCACACGAGCGTTGCGATGCCGGCCCGTTTCCGGATGACGGCGGATGGTCTGCGGAACGCCGTACGACAGACTCGGCGCCGGTCCGGAAAGGGTTGTGTTTCCGGACCCGCACCAATTGCAGCAGGCTTCGCTTATAAGCCTAGGCATCCAGTTCGTGATGGGCAACGCTCGCTGCTGCGGCATACGGCCACAGTCTAAGCCCGTTCATCTTTTAATAACCTAAAGCACTCGTAAATGAAGCTTGGTCTGGCGTCTGAACAATAGGGGTCCTGAGTCTAGGGGGCAATCTGCATATGGGGGTGTGTTGTGGTGTTGCCAGCGGGTTTGCCCCCATTTCAATTATGGATTCCGCTTTGGCGGGTAGGTGTTCGGAGGCGGAGTCTTTTCACGGTCCGATTGCGGGAGATCGCCGTCGGGCGGCGGCACGCCGCCGGGCGTGTAGGGCGGCATCACCACGTCGTCGCCGGGATGCTGCGGCGGTCTGGGGGGTGATTTCGCCGGTGGCCGGGGTTCGGACCGGAACGGCGGTTGGGTGCTCAGCGGTTCCGTCATGGCGGTCGCTCCGTCGTGATGGCGTCTGCACCAATGAACGGGCGCCTTCCGCCGCCGGTTCCCATGGGGTTTGCCCGGCGGCATCGCGCCTGTTCTATGACGTTTGACCTAAAGCGGTGCCTCTATGACAATAGTGTGTGTGTCTGACGCAAGTCTTGTTGCGCCAACAACACAGGTGCGGGCAAAAACCAGCGCCGATCGGCTTCACTGTTGCATGGACATCACGCCATGAGTTGTCTTTGCAGCGACTGTCCGCTTCTCCCGGAGCGGCGATTGCACATTCCAAGGCCATTCGGCCGCCCGATACGAGCCACTGATTTCAGCCTTGCGCGGTGACCCATGAAGCCCAGCTCCCTGTCCTTCCTCGCCCTCGCGCTCGCGCCCACCGTGCTGACGGCGCTGCCCGCGGCCAAGCCGGTGAGCGCCCAGGAACTGCAGCGCGGTGAATCCGTGCTGGAGCGCCGCCGCCCGGAGGTCGAGCAGCTCGGCATCCGGGCCGGATCGTTCCGCATCCTGCCGCGTCTCGAAACCGGCGTGACTTATGAAAGCAACGTCTTCGCGACCGAGAACGACACCCGCGACGACTTCATCTGGGTCACCCAGCCGCGAGTCGACGTGCGTTCGGACTTCAACAACCACGCCCTGAATTTCTCGGCCTCCGGCAACATCGGGCGCTTCTTCGACTATTCGTCGGAGAATTACGCCGACTACCGGGCGCAGGTGGACGGTCGCTACGACATCACCCGTGACTCCTCGGTCAGCGGCCTGCTGTTCAGCCGCCGCGATCACGAGGGCCGCTCCGACCCGAACTTCGACGTGTCGCTGGCCACCGGCGCGGTGGTGCCGCGCTTCGCGGAGCCGGTGAACTACTTCACCCATGGCGGCGAGGCGTCGTTCAACCAGCGCTTCAACCGCCTGCGCTTCCGCCTGACCGGCCTCGCCCAGTACACCTCCTACCAGGACGCGGAGCTGACCAACGGTCTGACCGAGTCGCAGGAGGACCGCGACCGTTGGGATTACGCCGGCACCGCCCGCGTCGGCTACGAGTTCATCCAGGGATACGAGGCCTTCATCCAGGGGTCCTACAGCTGGACCCGCTACCGGCTCAGCCAGGATTTCGGCGGCGTCAACCGCGACTCCGACGGCTACGAGGTGGTCGGCGGCCTGTCGACCGACCTGACCGGCCTCATCACCGGCGAGGTCTATGCCGGCTATCTGAGCAAGACCTACGACGATCCGACGCTGAAGGACTTCGGCGGTCTGGCCATCGGCGGCCGTCTGAACTGGTCGGTGACGCAGCTCACCTCGGTCACCGGCTCGGTCAGCCGTCAGGTCCGCGAATCGACCTATGCCCGCGGCAGCCAGATCGCGTCCAGCTACAACCGCACCGTCGCCGCCCTGGGCGTGGACCACGAACTGCTGCGCACCCTGCTGCTGAACGCCCGTCTGCAGTGGCGCCAGGACGACTTCAACGGCGTGGACCGCACCGACGACGTCTACACGCTGGGGGCCGGCGCCAGCTACCAGCTCAGCCGCTACATCTTCGTGAACGGCGGTTACACTTACGAAAAGCGTAACTCGAACCTCAGTGGCTTCGATTACTCCGACAATCTGGTCTATCTGCGCCTCGGCGCCCAGATGTAATCGGTTCGTCCAAGGATCCGGGGAAGGGGCGCCCATCGACCGGTGGGCGTCCCTTTTGCGTTTCCGCCTATACGGTGACGCGAATCCTTTTTCTCCGTTGGCATTACTTCCTCTCCACTTTTTCCCAAGCGCGTGTGAGTTGCTAGTCTCCCTCCGTGACCGCTCAGGGTTTGGCCGCTCCGTCCGCGGGCGCCAGGCCCGATGTCCTCACGAGCCATGGAAGGGTAAGGGATGAATCGACGTAACATGTTCCGCGCGCTCGGAATGACCGTGGTCGCCGCCGCGATGGTCGGCTGCGCCGGTGGCCAGGATGCCCCCCTCGAACCGCCGGGCGTCGCCCAGATGACGGAATACCGCCTGGGGGCCGGCGACGCGCTGCGCGTCATCGTCTTCGGCGAGGAACAGCTTTCCGGCGAATTCCGCGTCGATGGTTCCGGCAAGGTCGCCATGCCGCTGATCGGCGAGGTCGCGGCCCGCGGCCACACCCCGCGCGAACTGGAGGCCGACATCTCCAAGCGCCTGTCGCAGGGTTACGTCCGGGACGCCAAGGTCAGCGTCGAGGTGCTGAACCACCGGCCCTTTTTCATCCTGGGCGAGGTCCGCAACCCTGGCCAGTACCAGTACGTCAACGGCATGACCGCGCTGTCCGCGGTGGCGATGGCCGGCGGCTACACCTACCGCGCCAAGGAGGATTACGTCCTGATCACCCGCGGGGCCGATCCGAAGAAGGAGCTGCGCCGCGCCCCGATCACCACGCCGGTGATGCCGGACGACGTGCTGCGCGTGCCGGAGCGCTATTTCTGATCGGCTGCCTGACGGCCCATTTGTTTCGGAAAACTGGGGCCCTGCGCCCCGCCGGCATTCGAATCCACGACAATGTCCCTCTTCCCCGGGTCTCTCCTCCCCGGCGGAGGAGGGGCATTTTTTGTGGGCGCCGCCATCATCGGTCGCGGGACGGGGCGTCGCTTTTGCGGAAGGCGTCGGCGCCCTTGGCGTGGCCCGAGGGCGCGCGGGCGTCAGTCGGTGCCCTGTCGATGGAACCGGCAGGGGAGGGGGGCGGGCGGGTCCCCGCGGCCTCGTCGTCGGTGCCCAGCGGGGCCGCCGCGGGATCGGCGGCGGGTATCTTGTCGCCGGTCAGGCCCCGGTCGATGGAATCGCGCAGGCGCTGCGCATCGGCGTTGGGGATGTCGGTCTGGGCCATGGGAAAACCTTGTCGGTTGCTCGGAACGGATCGTTCCTTCTCCAACCGGTGCCCACCGGCGCGGTTCCTCCTTCCGGCGCCGCCGGTCAGGAGCGCAGGGCGGCCTGGTCCTCTTCGTCGAGGCTGCCCAGCCAATCGTCCATGGAGATCATGGGCGGCTCGTCGCCGGTCCGCCGGGAGGCCTCCACCAGCTCGGTGTCGGCGGTGTTGGAATGGACGATGAACCACAGCATCAGCCGGTTCGCGTCGTCACCGGTCACCGGATCGCCGCGCTCGGCGGCCACCAGCAGGGCGTCGATGCTGGCGAGGTAAACGCGGTGCGCGTGCTCGTGCTGCTCCCGCCGGTCAGGGGTCAGGACGGCCATCTCCGCCGTTTCCGTGGCGAAATGCTCGCCCACCTCGCGCCGGAGCGTCGTCAGCTCCGTCAGCCCCATCGGCCCGCCGGCGGTCATCGCTGACAGGATGTCGAGAATCGCGCCGTGCTCCGCGTCGATGACGCCGGAACCGGTCGGGATCAGGGAGCAGCCGGAGTGGGCGTGTGGCATGGGCGCAGTCGCGGATCGGTCTGACATATGGTTGCGGGGTGGTGCCGGTTGCGGGGCTTGAACCGGCGATCGGGATTGCTCTTTAGGATCAGTGGATTGGCTCGCGGACGACATCTCATGCGGCTGATGGCGGCGCGAGCGGATCGTGAGGCTGAAGCCAGGGATTCGAGTTTAGCAGCAAAAGCGCCGGCGCAACATCAATGATTGTGGTGGAAGCTCCAGGCGCGAGTTCAGGCGTCGTGTGCGTATCATATTTTCCCTTTTCACTAGATAATTGCTCATTGTAATTTACCCAAGATTGGAAGGTGAAGCGGCGCTCATTCGGAAGACGCCGGATGAGCGGATGCCGCGGACGAGGGCTCTCCAGGAGATAGGAAATGGACAGAAATGCTACTATTAGGTCAATGATAAATACAAACGGTTATGGTTTGGAAATAGGGGCAAGTTATAATCCCGTTCTTCCTAAGAAAGATGGTTACAATGTGCACATAGCCGATTATGCTGGGCATGCCTATCTGCGGGAATTGCACAGCTCAAGTTCCGATAATATTGAGGACGTGGATTACATAACGCATGGCGGCCCCGTATCCGCTGCGGTTGGGGAAGTAAATTGCTTCGATTATATTGTCGCATCGCATATGATCGAGCATTGCACGGATTTCATTGGGTTTTTAAAAGATTGCGAGACGCTGCTGAAACCCGATGGCGCGCTGGTGTTGGTCGTTCCGGACAAAAGAAATTGCTTTGATGTCTTCCAATCTCTTTCGAGCGTGGGGGAAATGCTGGACATTCATTTGAAACAGCCAAAAAAGCACGAATCCGGCAAGCATTTCGATCATATGGCTTATGCGGCGGGACGCAACGGCCATATCGTCTGGCCGCATGGCTGTCCAGTCGATCTGGGGTTTATTCACACCCTTCCGGAGGCTATTTCCGCATTTCACCAGGCGGAAGCCAGTGACGAGTACCGTGATTGTCATTCATGGCGGTTTACACCGAGCAGCTTCCGCCTGGTCATCAATGACCTCCACGAGATCGGATCGATAAAGCTAAAGGAAAAAAGTTTTCGTGAAGGCAATGGTCCGGAATTCTATGTCAGCCTCAGTTTTGATGGCGGCGGAAGCCCGTTGACGCGAATTGATCTCGCCAAGAACATTACAAGGGAAATTGCCGAGGTTATCGTCAATTAGCGTCTCCCCACCGTTCTTGCGGACGTCATGTTTTTGAGCGGACTCGCTCTTCGGATAAATCGGAAAGTGTAGGGAAAAGGCGTATGGAATGACGAGTCCGGAGGGGGAAGCCGCGGCTTGCTGCGTCTCCAACGGCTTGCCGGCAAACCAGGCAGATGGTTGGGCCGGCCATTCCATACCCGCGCCGGCCGGTGCCGGCGGGATCGCCCTGCGATTGCCCAAATGAGTGAGGCCGCCTTCGGGCGGCCTCTAACCCTTTGAATTTGTTGGTGCCGGTTGCAGGGCTCGAACCCGCGACCTTCGGTTTACAAAACCGCTGCTCTACCGACTGAGCTAAACCGGCGTGCCGCCCGGCCAGACCGCGGCGGGCGCCTACACTAGCGTCCTCCGCGGTCCTCAGCAAGCCTCACCTGTGCGGCGCGTCCGGCGGTGCATCAGCGCAGCCGGGCGACCTCGTAAAGCGCGACGGCGGCGGCGTTGGACACGTTCAGGCTGCCCACCGGCCCTTGCGTCGGCAGGCGCGCGACGACGTCGCAGCGCTCCATGGTCAGGCGGCGCAGTCCGGCGCCTTCCGCCCCCAGCACCAGCGCGGTGCGCCCGGTCAGGTTGCATTGGGCCAGCGTGCTCCGGCCCGACTCGGCGAGGCCGACGGTCCAGAAACCGGCCTGCTGCAGGTCGGCCAGCGCGCGGGAGAGGTTGGTGACCCGCACCAGCGGCACCGACTCCAGCGCGCCGGACGCGCTCTTGGCGAGGACGCCGGTGGTCTCCGGCGCGTTGCGCTCCGTCACCACCACCGCCTTGGCGCCGAAGGCCGAGGCGGAGCGCAGGATGGCCCCGACATTGTGCGGGTCGGTCACCTGATCGAGCACGACGACGAGCGCCGACGGGTCCGAGTCGGCCTCGGCGCACACGTCCTCGATGCCGGTTTCCGGCAGCGGGGCGACGTCCACCGCAACGCCCTGGTGCACCGCGCCCGGCGGCAGCATGCGGTCGAGATCGCCGCGGTCCGCCGGCATCAGGCCGGGCCGCTGAAGCCCGCGCGCCTTGGCCTGGGCCAGAACCGGCTCCAGCGCCGTGCGGGCGGCCTCGGTCGCGATCAGGCGGTGGATGCGGCGCTCCGGGTTCAGCCAGGCCGCCGACACCGGGTGCAGGCCATAGAGCAGCACGCCCTGCGCGCCGCGGCCCGGAGAGGAGCGGTCGCCGCGCGACTCGCGGTGGGAAGAGGGGTGGCCTTTCGGCGGGGCGGGGGGCTGGCCGTGGGGCGCGGATGGCTTCTTCGAACGGGTCATGGTGTCCGGCTGGAGGGGCGGGGCCTAAGCCCGGCGCGGTTATTCACAGTTTTCTGGTTTGGACTGCTTCAGACGTGTTGACAAGGCCCCAAAAATTCTCATAGTGCCGAACTCCGCGGCGGGCACGTCCCGCAGCGGGCCTGGGGAAGGGTGGCCGAGTGGTTAAAGGCAGCAGACTGTAAATCTGCCCGCGTACGCGTACGCTGGTTCGAATCCAGCCCCTTCCACCACTACATTCCACGGCTTGTCCGTGATCGCAGTTCCCGGTCGTTAGCGCCGGGCGGGGCGTGCAGGCGGGTGTAGCTCAATGGTAGAGCAGAAGCCTTCCAAGCTTACGACGGGGGTTCGATTCCCCTCACCCGCTCCAATTCCCCCGCGCTAAGGGAAATGTCGATCTCGGCCGGGCCATTGTGTGCGTCCGGAACGTCGGGAACGAAAGACCAAAGCGATGGCGAAGGCAAAGTTTGAGCGGAACAAGCCGCACTGCAACATTGGCACGATCGGCCACGTCGACCACGGCAAGACGTCGCTGACGGCGGCGATCACGAAGGTGCTGGCCGAGGCCGGCGGCGCGACCTTCACCGCCTACGACCAGATCGACAAGGCGCCGGAGGAGAAGGCGCGCGGCATCACGATCTCGACCGCCCACGTCGAGTACGAGACGGCCAACCGCCACTACGCCCACGTCGATTGCCCGGGCCACGCCGACTACGTGAAGAACATGATCACGGGCGCCGCGCAGATGGACGGCGCGATCCTGGTCGTGTCGGCCGCCGACGGCCCGATGCCGCAGACCCGCGAGCACATCCTGCTGGCCCGCCAGGTCGGCGTGCCGGCGCTGGTGGTGTTCATGAACAAGGTCGACATGGTCGACGATCCGGAGCTGCTGGAGCTGGTCGAGATGGAGGTGCGCGAGCTGCTGTCCTCCTACCAGTTCCCGGGCGACGACATTCCGATCGTCAAGGGCTCGGCGCTGTGCGCGCTGGAGGACAAGCAGCCGGCGATCGGCCGTGAGGCGATCCTGGAGCTGATGAAGGCGGTGGACGAGTACATCCCGCAGCCGGAGCGTCCGAAGGACCGTCCGTTCCTGATGCCGATCGAGGACGTGTTCTCGATCTCGGGCCGCGGCACGGTGGTGACCGGGCGCGTCGAGCGCGGCATCGTCAAGGTCGGCGAGGAAGTCGAGATCGTCGGGCTGAAGGCGACGGTGAAGACGACGGTGACCGGCGTGGAGATGTTCCGCAAGCTGCTCGACTCGGGCGAGGCCGGCGACAACATCGGCGCGCTGCTGCGCGGCACCAAGCGCGAGGACGTGGAGCGCGGCCAGGTTCTGGCCAAGCCGGGCACCATCACCCCGCACACCACCTTCAAGGCCGAGGCTTACATCCTGACCAAGGAAGAGGGTGGCCGTCACACGCCGTTCTTCACCAACTACCGTCCGCAGTTCTACTTCCGCACGACCGACGTGACGGGCATGGTGAAGCTGCCGGAAGGCACCGAGATGGTGATGCCGGGCGACAACATCTCCATGGAAGTCGAGCTGATCGCTCCGATCGCCATGGACGAGGGCCTGCGCTTCGCCATCCGCGAGGGTGGCCGTACGGTCGGCGCCGGCGTCGTCGCCTCGATCATCAAGTAAGTTGCTGAGCCAGCCCCGCCGCCGGCGCCTCCGGGAACCGGCGGTGGGGTTGCTCCCATGAGAATTCGGCTTGCCCGCCGTTAAAAAGGCTAGCAAGCCAAGCGGCTATGCGCTATAAGCTCCGCTCCCCGCAGGGGGTAGAGCCTGACGGCGTTAGGAGTGTAGCTCAATTGGTAGAGCACCGGTCTCCAAAACCGGGGGCTGGGGGTTCGAGCCCCTCCACTCCTGCCACGCCGTACCGAACAAGAACGGGCCGCTGACCGCGCCCCACACGTCGCACCGGAGCCCGCACGGTCTACGATGGCTAAAGTGAATCCCGCAGAATTCGCGCGTGACGTCCGCCGCGAGGTGGCCAAGGTCACATGGCCGACCCGCAAGGAAACCGGCGTGACGACCGCCATGGTCTTCGTCATGGTGGTGGTGGCTTCGCTGTTCTTCCTCGTCGTCGACCAGGTGCTGGCGTTCTCCGTCCGCATGATCCTTGGGCTGGGGGCCTGATCGCCATGGCCGCGCGCTGGTACGTCGTTCACGTCTATTCGGGCTTCGAAAAGAAGGTTTCCCAGGCCATCCGCGAGAAGGCGGCTCAGAAGGGTCTGGAAGACAAGTTCGAGGAAATCCTGGTGCCGACCGAGGAAGTGGTCGAAGTGCGCCGGGGGTCCAAGATCAACACCGAGCGGAAGTTCTTCCCCGGCTACGTCCTCATCAAGATGGATTTGACGGACGAGTCCTGGCATCTCGTGAAGAACACGCCGAAGGTCACCGGCTTCCTGGGCGGCGGCGGCAAGCCGCAGCCGATCAGCCAGCGCGAAGCCGAGCGGATTATCCATCAGGTGCAGGAAGGCTTTGAGCGCCCCAAGCCCTCGATCACCTTCGAGGTGGGCGAGCAGGTGCGTGTGAGCGACGGCCCCTTCACCTCCTTCAACGGCACCGTCGAGGAAGTCGACGAAGAGAAGGCGCGCCTCAAGGTGGCCGTGTCGATCTTCGGTCGTTCGACGCCGGTCGAGCTGGAATACACCCAGGTCGAGAAAGTCTGAGAACACGGTTTTTCCCGGGGCACGTGATGAGCAGTCACGTGCTCCTTTCTGCTGCGGAAGGCCCGCCATAGCCGCACCGCAAGGCCCCGCGACGCCGGACAGCGTATCGAGGCGTCGTATCAGGAGGTTGTGACATGGCAAAGAAAATCGTCGGTTACATCAAGCTGCAGGTTCCGGCCGGCAAGGCGAATCCGTCGCCGCCCATCGGCCCGGCGCTCGGTCAGCGCGGCCTGAACATCATGGAGTTCTGCAAGGCGTTCAACGCCAAGACGCAGGACCTGGAAGTCGGCATGCCGATCCCGGTGGTCATCACCGCCTACGGCGACCGTACCTTCACCTTCGTCACGAAGACCCCGCCGGTCAGCTACTTCCTCAAGAAGGCCGCGGGCATCGACAAGGGCTCGCAGACCACCGGCAAGGGCGCCTTCGCCGGCAAGGTCACGACCACCCAGGTCCGTGAGATCGCCGAGAAGAAGATGAAGGACCTGAACGCCCACGACGTCGACGCGGCCGCGACCATGATCGCCGGTTCCGCCCGTTCGATGGGCCTCGAAGTGGTGGAGGGCTGATCCCATGGCGAAGCTCGGCAAGCGACTGACCGATTCCTACAAGAAGGTCGACCGCGAGGCGCTCTACTCGCTGGAGAGCGCCGTCTCCCTGCTGAAGGGCCTGCCCAAGGCGAAGTTCGATGAGACCATCGAGATCGCCATGAACCTGGGCATCGACCCGCGTCACGCCGACCAGATGGTCCGCGGCGTGGTGAACCTGCCGAACGGCACCGGCAAGACCGTGCGCGTCGCCGTGTTCGCCAAGGGCACCAAGGCGGACGACGCCCTGGCCGCCGGTGCGGACATCGTCGGCGCCGACGACCTGGCCGAGAAGATCCTGGCCGGCAACATCGACTTCGACCGCTGCATCGCGTCCCCGGACATGATGGGCGTCGTCGGCAAGCTGGGTAAGGTCCTCGGCCCGCGCGGCCTGATGCCGAACCCGAAGCTGGGCACCGTGACCCCCGACGTGGCCGGCGCCGTCAAGGCCGCCAAGGCCGGCGCCGTGGAGTTCCGCGCCGAGAAGACCGGCATCGTGCACGCCGGCGTGGGCAAGGCCAGCTTCTCGGAAGAGGCTCTGGTCCAGAACATCCGCGCTTTCGTCGAGGCGATCACCCGCGCCAAGCCGACCGGTGCCAAGGGCCAGTACCTGCTGAAGGTCTCGCTGTCCTCGACCATGGGGCCGGGCCTGAAGCTGGATCTGTCCACTCTGGCCGCCACGGCCTGAGTGATCTGAGTTTCGCCGCCGGCTCCCTCGGGACCGGCGGCGATCGGGTGTCCCCTGCGGGGGCGCCCACCCTGTCCAAGACCGCTGGCGCCCTTCCTTCTCCGGAGGGGAGGGCTTAAACCCGCCAGAGCAGACAGGAGTTGAACCGTTAACCACGCGGGTCCGCCCGCGGTTCAGGAACGGCTCGAACTTCTGGGACAGGTTCGCCGGGGCCTCCGACCGCAAGGGACGGGGCCTCTCGTAAACCTCTGTGCAAGGAGGCGATCCGTGGATCGTACACAAAAAGAAGCGACGATCGCGGACCTGCAGTCGAAGCTCCAGGACACGGGCCTGGTGGTGGTCACCCACCATCTGGGCCTGACGGTGGCGGAAGTCACCGACCTGCGTGGCAAGATTCGGGCCGCGGGCGCGAGCTTCAAGGTGACGAAGAACCGGCTCGCCCGCCGCGCCCTTCAGGGCACGCAGTTCGAAGGTCTGGACGGTCTCTTCAAGGGACCGACCGCGATCGCTTACTCGAAGGACCCCGTGGCGGCCGCCAAGGTGGTGGCCGACTACGCCAAGACCAACGAGAAGCTGAAGATCGTCGGTGCCGCTCTCGGCGACCAGGTCCTCGACGCGGAGGGAGTGAAGGCTCTCGCCACGCTCCCGTCGCTGGACGAACTGCGCGCCAAGCTCGTGGGCATGATCCAGACCCCGGCGACCCGCATCGCCGGCGTTCTCCAGGCTCCGGGCGGCCAGGTCGCCCGCGTGCTGGCGGCCTACGCGAAGAAGGACGAGGCGGCCTGAGCCGCACCCGTCTAGCTGTCTACCCATCCCAGAACATCGAGTTGTTGGAGCATCAAAATGGCTGATCTGCAGAAGCTGGTCGACGATCTCTCGGCCCTGACCGTCATCGAGGCCGCCGAGCTGTCGAAGCTGCTGGAAGAGAAGTGGGGCGTCTCCGCCGCCGCTCCGGTGGCCGTTGCCGCCGCCGGCCCGGCCGTCGCCGCCGCCCCGGTCGAAGAGCAGACCGAGTTCAACGTGATCCTCGCCGACGCCGGCGACAAGAAGATCAACGTCATCAAGGAAGTCCGCGCCATCACCGGCCTGGGCCTGAAGGAAGCCAAGGACCTGGTCGAAGGCGCTCCGAAGCCCGTCAAGGAAGGCGTGACGAAGGACGAGGCCGCCAAGATCAAGAAGCAGCTTGAAGAGGCCGGCGCGAAGGTCGATATTAAGTAAGACCGTCTTGCTGCGACGGATAAGACATATCCACGCCGGACGGCGGCTGGTCCTCGAGGGGACCTGCCGCCGCACGGCGTTTTCTGCCTTCCACCGGACCGGGTTTCCCGGTCCGGCTCTTTCCGTCCCTGCATAGGGGGCGGGCCGCGCGATCATCGCCGCGTCGCGGCGAGCACCCTGGTTCGCGTGCTTCCGGTCGAGCGTACTCACGATTCTGACGTTTGGGGACATCCATGGCCAAATCCTTTACGGGTCGAAAGCGTGTTCGGAAGAGCTTCGGGCGCATCCCGGAAGTCACCCAGATGCCCAACCTCATCGAGGTGCAGCGCAGCTCCTACGATCACTTCCTGCAAATGGACGTCCCGCCGGAGAAGCGGGCCAACCTGGGTCTGCAGGAGGTGTTCCGGTCGGTGTTCCCGATCAAGGATTTCTCCGACCGCGCCGTCCTCGACTTCGTGAAGTACGAGCTTGAGCAGCCGAAGTATGACGTCGAGGAGTGCCAGCAGCGCGGCATGACCTTCGCCGCCCCGCTGAAGGTGACCCTGCGCCTCTCCGTCTTCGACGTGGAAGAGGACACGGGCCTGCGCTCGATCCGCGACATCAAGGAGCAGGACGTCTACATGGGCGACATGCCCCTGATGACGGCCAACGGCACCTTCATCATCAACGGCACCGAGCGCGTCATCGTCTCCCAGATGCACCGCAGCCCGGGCGTCTTCTTCGACCACGACAAGGGCAAGACCCACTCGTCGGGCAAGTATCTCTTCGCGGCCCGCGTGATCCCGTACCGCGGCTCCTGGCTGGACTTCGAGTTCGACGCCAAGGACCTCGTCTACGTGCGCATCGACCGCCGCCGCAAGCTGCCGGCCACCACGCTGCTGTTCGCCCTCGACGGCGCGGACACCGAGGCGCTGCGCGCCGAGCGGAAGGCCCAGAAGAAGGACCTGCTGCCCTACGAGGCGCAGGGCATGTCGAAGGAGGAGATCCTCAACTTCTTCTACGACACCATCACCTATTCCCGCGCGTCGGGCGGCTGGAAGACTCCGTTCAACGCCGACCGCATGAAGGGCGTCAAGGTCGCCTCCGACCTCGTGGATGCGGCCTCCGGCCAGGTCGTCGCCGAGGCCGGCACGAAGATGACCCCGCGCCTGATCAAGAAGCTGGTCGAGGGCGGCCTCGCCGAGCAGCTCGTCTCCACCGAGGAGCTGACCGGGCGCTACCTCGCCGTCGACATCATCAACGAACGGACCGGCGAGGTTCTGTTCGAAGCCGGTGACGAACTGTCGGCCAGCGACCTCGACAAGCTGGAGAAGGCCGGCGTGGACGAGCTGCCGGTGCTGGCGATCGACCACCTGAACGTCGGCGCCTACATCCGCAACACGATGGCCGCCGACCGCAACGCGTCCCGCGAGGACGCGCTGATCGACATCTACCGCGTCATGCGCCCGGGCGAGCCGCCGACCCTGGAGTCCGCGGAGGCCCTGTTCGCCGGCCTGTTCTTCGACAGCGAGCGCTACGACCTGTCGGCGGTGGGCCGCGTCAAGATGAACGCGCGCCTGAACTTCCAGACCGAGGACAGCGTCCGCGTCCTGCGCAAGCAGGACATCATGTCGATCCTGAAGGTCCTGGTGAACCTGAAGGACGGCCGCGGCGAGATCGACGACATCGACCATCTCGGCAACCGCCGCGTCCGCTCGGTCGGCGAGCTGATGGAGAACCAGTACCGCGTCGGCCTGCTGCGCATGGAGCGCGCGATCCGCGAGCGCATGTCCTCGGTCGAGATCGACACGGTCATGCCGCACGACCTGATCAACGCCAAGCCGGCGGCGGCGGCTGTCCGCGAGTTCTTCGGTTCCTCGCAGCTCTCGCAGTTCATGGACCAGACCAACCCGCTGTCCGAGATCACGCACAAGCGCCGTCTCTCGGCGCTGGGCCCGGGCGGTCTGACCCGCGAGCGCGCCGGCTTCGAAGTGCGCGACGTGCACCCGACGCACTATGGCCGCATCTGCCCGATTGAGACGCCCGAAGGTCCGAACATCGGCCTGATCAACTCGCTGGCCACCTACGCCCGCGTGAACCAGTACGGCTTCATTGAGAGCCCATACCGCAAGGTTCAGGACGGGCGCGTGACCGACGAGGTGGTCTACCTCTCCGCCATGGAGGAGGGCCGCTACGTCGTCGCCCAGGCCAACGCCGAACTGGATGCTGACAACCGCTTCGCCGCCGACCTCGTGTCGTGCCGGCAGGGCGGCGAGTATCTGATGTTCCGCCCGGAGGCCATCGACCTGATCGACGTGTCGCCGAAGCAGCTCGTCTCCGTCGCCGCGGCGCTGATCCCGTTCCTTGAGAACGACGACGCGAACCGCGCTCTGATGGGCTCGAACATGCAGCGCCAGGCGGTGCCGCTGGTCAAGGCCGACGCGCCGCTGGTCGGCACCGGCATGGAAGCCACGGTGGCCCGCGACAGCGGCGTGACCATCGTCGCCAAGCGCAAGGGCATCGTCGACCAGATCGACGCCACCCGCATCGTGGTGCGCGCCACCGATTCGTCGGACACCACGGCGCCGGGCGTGGACATCTACAACCTGCTGAAGTTCCAGCGTTCCAACCAGAACACCTGCATCACCCAGCGTCCGCTGGTGAAGGTGGGCGACCGCGTGGCGGCCGGCGACATCATCGCCGACGGCCCCTCGACGGAGCTGGGCGAGCTGGCCCTGGGCCGCAACGTGCTCGTCGCCTTCATGCCCTGGAACGGCTACAACTTCGAGGACTCGATCCTCATCAACGAGCGCATCGTCAAGGACGACGTCTTCACCTCGATCCACATCGAGGAGTTCGAGGTCATGGCCCGCGACACCAAGCTGGGCCAGGAGGAAATCACCCGCGACATTCCGAACGTCGGTGAGGAAGCCCTCAAGAACCTCGACGAGGCCGGCATCGTCTACATCGGCGCCGAGGTCCGCCCGGGCGACATCCTGGTCGGCAAGGTGACGCCGAAGGGCGAGAGCCCGATGACGCCGGAAGAGAAGCTGCTGCGCGCCATCTTCGGCGAAAAGGCGTCCGACGTCCGCGACACCTCGCTGCGCCTCCCGCCGGGCGTGGCCGGCACGATCGTCGAGGTCCGGGTCTTCAGCCGCCGCGGCGTCGACAAGGACGAGCGCGCTCTCGCCATCGAACGGGCGGAGATCGAGAAGCTGGCCAAGGACCGCGACGACGAGCGCGCGATCCTGGAGCGCAGCTTCTACACCCGCCTGAAGGAGGTCATCCTCGGCCAGACCGCCCAGTCCGGCCCGAAGGGCATGAAGGCCGGCACGGTCCTCACCGACGCTGAGCTGGCGAACCTGACCAAGGGCCAGTGGCGCCAGATCTCCATCGCCGACGAGCAGGTGATGGAAATGGTGGAGAGCCTGGGCAAGGTCTTCGACGACTCGATCCAGGCGTTGCAGAACCGCTTCGAGAACAAGGTCGAGAAGCTGCAGCGCGGCGACGAGCTGCCGCCGGGCGTCATGAAGATGGTCAAGGTCTTCGTCGCGGTGAAGCGCAAGCTGCAGCCGGGCGACAAGATGGCCGGCCGCCACGGCAACAAGGGTGTGGTCTCCCGCATCCTGCCGCAGGAGGACATGCCCTATCTGGAAGACGGCCAACCGGTCGATCTGGTGCTGAACCCGCTGGGCGTGCCGTCGCGCATGAACATCGGTCAGATCCTGGAGACGCATCTGGGCTGGGCTTCCGCCGGCCTCGGCAAGCAGATCGGGCGCGCCATCGACCAGTACCGCCTCGCCATGAAGGGCCGCGGCGACGCCGCCCAGACCATGGACGGGCTGCGCGGCACGCTGAAGGAGGCTTACGGCCAGAAGGTCTACGACGACCAGATTGCCGACATGACCGAAGGCGAGTTGCTGGAACTGGGCGGCAATCTGCGCAAGGGCGTTCCCTTCGCGACGCCGGTCTTCGACGGCGCCCGCGAGGAGGACATCTGCCAGCAGCTCGAGAAGGCCGGTCTGGACCGCTCCGGTCAGGTCACTCTGATCGACGGGCGCACCGGCGAGGCCTTCGACCGAAAGGTGACCGTCGGCTACATCTACATGCTGAAGCTGCACCACCTCGTGGACGACAAGATCCACGCGCGTTCGATCGGTCCCTACTCGCTGGTCACCCAGCAGCCGCTCGGCGGTAAGGCCCAGTTCGGCGGACAGCGCTTCGGTGAGATGGAGGTGTGGGCGCTCGAAGCCTACGGCGCCGCCTACACGCTGCAGGAGATGCTCACGGTCAAGTCGGACGACGTGTCCGGCCGCACCAAGGTCTACGAGGCGATCGTCCGCGGCGACGACAACTTCGAGGCGGGCATCCCTGAGTCCTTCAACGTTCTCGTCAAGGAGCTGCGCTCCCTGGGCCTGAACGTCGAGCTGAACCAGCGGTCGTACTGAGCCAAAAGAGACTGAACCCGCCGGACGGGGGCCATGTCGGCCCCTTCCGGCGGGAACTGCCCTTAACCGACAACGCGGCGCTGCCAGCGGGAGACGGTCATGAACGAGTTGATGAACATTTTCGGCCAGGTCCAGGGTCCCCAGAGCTTCGATCAGATCCGCATCCAGATCGCGAGCCCCGAGCGCATCCGGTCCTGGTCGTTCGGCGAGATCAAGAAGCCGGAAACCATCAACTATCGCACTTTCAAGCCTGAGCGCGACGGCCTGTTCTGCGCCCGCATCTTCGGTCCGATCAAGGACTACGAGTGCTTGTGCGGCAAGTACAAGCGCATGAAGTACCGCGGCATCATCTGCGAGAAGTGCGGCGTCGAGGTGACGCTGTCGAAGGTCCGGCGCGAGCGCATGGGCCACATCGAGCTGGCCTCGCCGGTCGCCCACATCTGGTTCCTGAAGTCCCTGCCGAGCCGCATCGGTCTGCTGCTCGACATGACGCTGAAGGATCTGGAGCGCATCCTCTATTTCGAGAACTACGTCGTCATCGAGCCGGGCCTGACCCCGCTGAAGCTCCACCAGCTTCTCAGCGAGGAGGAGT
Organism: Azospirillum isscasi; assembly: GCF_030849505.1. Lineage (GTDB taxonomy): Bacteria > Pseudomonadota > Alphaproteobacteria > Azospirillales > Azospirillaceae > Azospirillum > Azospirillum isscasi. The sequence goes on along the minus strand of NZ_JAUJFI010000009.1, from coordinate 38,453 downwards.
TTGTCTCCGCCCAGGACGAGTACGGCGAGGACGCCTTCACCGCCTCCATCGGTGCCGAAGCGCTGCGCATCATGCTGTCGGCGCTCGACATGGAGGAGGAGAAGAAGACCTGCCGCGAAGAGCTGCGCGACACCTCGTCCGAGGCCAAGCGCAAGAAGCTCGTGAAGCGCCTGAAGCTGATCGACGCCTTCCTGTCGTCTCAGTCGCGTCCGGAATGGATGATCCTGGAAGTCATTCCGGTGATCCCGCCGGAGCTGCGTCCGCTCGTCCCGCTGGACGGCGGCCGCTTCGCCACGTCCGACCTGAACGACCTGTACCGCCGCGTCATCAACCGCAACAACCGTCTGAAGCGGCTGATCGAGCTGAAGGCGCCGGACATCATCGTCCGCAACGAGAAGCGCATGCTGCAGGAGGCCGTCGACGCGCTGTTCGACAACGGCCGCCGTGGCCGCGTCATCACCGGCGCCAACAAGCGTCCGCTGAAGTCGCTGTCCGACATGCTGAAGGGCAAGCAGGGCCGCTTCCGTCAGAACCTGCTCGGCAAGCGCGTGGACTACTCGGGCCGTTCGGTCATCGTGGTCGGTCCGGAGCTTAAGCTGCACCAGTGCGGCCTGCCGAAGAAGATGGCGCTGGAGCTGTTCAAGCCCTTCATCTACGCGAAGCTGGAGCTGTACGGCCTCGCCTCCACCATCAAGGCCGCCAAGCGGATGGTCGAGAAGGAGCGTCCCGAGGTGTGGGACATCCTGGAAGAGGTCATCCGCGAGCATCCGGTGATGCTGAACCGCGCGCCGACGCTGCACCGCCTGGGCATCCAGGCCTTCGAGCCGACGCTGATCGAAGGCAAGGCGATCCAGCTCCACCCGCTGGTCTGCACCGCCTTCAACGCGGACTTCGACGGCGACCAGATGGCCGTGCACGTCCCGCTGTCGCTTGAAGCGCAGCTGGAAGCGCGCGTCCTGATGATGTCCACCAACAACATCCTGTCGCCCGCGAACGGCAAGCCGATCATCGTGCCGTCGCAGGACATCGTGCTGGGTCTCTACTACATCACGATGGACCGGCCGGGCGAGATGGGCGAGGGCATGACCTTCGCCAACGTCGGCGAGATCGAGCAGGCGCTGGACGCCAAGGTCGTGACGCTGCACGCCAAGGTGAAGGCCCGCTACAAGGGCGTGGACGAGAACGGCGACGAGAAGATCTCCATCGTGGAGACGACGCCGGGCCGCATGCTGCTGTCCGAGATCCTGCCGCGCAACCCGGCGGTCCCCTTCGCGCTGATCAACCGCCTGCTGACCAAGAAGGACGTCGGCAACGTCATCGACGCCGTCTACCGCCATTGCGGCCAGAAGGAGACGGTGATCTTCGCCGACCGGCTGATGAAGCTGGGCTTCAGCCACGCCTGCCGCGCCGGCATCTCCTTCGGCAAGGATGACATGGTCATCCCCGAGGCGAAGAAGAAGCTGGTCAACGACAGCAAGGAGCGGGTGAAGGAGTTCGAGCAGCAGTATCTCGACGGCCTGATCACTCAGGGCGAGAAGTACAACAAGGTCGTCGACGTCTGGTCGGAATGCACCGAGAAGGTGGCGACGGAGATGATGAAGGTCATCTCCGACACCAAGCCGGGCAAGCCGGTCAACTCGGTGTACATGATGGCCCACTCCGGTGCGCGTGGCTCCGCCGCCCAGATCCGCCAGCTGGCGGGCATGCGCGGCCTGATGGCCAAGCCGTCGGGCGAGATCATCGAGACGCCGATCATCTCGAACTTCAAGGAAGGCCTCACCGTGCTGGAGTACTTCAACTCCACCCACGGCGCCCGCAAGGGTCTGGCCGACACCGCTCTGAAGACGGCGAACTCCGGTTACCTCACCCGCCGTCTGGTGGACGTGGCGCAGGACGCGATCATCGTCGAGACCGATTGCGGCACCGACAAGGGCATCACCGTGAAGGCGGTGATCGACGGCGGCGAGGTCATCTCCCCGCTGGGCGACCGCATCCTGGGCCGCACGGTGGTGGGCGACCTGATCGACCCGCTGAACGGCGAGCTGATCGTCCCGAACGCCGGCCTGATCGACGAGGCCACCGTGGACCGCATCGAGCGGTCGGGCATCGACAGCGTCATGATCCGCTCGGTCCTGACCTGCGAGACCAAGGACGGCGTCTGCGCCAAGTGCTATGGCCGCGATCTGGCCCGCGGCACTCTGGTGAACGTCGGCGAGGCGGTGGGCGTCATCGCCGCCCAGTCGATCGGCGAGCCGGGCACGCAGCTCACCATGCGCACGTTCCACATCGGCGGTGCGGCGCAGCGCGGTGCGGAGCAGAGCCAGGTGGAGGCGGCGTTCGACGCCACGGTGCGGATCAACAACCGCAACGTCGTCATCAACTCCTCCAACATCCCGGTGGTCATGGGCCGCAACACCGAAGTGATCCTGCTCGACGAGCAGGGCCGCGAGCGGGCGCGTCACCGCGTTCCGTACGGTGCGAAGCTGCTGGCCGACGAGGGCGTTAAGGTCGAGCGCGGCCAGAAGCTGGCCGAGTGGGACCCCTACACCCTGCCGATCATCACCGAGCGCGAGGGTACCGCCCACTATGTGGACCTCGTGGAAGGCATCTCCATGCGCGAGGTGATGGACGAGGCCACCGGCATTTCGTCCAAGGTCGTGGTGGACTGGCGCCAGCAGCCGCGCGGTGCGGATCTGAAGCCGCGCATCACGCTGCGCGACGAGCGGGGCGAGATCATCACGCTGGCCAACGGTCTGGAGGCCCGCTACTTCATGTCGGTGGACGCCATCCTCTCGGTCGAGAACGGCGCCCATGTGAAGGCCGGTGACGTGCTGGCCCGTATCCCGCGTGAATCGTCGAAGACCCGCGACATCACGGGCGGTCTGCCGCGCGTGGCCGAGCTGTTCGAGGCGCGCCGTCCGAAGGACTTCGCGATCATCTCCGACCTCGACGGCCGCGTGGAGTTCGGCAAGGACTACAAGACCAAGCGCCGCATCGTCGTCCGCAACGACGAGACGGGGGACGAGCGCGAGTATCTGATCCCGAAGGGCAAGCACATCTCCGTGCAGGAGGGTGACTATGTCCAGCGCGGCGACCTGCTGATGGACGGCAACCCGGTGCCGCACGACATTCTGTCGGTGATGGGCGTGGAGGCTCTGGCCAACTACCTCATCAACGAGATCCAGGACGTCTACCGGTTGCAGGGCGTGAAGATCAACGACAAGCACATCGAGGTGATCGTCCGCCAGATGCTGCAGAAGGTCGAGATCACCGACGCCGGCGAGACCACCTTCCTGGTGGGCGAGCAGGTCGACCGTCAGGAGTTCGACGAGGAGAACGAGAAGACCGTGGGCGAGGGCCTCAAGCCGGCCTCCGGCCACCCGGTCCTGCAGGGCATCACCAAGGCGTCGCTGCAGACCCGATCCTTCATCTCCGCCGCGTCGTTCCAGGAAACCACCCGCGTCCTTACCGAGGCCGCGGTGTCGGGCAAGACCGACAACCTGGAGGGACTGAAGGAGAACGTGATCGTCGGCCGCCTGATCCCGGCGGGCACGGGCTCCGTCGTCAACCGCCTGAAGCAGATCGCCGCCGAGCGCGACCGCGCCATGGCGGTGGGCGAGGATGGCGAAGGCGAGGCTCCGGCCCTGCCGCATCCGGGCGAGAGCACCGCGGCCTGAGGCTTCGGCGCATAGGGTTAGGGAAGGGGGCGCGTTCCGAAAGGGACGCGCCCCCTTCCGCTTGCGCACGCCAACGGGGTTGCGGCGGGACTCGCAAAACGGGCGATTGTGCGTCGCCGAACCGTCATTTGCGCGCTTGACGGGGCAGGGGGCACCCCATATAGTCCGCGAACTTCAAAGGGACCCAAGGGCGGTTTTCTGCCTGCCACAATCCGGTCCTGCTGAAACCCAATCGACATAGCCGGACAGTTCCGCTGAACGGCGTTCGACCATTGGGCCCGCTCGAAGCCCCTCGGGCTTCGCAGGCGGGCTTTTGCATCGTCCGGCCAAACCGGGCGATTTTCCAATCGGTCCGGCTCCGCCGGCCGATCGACCTGAAGGGATGAAGGGCAGATATGCCGACGATCAACCAGTTGATCCGTAAGCCGCGCGAGCCCTTGGCCGCGCGCAATAAGGTTCCC
>NZ_JAUJFI010000009.1:0-34012 GCF_030849505.1 Azospirillum isscasi | reverse complement strand
TAAGGAGTATTCACGATGTCCCGTCGTCGTCGCGCCGAGAAGCGTGAGGTCCTGCCGGACGCCAAGTATGGCGACCGCGTCCTGACCAAGTTCATGAACTGCCTGATGCTGGACGGCAAGAAGTCGGCCGCCGAGCGCATCGTCTACGGTGCGCTGAGCCGCATCGAGGCCAAGACCAAGAACGAGCCGGTTCAGGTCTTCCACGACGCCCTGCTGAACGTGAAGCCGCACCTCGAAGTGCGCTCGCGTCGTGTCGGTGGCGCCACCTACCAGGTTCCGGTCGAGGTCCGCACGGACCGCGCCCAAGCCCTGGCCATCCGTTGGCTCATCGGCGCCGCCCGCGCCCGCTCGGAAAACACCATGACCGAGCGTCTGTCGGGTGAGCTGCTGGATGCCGCCAACCAGCGTGGCACCGCCGTGAAGAAGCGCGAGGACACCCATCGTATGGCGGAAGCCAACAAGGCGTTCTCGCACTACCGCTGGTAAGGCACCCACCGGCCCAGGTGCTTGTCATGCCCCGTTCCCATCCTCTGGATCGCTACCGCAACATCGGCATCATGGCTCACATCGATGCCGGGAAGACCACGACCACCGAGCGGATTTTGTACTACACAGGAAAGTCGTACAAAATCGGCGAGGTGCACGAGGGCACCGCGGTGATGGACTGGATGGAGCAGGAACAGGAACGGGGCATCACCATCACCTCCGCGGCCACGACCTGCTTCTGGCGCGACCACCGCATCAACATCATCGACACGCCGGGCCACGTCGACTTCACCATCGAAGTCGAACGGTCCTTGCGCGTGCTCGACGGTGCGGTTGCGGTGTTCGACTCCGTTGCGGGGGTGGAGCCTCAGTCCGAGACCGTGTGGCGGCAGGCCGACAAGTACGGCGTGCCCCGCATGTGTTTCGTCAACAAGCTGGACCGTACCGGCGCGGACTTCTTCCGCTGCGTCGCCATGATGAAGGAACGGCTGGGAACCACGCCGCTCGTTCTCCAGCTGCCGATCGGGTCCGAGGCCGGCTTCGTCGGAGTCGTCGATCTGGTCGCCATGCGCGCCATCGTCTGGAAAGAAGAGACGCTGGGCGCCGAGTTCTACCACACCGACATTCCCGATGCTCTGAAGGATGCCGCGGCGCTCCAGCGTCAGGCGCTTCTGGACGCCGTCCTCGAACTCGACGACACGGCCATGGAGGCCTATCTGGATTCCGGGCAGGAGCCGTCCGAGGACACCCTCAAGGCCTGCATCCGCAAGGGCACCATCGGCCTGCGCTTCGTGCCCGTCCTCTGCGGGTCCGCCTTCAAGAACAAGGGCATCCAGCCGATGCTGGACGCCGTGGTGGACTATCTGCCGGCCCCCGTGGACGTCGGGGCCGTCAAGGGACACCGCGTCGGCGGCGCCGGAACGGACGAGCGTGCGCCGGACGACGCCGCTCCCTTCTCCGCGCTCGCCTTCAAGATCATGAACGACCCCTTCGTCGGGTCGCTGACCTTCGTGCGCGTCTATTCCGGCACCGTCGCCTCCGGCGCCGCCGTGCTGAATCCCGGCAAGGACGAAAAGGAGCGCATCGGCCGCATGCTGCTGATGCACGCCAACAGCCGGGAGGAGATCGACGAAGCCCATGCCGGCGATATCGTGGCCTTCACCGCGCTGAGGAGCACGACGACCGGCGACACGCTGTGCGATCCCGCCAGGCCCATCGCCCTGGAACGGATGGAATTTCCGGAACCGGTCATCGAGGTGGCCGTCGAGCCGAAGTCCAAGGCCGATCAGGAAAAGATGAGCATGGCGCTCTCCCGCCTTGCCCAGGAGGACCCGTCCTTCCGCGTGGCCGCCGACCGTGAAAGCGGCCAGACGATCATCAAGGGCATGGGCGAACTGCATCTGGAAATCATCGTCGACCGCATGAAGCGGGAGTTCAAGGTGGATGCGAACGTCGGGGCGCCCCAGGTGGCGTACCGCGAGACCATCACCCGGACCGCCGAGGTCGATCACACCCACAAGAAGCAGACCGGCGGCACCGGCCAGTTCGCCCGCGTCAAGCTGGTGTTCGAGCCGCTGCCCGCGGGGAGCGGTTTCGTCTTCCAGAACAAGGTCGTCGCCGGCGCCGTGCCCAAGGAGTTCGTTCCGGGCGTGCAGAAGGGGCTGGATGCGTCCCTGAACGCGGGGGTGATCGCCGGCTTCCCGGTGATCGACCTGAAGGTGGAGTTGGTGGACGGCGCCTTCCACGACGTGGACTCGTCCGTGCTCGCCTTCGAGATCGCCACCCGCGCGGCCTTCCGCGACGGCATGGAGAAGGCCGGCCCGGTCCTGCTGGAGCCGATCATGAGGGTTGAGGTGGTGACCCCGGAGGACTACATGGGCGACATCATCGGCGACCTGAACAGCCGGCGCGGACAGATCACCGCCATGGACCAGCGGGGCAACGCCCGTTCGATCATGGCGGCGGTTCCGTTGGCGTCCATGTTCGGCTATGTGAACACCCTGCGCTCCATGAGCCAGGGGCGCGCCCAGTACACGATGCAGTTCGACCATTATGAGCCGGTGCCGCAGGCCATAGCGGAATCCATCCGCGCCAAGATGGCCTGATACCGCTGGAACGACAAAGAGACGGAGAGCACACACCATGGCGAAGGCAAAGTTCGAGCGGAACAAGCCGCACTGCAACATCGGCACGATCGGTCACGTCGACCACGGCAAGACGTCGCTGACGGCGGCGATCACGAAGGTGCTGGCCGAGGCCGGCGGCGCGACCTTCACCGCCTACGACCAGATCGACAAGGCGCCGGAGGAGAAGGCGCGCGGCATCACGATCTCGACCGCCCACGTCGAGTACGAGACGGCCAACCGCCACTACGCCCACGTCGATTGCCCGGGCCACGCCGACTACGTGAAGAACATGATCACGGGCGCCGCGCAGATGGACGGCGCGATCCTGGTCGTGTCGGCCGCCGACGGCCCGATGCCGCAGACCCGCGAGCACATCCTGCTGGCCCGCCAGGTCGGCGTGCCGGCGCTGGTGGTGTTCATGAACAAGGTCGACATGGTCGACGATCCGGAGCTGCTGGAGCTGGTCGAGATGGAGGTGCGCGAGCTGCTGTCCTCCTACCAGTTCCCGGGCGACGACATTCCGATCGTCAAGGGCTCGGCGCTGTGCGCGCTGGAGGACAAGCAGCCGGCGATCGGCCGTGAGGCGATCCTGGAGCTGATGAAGGCGGTGGACGAGTACATCCCGCAGCCGGAGCGTCCGAAGGACCGTCCGTTCCTGATGCCGATCGAGGACGTGTTCTCGATCTCGGGCCGCGGCACGGTGGTGACCGGGCGCGTCGAGCGCGGCATCGTCAAGGTCGGCGAGGAAGTCGAGATCGTCGGGCTGAAGGCGACGGTGAAGACGACGGTGACCGGCGTGGAGATGTTCCGCAAGCTGCTCGACTCGGGCGAGGCCGGCGACAACATCGGCGCGCTGCTGCGCGGCACCAAGCGCGAGGACGTGGAGCGCGGCCAGGTTCTGGCCAAGCCGGGCACCATCACCCCGCACACCACCTTCAAGGCCGAGGCTTACATCCTGACCAAGGAAGAGGGTGGCCGTCACACGCCGTTCTTCACCAACTACCGTCCGCAGTTCTACTTCCGCACGACCGACGTGACGGGCATGGTGAAGCTGCCGGAAGGCACCGAGATGGTGATGCCGGGCGACAACATCTCCATGGAAGTCGAGCTGATCGCTCCGATCGCCATGGACGAGGGCCTGCGCTTCGCCATCCGCGAGGGTGGCCGTACGGTCGGCGCCGGCGTCGTCGCCTCGATCATCAAGTAAGTCTAAGCTTTGCGGCGGGGGCCGGTCTGCGGACCGGCCCCTTTTGCATAGCCGGTCCGCGAAAATGCGGCGTGACTCGCCGAACCGCCCCAGCTCCGTCATCTCCCTGTCACAAGGGGGAAAATGTGGGTTGACACCGGGGCGCCTAGGGCATACACGTTACGCCCTCTGGAATTTGGGTTGGTAGTAGGCATGTCCGGCCTAGACGCAGCCCGATCACGAACGGCACCGCAAGTCCAGCTTGCTCCGGTTGCTGCCAGGAACATCCATCCGCATTGCGATGCGGGGGATGTTCCTTTTCGTATCGGCCGTCAGATCGGACAGGACGAACCACAGCCCGCCGCTTCGGTGAACCGGCGCAGGGTTGCCTGCCGCCGCGGGTCCCCGGGGACAGTTTTGGGGTACCGGTGGCGCAGTGGCGTCACCGAAACGAGGTGCAAGGGACGTTTGGACATGGACAGCCAGAACATCCGCATCCGCTTGAAGGCGTTCGATCATCGCGTGCTCGACCAGTCGACCAGCGAGATCGTCAACACCGCCAAGCGGACCGGTGCTCGGGTGCGGGGCCCGATCCCGCTGCCGACGCAGATCGAGAAGTTTACGGTCAACCGCTCGCCGCACGTCGACAAGAAGTCGCGCGAGCAGTTCGAAATCCGCACCCACAAGCGTCTGCTCGACATCGTCGACCCGACGCCGCAGACGGTGGACGCGCTGATGAAGCTCGACCTCGCTGCCGGTGTGGACGTCGAAATCAAGCTCTAAATCGTTGCTGTTGAGGGACCTCTCCCTCTGAGGATGTCCCTGGTCAGGAGATAAAGAACAATGCGATCCGGTTTGATCGCGCAGAAAGTCGGCATGACCCGCGTCTTCACGGACGATGGGCAGCACGTGCCGGTGACTGTGCTGAAAGTCGACAGCTGCCAGGTCGTCGCCGTTCGCACCGAGGACAAGGATGGCTATACCGCCGTCCAGCTCGGCGCCGGCGCCATCAAGGTGAAGAACGTCACGAAGCCGCAGCGCGGGCATTTCGCCAAGGCGCGCGTCGAGCCCAAGCGCAAGCTGGTCGAGTTCCGCGTCGATGCCGACGCGCTGATCGAGGTCGGCGCCGAGCTCTCGGCTGCGCACTTCGTCCCGGGCCAGTTCGTCGACGTCACCGGCACTTCCATCGGTAAGGGCTTCGCCGGTCCGATGAAGCGCTGGAACTTCGGTGGTCTGCGCGCGACGCACGGCGTGTCGGTGTCGCACCGCTCGCACGGTTCGACGGGTAACCGCCAGGACCCCGGCAAGGTCTTCAAGAACAAGAAGATGGCCGGTCATCTCGGCGACGAGAAGGTCACGGTTCTGAACCTGAAGGTCGTGTCGGTCGATGAGGACCGCGGTCTGATCTTCCTCAAGGGTGCCGTTCCGGGCGCCGAGGGAGCGTGGCTGCGCATCCGCGACGCGGTGAAGAAGAAGGCTCCGGAAGGTCTGCCGTTCCCCGCCGGGATCAAGGCTGCGCCGGCCGCTGAAGCCGCTGCCGAGCCGCAGGAGTGATGGCCATGAAGGCGACCATTAAGAACCTGAACAACGAGACCGTCGGCGAGATCGAGCTGGCCGACGAGATCTTCGGCCTTCCGTCGCGCACGGACATCTTGGCCCGCATGGTCAACTGGCAGCTGGCCAAGCGCCGCGCCGGTACCCACAAGACCAAGACGGTCAGCGAGATCTCCGGCACCGGCAAGAAGCCGTACCGCCAGAAGGGCACCGGCCGCGCCCGTCAGGGCTCCATGCGTTCCGCCCAGTTCCGTGGCGGCGCGACCATCTTCGGCCCGGTCGTCCGCTCGCACGAGCACGACCTGACCAAGAAGGTCCGCAAGCTGGCTCTGAAGACCGCGCTGTCCACCAAGGCCGCGGAAGGCAAGCTCCTGGTCCTCGACGCCGCCTCGGCCGAGACCCACAAGACCAAGGAACTGGCTGTCCGCCTCGCTTCGCTCGGCCTGACCTCGGCTCTGATCATCGATGGCGCCAACCTGAACGAGAACTTCGCTCGGGCCTCGCGCAACATCCCGCTGATCGACGTGCTGCCGGAGCAGGGCGCCAACGTCTACGACATTCTTCGCCGCGATACGCTGGTCCTGACCCGCAACGCGGTCGAGCAGCTGGAGGCTCGCCTGAAATGAGCAAGCAGTCGAAACCTGCGGTGAGCCAGGAGCGGATGTACGACCTCATCCTGGCTCCGGTGATCACCGAGAAGTCGACGATGGCGTCGGAGCACAATCAGGTGACGTTCCGCGTGCCGCTGTCGGCGACCAAGCCGGAGATCAAGGCGGCTGTCGAGGGGCTGTTCAACGTGAAGGTGACGGCGGTCAACACCCTGGTTTCCAAGGGCAAGACCAAGCGCTTCCGCGGGACCATCGGCCGCCGCTCGGACTTCAAGAAGGCCGTCGTGACCCTCGCCGAGGGGAACAAGATCGACGTGACCACGGGCATCTGAGCGGGAGTGTGATCCGATGGCTCTGAAGCAATATCGCCCGATTACGCCGTCGCTCCGCCAGCTGGTCATCGTCGACCGCTCGGAGCTGTGGAAGGGCAAGCCGGTCAAGACCCTCACCGAGGGCCTGACCAAGTCCGGCGGCCGCAACAACACCGGCCGCATCACCGCGCGCCGGATGGGTGGCGGTCACAAGCGCGTCTACCGTCTGGTGGACTTCAAGCGCCGCAAGTTCGACGTTCCGGCGACGGTTGAGCGCCTGGAGTACGATCCGAACCGCACGGCCTTCATCGCCCTCATCAAGTATGAGGACGGCACCCTGTCCTACATCCTGGCGCCGCAGCGCCTGAAGGTGGGCGACACGGTGATCGCCGGCGAGAAGGTGGATGTGAAGCCCGGCAACGCCATGCCGCTGAAGAACATCCCGGTCGGTTCGGTGCTGCACAACGTCGAGCTGAAGCCCGGCAAGGGTGGTCAGCTGGCCCGTTCGGCCGGCACCTACCTGCAGCTGGTCGGCCGCGACGGTGGCTACGCCCAGCTCAAGCTGCCCTCGGGCGAGCTTCGCGTGGTCCGTGGCGACTGCATGGCCACCCTGGGTGCCGTGTCCAACCCGGACAACATGAACACCAACAAGGGTAAGGCCGGCCGCAACCGTTGGCTGGGCATCCGTCCGTCGGTCCGTGGCGTCGCCATGAACCCGATCGACCACCCGCACGGCGGTGGCGAAGGCCGCACTTCGGGTGGCCGTCATCCGGTCACGCCGTGGGGCAAGCCGACCAAGGGCAAGAAGACTCGTCACAACAAGAAGACGGATGGCCTGATCCTGCGCCGCCGTCATTCGAAGTAAGGAGGGCGGACGATGGCACGCTCCGTTTGGAAGGGCCCGTTCGTCGACGGCTACCTGCTCAAGAAGGCGGACAAGTCGCGGGCTTCGGGCCGCAACGAGATCATCAAGATCTGGTCGCGTCGCTCGACGATCCTGCCGCAGTTCGTGGGCCTCACGTTCGGCGTCTACAATGGCCACAAGTTCCTGCCGGTTCTGGTGACCGAGAACATGATCGGCCACAAGTTCGGTGAGTTCGCTCCGACGCGCACCTTCTACGGGCACGCGGCGGACAAGAAGGCGAAGAGGAAGTAAGCCATGGGCAAGCCCTCCAACCCCAGCCGTATCGCGGAGAACGAGGCCATCGCCTCCAATCCGATGATCCGCACCAGCCCGCGCAAGCTGAACCTCGTCGCCCAGCTCATCCGCAACATGGATGCCAGCAGCGCCGTGGCCGAGCTGACCTTCTCCAAGCGCCGCATCGCCGGCGAGGTGAAGAAGGTTCTGCAGGCCGCGATCGCCAACGCCGAGAACAACCATCAGCTCGACGTGGACCGCCTGTACGTCTCCTCGGCGACGGTCGGCCGCGCCCTGGTGATGAAGCGCTTCCACGCCCGGGCCCGTGGCCGCGGCGCGCGGGTCGAGAAGCTGTTCTCCAACCTGACGATCATCGTGCGTGAGCGCGACGCCGCCGCTGCCGAAGGGGCCGAGTAAGATGGGTCAGAAAGTCAATCCGATCGGGCTGCGCCTCGGCATCAACCGGACCTGGGACAGCCGTTGGTTCGCCAAGCGCGACTACGCCAACCTGCTGCACCAGGACCTGAAGCTGCGCGGCTATCTGCAGGGCCGCCTGCAGCAGGCCGGCTGCTCGCGCGTCGTCATCGAGCGTCCGGCCAAGAAGGCCCGCGTCACCATCCACTCGGCCCGTCCGGGCGTGGTGATCGGCAAGAAGGGCGCGGACATCGAGAAGCTGCGTTCCGAGCTGTCCAAGATGGCCGGCGGCGAGGTGAGCCTGAACATCGTCGAGATCCGCAAGCCGGAGATCGACGCCCGCCTCATCGCCGAGAACATCGCCAGCCAGCTGGAGCGCCGCGTGGCCTTCCGCCGCGCCATGAAGCGCGCCGTGCAGTCGGCCATGCGCCTGGGCGCCCAGGGCATCCGGATCAACTGCTCCGGCCGTCTCGGCGGCGCCGAAATCGCCCGTCTGGAGTGGTACCGCGAGGGCCGCGTTCCGCTGCACACCCTGCGTGCGGACATCGACTACGGCACCGCGACCGCGAAGACCACCTACGGCACCTGCGGTGTCAAGGTGTGGGTCTTCAAGGGCGAGATCATGGCGCACGACCCGATGGCCCAGGACAAGCGCATGGGCACCGAGCCGGTGTCGACCGATGGCGAGCCGCGCCGCGAGCGTCGCGAGCGTGGCGACCGTGAGGAGCGTGGGGGCCGCGGTCGCGGCGACCGTGACCGCTCCGAGCGCGCTGACCGCGAGTAAGGGGCACGAGCGATGCTTTCTCCGAAGCGTACCAAGTACCGCAAGGCCCACAAGGGCCGCATCCACGGCAACGCGAAGGGCGGCACCCAGCTGAACTTCGGCTCCTTCGGCCTGAAGGCCCTGGAGCCGGAGCGCATCACGGCCCGTCAGATCGAGGCGGCCCGCCGCGCGATCACCCGCGCCATGAAGCGTCAGGGCCGCGTGTGGATCCGCGTGTTCCCGGACCTGCCGGTCTCGACCAAGCCCGCCGAAGTCCGCATGGGTTCCGGTAAGGGCACGCCCGAGTACTGGGCGGCCCGCGTTCATCCCGGCCGCATTCTGTTTGAGCTGGACGGCGTGCCCGCGGATGTGGCAAAGCAGGCGTTCGCCCTGGCGGCCGCCAAGCTGCCGATCAAGACCAAGCTGGTGACCCGCCTCGGTGGCGGTGAGGAGGTGGCGGCATGAAGTCCGTCGATGTTCGTGCGAAGAGCACGGAGGAGCTGAACGATCAGCTCCTCCAGCTCAAGAAGGAGCAGTTCAACCTGCGTTTCCAGCGGGCCTCCGGCCAGCTGGAGAACACCGCGCGGGTGCGGGTGGTGCGTCGCGACATCGCGCGCATCAAGACGATCCTCGGCGAGCGTTCGCGCTCGGCCGAAGCCGGCAAGTAAGGAGGGCTACCTATGCCTCGCCGCGTTCTGCAGGGCACGGTGGTCAGCGACAAGGGCGACAAGACGGTTATCGTCCTGGTCGAGCGCCGCGTCATGCACCCCGTGTACAAGAAGTTCATTCGTCAGTCGAAGAAGTACGCCGCCCACGACGAGGGCAACCAGTTCAAGGTCGGCGATACCGTTTCGATCATCGAGTGCCGCCCGATCTCCAAGCGCAAGCGCTGGACGGTCGTGCTTGAGTCCGCCGCCGTTGGCGGCGCCGCGTAAACGGAAGGGTACAAACCATGATCCAGATGCAAACCAACCTGGAAGTCGCCGACAATAGCGGGGCGCGCCGGGTGCAGTGCATCAAGGTGCTTGGCGGGTCCAAGCGGAAGGTTGCCACCGTCGGCGACGTGATCGTCGTCTCGGTCAAGGAAGCCATTCCGAAGGGCCGCGTCAAGAAGGGCGACGTGCATCGCGCCGTCATCGTCCGCACCGCGAAGGAACTGCGCCGGGAGGACGGGTCCGCGATCCGTTTCGACCGCAACGCCGCCGTGCTGATCAACAAGCAGGGCGAGCCGATCGGCACCCGTATCTTCGGGCCGGTCACTCGTGAGCTTCGCGGCAAGAAGTTCATGAAGATCATCTCGCTGGCGCCGGAGGTGCTGTGATGGCCGCGAAGATCAAGACCAAGGACAAGGTCGTCGTTCTGGCCGGCAAGGACAAGGGCAAGACCGGCGAGGTCCTCAAGGTCATCCCGGCGGAAAACCGTGTCGTCGTGCAGGGCGTGAACGTGGTGAAGAAGCACCAGCGTCCGAGCGCCACCTCGCAGGGCGGCATCGTTGAGTTCGAGGCGCCGATCAACGTCTCGAATGTTGCTCATGTCGACCCCAAGGACGGCAAGCCGACCCGCGTCGGTTTCAAGGTCCTTGAGGATGGCCGCAAGGTGCGTGTCGCCAAGCGGTCCGGCGAAGTCATCGACGTGTGAGGACCGGACCAATGGCTGCACGTTTGAAGGAAGTGTACGACTCCAAGATCCGCGCCGCGCTCAAGGCTGAGTTCGGCTACGCGAACGATCTCGAAGTTCCGCGGATCGAGAAGATCGTCATCAACATGGGTGTCGGCGAGGCCGTCGGCGACTCCAAGAAGATCCAGAATGCGGTGAGCGAACTGACGGCGATCAGCGGCCAGAAGCCGATCGTCACGAAGTCCCGCAAGTCGATCGCGCAGTTCAAGCTGCGTGAGGGCATGGCGATCGGGTGCAAGGTCACGCTCCGCCGTGACCGCATGTACGAGTTCCTGGATCGCCTGGTCACGATCGCGTTGCCGCGTGTCCGCGACTTCCGCGGCATCCCCGGCAACAGCTTCGACGGCCGTGGCAACTATGCCATGGGCGTGAAGGAGCAGATCATTTTCCCGGAGATCGACTACGACAAGATCGATCAGATCCGCGGCATGGACATCATTTTCGTCACCTCGGCGAAGACCGACAAGGAGGCCAAGGCCCTCCTGAAGGCCTTCGACATGCCGTTTGTGGCCTGATTGGCTGGAGCACGACCCCATGGCTAAGACCAGTGCCATCGAGAAGAACAAGCGTCGCACCAAGCTGGTGAAGCAGTTCGCCAACAAGCGTGCCCGCCTGAAGGCCATCGCTACCGACCGCTCCCTCCCGCCGGAAGAGCAGTTCGCCGCCCGCCTCAAGCTGGCCGAGCTGCCGCGCAACTCGTCGAAGGTGCGCATCCGCAACCGTTGCGAAATGACCGGCCGTCCGCGGGCGTTCTATCGCAAGTTCAAGCTGTCCCGCGTCACCCTCCGTGAACTGGCCTCCACCGGCCAGATCCCGGGGATGGTGAAGTCGAGCTGGTAAGGAGGGTCGGAGAATGTCTTTGAGCGATCCGCTCGGCGATATGCTGACCCGCATCCGCAATGGTCAGCACGCCCGTATGTCTGTTGTGCAGAGCCCGGCGTCGAAGCTGCGCAGCAACGTGCTTGAGGTTCTCAAGCGCGAGGGGTACATCCGCGGTTACTCCGAGGAGGAGCTGCGTCCCGGCATCAAGAACCTGAAGATCGAGCTGAAGTATCACGAAGGCGAGCCTGTGATTAAGCAGATCGCCCGCGTGTCGAAGCCCGGCCGCCGCGTCTATTCGAAGATCACCGATCTGCCCCGCGTCTTCAACGGCCTGGGCATCGCGATCCTCTCCACGCCGCGCGGCGTGATGTCGGACAATGAGGCCCGCGCCGCCAACGTCGGCGGTGAAGTCCTCTGCCGCGTGTTCTAAGGGGGACCCTCTGATGTCGCGCATTGGCAAGCATCCCGTGCCGGTTCCCGCTGGTGTTGACGTTGCCGTCAACGGCCAGCAGGTGACGGCCAAGGGCAAGCTGGGTTCGCTCAGCCTGACCCTCATCGACGACATCACGGCCAAGCTGGAAGACGGCAAGGTCGTGGTCACCCCGGCGAACGACAGCAAGCGCGCCCGCGTCATGTGGGCAACCTCGCGCACCCTGATCAACAACATGGTCACGGGCGTCAACCAGGGCTTCACCATCAACCTCGAGATCAACGGCGTCGGTTACCGTGCCGCCGTGCAGGGCAAGGAGCTGGTCATGCAGCTCGGCTACTCGCACGACGTCAAGTACCCGATCCCGGAGGGCATCACCATCAAGTGTGACAAGCCCACCGCGATCTCGGTGTCGGGCTTCGACAAGCAGAAGGTCGGTCAGGTCGCCGCGGAGATCCGCGGTTGGAAGAAGCCGGAGCCCTACAAGGGCAAGGGCATCAAGTACGAGACCGAAACCCTCCTCCGCAAGGAAGGCAAGAAGAAGTAAGGTCCGCCATGCTCAAGCCAAAGCAACTCCACGAGCGCCGCAAGCAGCGCGTGCGCGCGCAGATTGCCAAGAAGGCCGGCGGGCGGGCTCGCCTCTCGGTTTTCCGGTCCAATCTGCACATCTACGCCCAGATCATCGACGACGAGAACGGCCGCACGGTCGCCTCGGCCTCGTCCGTGGAAAAGGAGCTGCGCGAGCAGCTCAAGCACGGTGGGAACGTCGAGGCCGCCAAGAAGATCGGTGCGCTGATCGCCGAGCGCGCCAAGGCGGCGGGCGTCACCGAGGTCGTGTTCGACCGTGGTGGCTACATTTACCACGGCCGGGTCAAGGCCCTGGCTGACGCCGCCCGCGAGGGCGGGCTGTCGTTCTAAGGAGGCTCCGAAATGGCACGTGAAAGAGGCGAGCGGAGCGACCGCGAGCGGCAGCCGCGTGAACGCGATCGGGAAGAGAGCGAGCTGATCGAAAAGCTCGTCGGCATCAACCGCGTCGCCAAGGTCGTCAAGGGTGGCCGTCGCTTCGGCTTCGCCGCCCTGGTGGTGGTCGGCGACGGCAAGGGCCGCGTCGGCGTCGGATCGGGCAAGGCCCGTGAAGTGCCGGAGGCGATCCGCAAGGCGACCGACCAGGCGAAGCGCGGCATGATCCGCGTTCCGCTGCGCGAAGGCCGCACGCTGCATCATGACTCCAACGGTCACTTCGGTGCCGGCAAGGTCGTGCTGCGCACCGCCCCGGCCGGTACCGGCATCATCGCCGGCGGTCCGATGCGCGCGATCTTCGAGGCGCTGGGTGTGCAGGACGTGGTGACGAAGTCCATCGGCACCTCCAACCCGCACAACATGATCAAGGCGACCTTCGACGCCCTGTCGCAGGTTTCCAGCCCGCGCAGCGTCGCCGCCCGCCGCGGCCGTCGCGTGAGCGACATCCTCGGCAAGCGTGAAACCGGCGCCGCCGGTGCGCAGGAGGCTTGATCATGGCCGACAAGAAGACCGTCATCGTCACCCAGACCGGCAGCCCGATCGGTCGTAAGCACGACCAGCGCGCGACGCTGGTCGGTCTGGGTCTCAACAAGCTGCACCGGACCCGCGAACTGGAGGACACTCCGGCCGTGCGGGGCATGATCGCCAAGGTCGCGCACCTGGTCCGCGTCGAGAACGAGGGCTGAACCCATGACGAAGCTGAACGATCTCCGGGACAACCCCGGTGCCCGTAAGGAGCGCATGCGCGTCGGCCGCGGTATCGGTTCGGGCAAGGGCAAGACCGGCGGCCGTGGCGTGAAGGGTCAGACCTCGCGCACCGGCGTTGCCATCAACGGCTTCGAAGGCGGCCAGATGCCCCTTCACCGCCGCCTTCCGAAGCGCGGTTTCCGCAACATCTTCGCGAAGGAATACTCGGTGGTGAACCTGGGCCTGGTCCAGAAGTTCATCGACGCCGGCAAGCTCGACGCCAGCCAGACCATCGACGCGGTGGCTCTGGAAGCGGCGGGCGTCACCGGCAAGGTGAAGAAGGACGGCATCCGTCTGCTGGGCAAGGGCGCCCTGACGACGAAGGCCAGCTTCACCGTGGCCGGCGCCTCCAAGTCGGCTGTGGAAGCGGTCGAGAAGGCGGGTGGCAGCGTCACGCTGACCGCGTCCGCCACCGAAGCCGCCGAGTGATCGGAAGCCCGCGCTTGCGCGCGGGCACCTTCCGGCACTAAATGAAGCGAAGTTGCGAGGGGCGGCCTGCATTCTGCAGGACCGCCCCGTTCGCACATTAGGGACAGGGATACGACCCATGGCATCAGCGGCCGAGCAGCTTGCCGCGAACATTAATTTCGGGGCCTTCTCCAAGGCGACCGAGCTGAAGAAGCGGATCTGGTTCACCCTTGGTGCCTTGATCATTTACCGCCTGGGCACCTACATCCCTCTTCCGGGCGTCAACCCGCAGATCCTGGCCGATATTTTCCGGCAGCAGGGCGGGGGCATCCTCGGCATGTTCGACATGCTGGCCGGCGGTGCGCTGCACCGCATGACGATCTTCGCCCTCAACATCATGCCGTACATCTCGGCCTCCATCATCGTGCAGCTCCTGACCGCGGTGTCGCCGCAGATGGAAGCGCTGAAGAAGGAGGGCGAATCGGGCCGCAAGAAGCTGAACCAGTACACCCGCTACGGCACGGTGCTGCTGGCGACGGTGCAGGCCTGGGGCCTCGCCGTTGGGCTTGAGGCGATGACCGGCGCGTCGGGCGCCGCGGTTCCCGAACCGGGGCTGTTCTTCAAGATCGCCACGGTCATCACGCTGGTCGGCGGCACGCTGTTCCTGATGTGGCTGGGCGAGCAGATCACCGCCCGCGGCATCGGCAACGGCATCTCCCTCATCATCTTCGCCGGCATCGTCGCCGAGCTGCCGCGCGCTCTCGTCAGCACGCTGGAGCTGGGCCGCACCGGCGCGCTGTCCACGCTGTTCATCGTCTTCCTGCTGCTGATGGCGGTGGGCGTGGTGTTCTTCATCGTGTTCATGGAGCGCGCCCAACGCCGCCTGCTGATCCAGTATCCGAAGCGGCAGATGGGCAACCGCGTGTTCGGCGGCGAAGCGTCGCACCTGCCGCTGAAGCTGAACACCGCGGGCGTCATCCCGCCGATCTTCGCGTCGTCGCTTCTGCTGCTGCCGCTGACCGCGGTCGGCTTCGCGGGCGGCGAGGGGCCGGAGTGGCTGCAGGCCGTCTCGCGCTATCTGGCGCACGGCACGCCGCTCTACATGATCCTGTATTCGGCGCTGATCGTGTTCTTCTGCTTCTTCTACACGGCCATCGTCTTCAACCCCGCGGACACGGCCGAAAACCTGCGTAAGTATGGCGGCTTCATCCCCGGCATCCGTCCGGGCAAGAACACCGCCGACTACATCGACTACGTATTGACCCGGCTGACGGTCATCGGCTCGGCCTACCTTGTGGCGGTTTGTCTCCTCCCCGAAATCCTGATTTCCCAGCATTCGGTTCCGTTCTATTTTGGCGGCACCAGCCTGCTGATCGTGGTCACGGTTACGATGGACACGGTTGCGCAGATTCATTCCCATCTGCTGGCCCACCAGTATGAGGGGCTGATCAAAAAAGCGAAGCTTCGGGGGAGAAAGTAATGAATCTCATTCTGCTCGGGCCGCCGGGCGCCGGGAAGGGGACCCAGGCGCGGCGTCTCGAAGACACACGCGGGCTCGTCCAGCTTTCCACGGGCGACATGCTCCGCGCGATGGTCGCCGAGGGCGGTCCGCTCGGGCAGCAGGCGAAGGACATCATGTCCGCCGGCAAGCTGATGCCGGACGAACTGATGGTCCAGATGATCGCCGAGCGCATTTCGAAGCCGGACGTCACGAACGGTTTCATCCTCGACGGCTTCCCGCGCACGGTCGCCCAGGCCGAGGCGCTCGACAGCATGCTCGCCGAGAAGGGCCTGAAGCTCGATCATGTGATCGAGATGAAGGTCGTCGACGACATCCTCGTCGATCGCATCACGGGCCGTTACACCTGCGCCAAGTGCGGCAAGGGGTATCACGACAGCTTCGAGAAGCCGAAGGTCGAGGGTGTGTGCGACGCCTGCGGCGGCACGGAGTTCAAGCGCCGGGCCGACGACAACGCGGACACGGTCAAGACCCGTCTTGCCCAGTATCACGAGCAGACCGCGCCGATTCTGCCCTATTATCAGAGCCGTGGCGTTCTGAAGACGGTGGACGGCATGGCCGAGATCGACGACGTGACCAAGCAGATCGAGGATATCCTGGCCGTATGACCAGGAGCGCCCCGGTCGGCTGAAAGAACGGTCGGCTGAAAAGAAAAGCCGCAGGGTTCATCCGGACCCTGCGGTTTTTTTCATGCGCCGGTGATTCGCCATGCGCCGGCCGGAGGCGGGGAGGGGAGGGTTCGGCGTTGCCCGCCCCCCGCCATGGGCCGCTACGGCGTGTGCTCGGCGCCGGGGTGGGAGAGGTCTTCGGCCTTGCGGCTCAGATCGTTGTAGCGGTCGAGCACCCAGCCGAGATGATCGGCGGCGGCGGAGGCCGCGGCATCGGCGTCGCGGCGCTTGATGGCCTCGTAGATGGCGCGGTGATGGTCGATCATCAGCGCCTCCTTGCCCAGCGCGAAGGGCTCGGTGTGGTGGTACTCCATCATCTGGCCGAGGATGTCGCGGATCGTCGCCAGCAGATGGAGATAGACCGGGCTTCCCGCCGCCTGGGCGACGGCGAGGTGGAAGTCCATGTCGTCGGCGGCCTGCTTGCCGTCGCGGCCCGTCTCGCCCATCGCGGCGAGGACCCGCCCGATGTGGTCGATCTGTTCCTGCGACGCGCGTTCCGTGGCGCGCCGGGCCGCCCAGCTCTCCAGCGCCTGCCGGATCTCCACGAGGTCGCAGAGGTTGCCGTGCTTCACGCGGACCATCTCGGTCAGGGCGCCGTCCATCGCGCCGGCGGAGGACACCACGCGCGTGCCGCCGCCCTGGACGGCGGTCAGGAAGCCCTGCGTCTTCAGCTTCTGCAGGGCGGCGCGCACCGAGACGCGGCTGACATGGAGTTGTTCGGCAAGCTGGCGCTCGCCGGGGAGGCGCTCCCCCGGAACCAGCTCGCCGCGGGCGATGCGTTCCAGAATCCGTTCGGCCACCCATTCCGAAATGCGCTGGGAGGAGGCCGGTACGTGGTGGGGGTCTTCGGTGTCGGACACGGAGGCATGCCCTTTCATCAGCAATCAGTCATAGGTCGTACCCGAGTCGGGCAAATCACGTCAACTCGCATCGGGGCGGCTGCGAATGGACCGCATCATCGGCTGCCGCGGCGCGCCGTCACAATGCCCGCCAGGACCACCGCCCCGCCGAGGGCCTGGAGCAGGCCGAGCGGTTCGGCGAGCAGCGCCCAGGCCAGCACCGCCGCCGCCGCCGGTTGGAGCAGCAGGCTGACGGAGGAGAAGGCGGCGGGCAGATGGGCCAGCGCGTAGGTGATCAGGCTCTGCCCGCCGGCGTGGCTGACCAGCGCCAGCCCCAGAAGCACCGCCCAGCCCCCGGCCGATCCGGCGATCAGGCTTTCCCCCGACAGCAGCGCGATGGGCAGAAGGGCGAGGCCGCTGACGGCTCCGCTCCAGGTCATGATGGTGGCCGTGGAGAAGTCCGCCCGCAGGCGCCCCACCGCCAGGATGTAGCCGCCGTAGAAAACGGCGGTCAGCAGGCCCAGGGCGTCGCCGAACAGATGGTCCGGGCTCAGCGTCAGGCTCTGCCCCATCAGCACCATCGCACCGCACAGCGCCAGGCCGAGTCCCGCCAGGAACTTGCGGCTGAACCGTTCCTTAAACACCAGCCAGGACACCAAAGTCACGAAGATCGGCGCGAAATTGGCGAGCAGCGTGGAGTTGGCGACGGAGGTGTAGCGGATCGACCAGTGCCAGACGGCGAGGTCACCTGCGAAGAACAGGCCGGCCACCGTCAGGCGGGCGCAATCGGTGAGGGAGGAGGGCCGGCGCGGACGGTTCGTTCCCTTGGCCTCCAGCGCCATCCACAGCCACAGGGCGGGGATGGCGAAGCCCAGCCGCCAGAAGGCGGTGGCGCTCGGTCCAAGCTCGGAGAGGCGGACGAAGATCGGGGCGAAGGCGATGGCCAGCGCCCCGGTGAGCAGAGCGATGAGCGCGGCCCGCTCGGTGGCGGTGCCGCGCGTTCCAGTTGTGAGGCTGCTGGCGTCGGGCATGCGATCCTTATAGCGGCGGCGCCTTGACGGCACCACGCCCGCCCGCCGCATGGCTCACCTGCACGGGCTCCCGCTGGGAACGGCAGCCCTCACGCGCCGCGCGGGACGGTTCAATCCAGGCGCGGGCGCAGCCGCTTGGGACCCACCGCCTCGTCCTCGTCCTCGTCATAGCCCTCGTAATGGATCGGGCAGCGGCCGTCGGGGCGCAGCGGGCCGGTGACCACCGCCTCGTACCACTCGTCCTCGAAGAGAACCTCCACCTCTTCGCCGGTGCGGCACAGCGGGGCGTGGGGCGCAGCGGCCCCGGCGGGCTTCTGCATGTCGGACTTCGGCGTGTAGGGCAGGGCGGCGGGCTGCGGCGGGATCTGGTCGCAGCCCATGGTGCAGACCTCCCGGGCGATCACCTGCCCGCCGCAGTCGCGGTAGCAGTCGCGCCGGTCGGATTCGCAGCGGCTCTCGCAACTGCTGGTGCCGCAGGCGTAGCTGCGGTCGAAGTCGCTGGGGTCGCGCTTGATCGGCTTCTTCTCGGCGTTCTGGCGCCGCACATAAGCGCGGTAGTCGTCCTTCGCGCGGTCGCGGGCGTCCTGGAGGCAGGCGTGCTTATCCATCTGGCAGAGCTGGCGGCAATAAGTCCGCCCCTGCCCGCAGGACTGGACGCACATCCGCCCTTCCGCCGATTTGGGCGGAACGAACGAGTATTGCGTGGTGTATACCGGACCGCAGGCCGACAGAGGGAGCAACAGGGCGAACAACAGGAGCCAGAATTTCTTCGTCATTGCCGTACTCGCCAGAAAGGTTGGCGGCCCTGAAGCGGCCTTCAGCCCGCCTCGGACTCGCATCGCCTCGTTCGCCGGCGGCAGGCGGAAGCCGTGTTCCCGCCGGTGCGGTCCAAAGCGGATTGCAACCCGCTTTAGCATCCCGTGCCCGCGGCCTACCACTTTTTTGTCGGCTTCCGGACCATCCCATCTCCTGCAATATTGTCCGACGATGACCCAGCCTTCCTCCGACCAGCCTTTCTCCGAATCGAGTTCCCGGCAGCCCGCCGAGCATTCCCGGCCGGTGACGGCGCCGACTCCGCCGCGCACCGCCCCCGCGGCACCGCTGCTCGGACCCGGCGACCCGCCGCCGGTGACGGTGCTCAACCCCGACGCCGAACGCCCGCTGATCCTGGTCTGCGACCACGCGGCCCGGGCGATTCCGAAGGCGCTCGGCGATCTGGGGCTGACCGAGGCGCAATTGTCCCGCCACATCGCCTGGGACATCGGGGCGGCGGCCCTGACCCGGCGGCTGGCCGGGCGATTCGGGGCGACCGCCGTGCTGTCCGGCTATTCGCGGCTGGTCATCGATCCGAACCGGGCGCTCGACGATGCCACCGCCATTCCGGTGGTCAGCGACGACGTGGTGATCCCCGGCAACCGGGCGCTCGATGCGGCGGAGGTGCAGCGCAGGGTGGAGGCCATCTTCACCCCCTACCAGTCGGCCATCGCCGCCGAGGTCGCCCGGCACCGCGGACGCGGCCAGGTGCCCGCCATCGTCTCGATCCACAGCTTCACCCCGGTCATGCGGGGGGTGGTGCGGCCTTGGCACGTCGGCATCCTGTGGGACCGCGACCCGCGCATCCCGCTGCCGATGATCGAACGGCTGCGCGCCGACGGGCGCTGGTGCGTGGGCGACAACGAGCCTTATTCGGGCCGCACCACGCTGGGCGGCACGGTGGAGACCCACGCCACCCCCGCCGGCCTGCCCAACGTGCTGGTGGAGGTGCGCCAGGATCTGATCGCCACCCCGGAAGGGGCTGGGCTTTGGGCCACGGTGCTGGGCGACGCTCTGGAGCCGATCCTGGCCGACCCGGCCCTCCATCAGGTCAAACTGTTCCCGCGGGAGTGAGCGTTCATGGAGCCGGCCTTCACGCTGGGGCTTGAGGAAGAGTATCTGCTGGTGGACCGCAATTCGCGGGACATCGCGCGCAACCCGCCCGACGAGATGCTGGCCGCCTGCCAGGAGCAGGCGCCCGGCCAGATCCACCCGGAATTCCTGCGCTGCCAGATCGAGGTCGGCACGCCGGTCTGCGCGACCCTGCAGGAGGCGCGGGTGGAGCTGGCGCGGCTGCGGGCGACGGTGGCCGGGGTGGCGCGCGCCCACAACCTCGCCCCGATCGCGGCCTCCACCCATCCCTTTGCCGCGTGGGAGCCGCAGAAGCACACCAACCGCGACCGCTACAACATGCTGGCCCGCGACCTGGGCGCCCCGGCGCGGCGGCTGATGATCTGCGGCATGCACGTCCATGTCGGGATCGAGGACGACGACCTGCGGATCGACCTGATGAACCAGGTCCGCTACTTCCTGCCGCATCTGCTGGCGCTGTCCACCTCCTCGCCCTTTTGGCGGGGGCAGGACATGGAACGGAAGTCCTACCGGCTGGCGGTGTGGAACGAGCTGCCGCGCACCGGCATGCCCGACAGCTTCCAGAGCTTCGGCGAGTACCAGCAGCAGGTGAATGTGCTGGTCAACGCCGGCATCATCGAGGACGCCAGCAAGCTGTGGTGGGACATCCGCCCGTCCCAGCGCTTCCCGACCCTGGAGATGCGGATCACCGACGTCTGCACCCGGCTGGACGATGCGGTGACGGTGGCGGCCCTGTTCCGTTGCCTGCTGCGGATGTTGTGGCGGCTGCGGCTGAGGAACGTCGTCTGGCGCCCCTACAAGAACCTGCTGATCGGCGAGAACCGCTGGCGCGCCCAGCGCTACGGCCTGGACGAGGGGCTGGTGGATTTCGGGCGCGGCACCATCGTTCCCTACGCGGACCTGATGGAGGAGCTGATCGAGCTGACCCGCGAGGACGCGGAGCATTTCGATTGCGTGGCGGAGGTCGCCCACGCCCGCGACATCATCCGCCGCGGCACCAGCGCCCATCGCCAGGTGGCCATCTACCGCGAGGCGCTGGAGCACGGCGCCACCGGCTGGGAGGCCCTGGCCCGGGTGGTGGACTGGCTGGCCGAGGAAACGATGGTCGGCGTTGCGTGAGACGGTTCGAAACGAGTTGGTTGGAAATCCGGGGCAACTTTCGGAAAGCCCCTACTTGACCTTTGCGTCATCCAGCCATACCCTCGCCGCAAATCAGCTCACCGAGTTGAGCAGGGCAGGCAAAAAAAACACGAAACAGCAGGGGCCGCTCGCACCACGGGCGGCCCTTACCTTTTTCAGGGGCAAGGGTATGGCCGACGCCAAGTTCCTCAAGTTCGACACGCTGAGCCTGCACGCCGGCCAGCGGCCCGACCCGGCCACCGGGGCGCGGGCGGTGCCGATCTACCAGTCCACGTCCTACGTCTTCGACGACACCGACCACGCGGCCTCGCTGTTCAACCTGGAACGGCCGGGGCACATCTATTCCCGCATCTCCAACCCCACGGTGGCGGTGCTGGAGGAGCGGCTGGCGGCGCTGGACGGCGGCGTCGGCGCGGTCTGCACGGCCAGCGGCCAGGCGGCCCTGACGCTCGCCATCATGACTCTGATGGACGCGGGCGGGCACATCGTCGCCTCCTCCTCGATCTACGGCGGCAGCCGCAACCTGCTGGCCTACACGCTGCCGCGCTTCGGCATCACCACGACCTTCGTCAACCCGCGCGACCTCGACGGCTTCCGCGCGGCCATCCGGCCCGAGACGCGGCTGGTCTTCGGCGAGGTGCTGGGCAATCCGGGGCTGGAGGTGCTGGACATCCCGCGGGTGTCGGCCATCGCGCACGAGGCCGGGCTGCCGCTGCTGGTCGATGCCACCTTCGTCACGCCCTATCTGTGCAAGCCGCTGAGCTTCGGCGCCGATCTGGTCATGCATTCCTGCACCAAGTGGCTGGCCGGGCACGGCGTCGCCATCGGCGGCGTGATCATCGACGGCGGCACCTTCGACTGGGAGGCGTCGGGCAAGTTCCCGACCCTGACGGAGCCCTACGCCGGCTATCACGGCATCGACTTCGCGGAGGAATACGGGCCGGCGGCCTTCATCATGCGCGCCCGCGCGGAGGGGCTGCGCGACTTCGGCGCCTGCATGAGCCCGATGAACGCCTTCCAGATCCTCCAGGGGGTGGAGACCCTGCCGCTGCGCATGAAGGGCCACATCCACAACACCCGCAAGGTGCTGGGCTTCCTCGAATCGGAGGCTTACGCGGAGAACGGCAGCGTCGCCTGGGTCACCCATCCGGAACTGGCCGACCATCCCGACCACCGGCTGCGCGCGCAGCTCCTGCCGCACGGCGCCGGCTCCATCATCTCCTTCGGGATCAAGGGCGGGCGCGAGGCCGGGCGGCGCTTCATCGAGAAGCTGGCGCTGTTCTCCCACCTCGCCAACGTCGGCGACGCCAAGTCGCTGGTCATCCACCCGGCCAGCACCACCCACGCGCAGCTGGACGCCGAGGCGCTCGCCGCCTCCGGGGTGGGGGAGGACATGATCCGCCTGTCCATCGGGCTGGAGGATTGCGACGACCTGATCGACGACCTGCGCCAGGCGCTGCGCGCCGCGACCAAGGCGTGAGGAGGACGCTGCCATGGAACTGACCGTCAACGGCCAGACCGTCTACGCCCACACGGGCGGGCGGCCCTTCGACCCGGCCAAGCCGGCGCTGGTGCTGATCCACGGCGCCGGCATGGACCATACGGTGTGGAGCCTGCAAAGCCGCTACCTCGCCCATCACGGGCGGTCGGTCCTGGCGGTGGACCTGCCGGGCCATGGCCGGTCCGGCGGGGCGCCCGTCGCCTCCGTCGAGGGGCTGGCAGACTGGATCGTGGCGCTGCTGGACGCGGCGGGGGTGGCAAAGGCGGCGCTCGCCGGCCATTCCATGGGCGCCCTGGTGGCCCTGGAAACCGCGGCACGGCATGGGAGCCGCGTCGAATCGCTGGCCCTGCTGGGTGTCGCGGAGACGATGCCGGTCCATCCCGACCTGCTGGCCGCGGCGGCGCTGAACGACCCCTCCGCCATCGAGCTGGTCATCGGCTGGGGGCACGGGCCGCGCGGGCATGTCGGCGGCGCGGCGGCGCCCGGCCTGTCGCTGGTTCCCGGCGGGCGGCGGCTGATGCAGCGGGCGCGGCCCGGCGTGCTGGGCGTCGATCTGGGCGCCTGCAACGCCTACACCCGCGGCGGCGAGGCGGCGGCGGCGGTGTCCTGCCCGGCGCTGTTCCTGCTGGGCGGAGTCGACCGTATGACTCCGGCGAAGTCCGGCAAGGCGCTTGCCGCAAAAATCAAAGGATCGGAAGTCATCATGCTATCTGGCATAGGCCATATGGTTATGACCGAAGCGCCGGATGCAACCACAGATGCCTTTGCGCGCCGATTCTCTGCGTGCTAAGGCGCTTTTTCTTGTTTGATTACAGAGTTGTCATGAATCGTTAACAGATTGCCGGCTTACTGGACTGCATCGAGCGGCGATGCGGAAAGGTGAAATGTGCGGAGTCTTGAGCGGTATGTTCATGCCCTGATGGCGAATGCCGGCGACGTGATGGCGGTGGTGTCGCGTGACGGCCGGTTCGCCGATGTGGGGGCCGCTTCGCTCCGCGTGCTGGGCGTTCTGCCGGAATCGCTGCGGGGCACGCTCGTCCTGGATTGCGTCCATCCGGACGACCGTGGGGAGGCCGCCCGGCGCCTCGCCTGCCACGGCAGCGGGGTGCCCACCGGCGCTGCGGAACCGTTCATCTGCCGGGTGCGTCATTGGGAGGGCGGCTGGCGCCATATGGAGGCGACGGCGCGAAGCCTGCTGAACGACCCCGACGTCCAGGGAATCGTCATCAACGCGCGTGACGTGACCGACCGGGTGGAGGCCGAACGGCGCCTGCGGGCGAGCGAGGCGCTGTATCAGACGCTGGCCCGCTCCGCCCCGGTCGGCATTTTCCAGACCGACCGGGAGGGCGGACTCGTCTTCGCCAACCCGCGTTTCGCCGCCATCGCCGGGCTGACCCCCGATGCGCTGTCCGGTCATGGCTGGCGCGCCGCCCTGCATCCGGACGACCGCCCGCGGCTGGACGCGGATTGGACGCGGGCGATGGCGGAGGGGCAGCCGGTCCTGCTGAACCTGCGTTTCTGCGGGGCGGACGGCGGGGTCACCTTCGCCCTGTGCCAGGGCTCGCCGCTGAGCGACGCGGACGGACGGGTGCAGGGCTGTGTCGGGACGCTGACCGACATGACCGAGTATGTGCGGACCGCCGACGCTCTCCTGATGGCGGAGGCGCGGACCAACGCCATCGTGAACGCCGCCGCCGACGCCATCGTCACCATGGACGGGGAGGGCATCGTCCACAGCTTCAACCCGGCGGCGGAGGCGATGTTCGGCGTTCCGGCGGCGGACATGCTGTGGAACCGGATCGACCGGCTGATCCCGGGCATCGGGCCGCTGCTGCAGGACGGCGGGCTGGCCGTCTACCAGCCGGGCGGACAGGCCCGCGGTGCCGGGGCGGTGCGGGAGGCCATGGCGGTGCGTGGGAACGGCGGTGCCGCCTTTCCCATCGAACTGTCGGTCAGCGCGGTGGAGACGGGCGGGCGCCGTATCTTCACCGGCATCATCCGCGACATCACCGGGCGCAAGAGGATCGAAAGCGACCTGATCGCGGCAAAGGAAGCCGCCGAATCGGCGGACCGCGCCAAATCGGCCTTCCTCCAGATCATGAGCCACGAGCTGAGGACCCCGCTGAACGCGGTCATCGGTTTCGCCCAGGTGATCGAAATGCGGTTGCTGGGGGCGGTGGAGGTGGACCGCTACACCGATTACGCCGGGTCGATCCGCCAGTCGGGCGAGCATCTTCTGGCGATCATCGACGACATCCTGGACCTCACGACCATCGAGGCCGGCGGGCTGAGTCTGAGCGAGGGCATCGTCGATCCGTCCGCCCTGGTGGGCGAGGCGCTGAACCTCGTCGCCATCCAGGCGGGCAAGCGCGGGGTGCCGATCCGCATCGAGATGGAGGATGGCCTGCCGCCGCTGTCCGGCGACGCGCTGCGCCTGCGGCAGGTGCTGGTGAACCTGCTGTCGAACGCCGTCAAATTTTCCCGTTCCGGCGAGTCCGCCATGATCCGTGCGCGGCGGGGTGCGGCGGGGGGCCTGGAATTGTCGGTGATCGACACCGGCATCGGCATGACGGCGGAGGACATTCCGAAGGCGCTGACCCCCTTCGTCCAGGTGGATCAGTCGATGTCCCGGCGCTATGAGGGAACGGGGCTCGGCCTGTCCATCTCCAAGCGGCTGGTCGAGGCGCATGGCGGCGCGCTGCGCATCGACAGCACGCCGGGGCGGGGGACCACGGTGACCGTGGATCTGCCGCCCGACCGGATCGTGACCGGCCTATGAAAAGGCCGGCGCCTGCCGGGGGCGCAAAAACGGCGCCCCGGTTTCCCAGGGCGCCGTCCGAAGAACGTCCGGAACCTTCGCGGTTACGCGGCCTGCTGGGTCAGCGCGGGCTTCGGCGTGCCGTTGGCGCTGATCTGAATGGTCCGCGGCTTCATCGTCTCCGGCACCTCGCGCACCAGATCGATGTGAAGCAGTCCGTTCAGCAGATTGGCGTTGCCCACCTTGATGAAGTCGGCAAGCTGAAAGCGGCGCTCGAAAGCGCGGCCGGCAATACCCCGGTAGAGGAATTGGCCGGTCTCCTGTTCCTTCTTAGCTTTCCCTGTGACCACCAGAGAGTTCTGCTGAGCGGTGATCTCCAGGTCCTCCGGGCCAAAGCCGGCGACGGCCATGGTGATCCGGTAGGCGTCGTCGCCCGTCTTTTCGATGTTGTAGGGCGGGTAGGACGCGGCGGCCTCGTCGCCGGTCATCGCGTTCTCCAGAAGACGCGAGAGGCGGTCGAATCCGACGGTCGAACGGAACAGGGGCGAAAGGTCGTAGGAGCGCATGACATATCCTCCAAAAGAGCGATACAGCGGTCGGGGACCACGATCATCGTCAGTCCCCCGGCTTGCGGTTCCGGCGAACCCCGACTGGGCGTCCGCCTTCACCGCGTCAGATAAGCGAGTGCCCGGACCGTTCAAGAGGGCGCTTTTCGAATTTCGCCGGACCACGCCGCCGCCGGCCAAGGGGCGGACGGCGGGAGTCCACATCCACTCACAGATTGTTAATCAGTTGCGGCGAGGCTCGGAAACGGGCCATCAGGCCGCGGGAGGGGTACGGCCGTGATGGAAACACCGACCTTCTTCAACGGGACCTATGACGAGACGATGGCGCTGCTGATCGAGGCGCGCAATTACATCGCCTATCATGATGCCGTCAGCCACCGGGCGCTGCCGCCCCAGGTCCGGCTTCAAATCTCGTACGAATCGATGCGGGTGACCAGCCGCCTGACCCAGGTCATGGCCTGGCTTCTGGCGCAGAAGGCCGTCCATGCCGGGGAGATGAGCCGCGCGCAGGCGGCGAGCGACGACTTCGCCCTGTCCGGCGGCGAGATCTGCACCGATCCCTCCGGCCCCGACAACGAACAACTGCCGGAGGGCCTGCGCAGCCTTCTGGAGCGCAGCCACCGGCTCTACATGCGCGTCGCCCGCCTGGACGAGCGCGCCCGCGACGCGGTGGCGATGGCCGGCTGACCCCGGCGCGGCTTCACAGAACGCTGCGAACGCGAAAAGGGCGTCCGGCGGACCGGACGCCCCATTTTCGTTTTGCGGACGAAGAAGGTTACTTCTTCAGGCCGAAGCTCGCGAAGCGCTTGTTGAACTTGGCGATCTGGCCGCCGGTGTCCAGCAGCTTCTGCACGCCGGTCCAGGCCGGGTGCGACTTCGGGTCGATGTCGAGGCGCAGCGTGTCGCCCGGCTTGCCCATCGTGGAGCGGGTCTTGAACGTGGTGCCGTCGGTCATCACCACGTTGATCTCGTGGTAGTCGGGATGGATATCAGTCTTCATGGCCGGGGTTCCTGCAAAGCGAGCGCGGTCTATAGCAAAGCATGCGGCGCGATGCAACCGCGTTCCTGTGCGGAAAGGCGCCCCCTCCTAAATGGCGGAGATCCCGGCAGACCGCCGCGTCATTGGCCGCAGAGACACGGAGACACGGAGGATTCACGCGCCGGGTTGCCGGCAAGCGCGTGCCTTCGGATCGGGGCGCGACTGGCCGAATCTCTCCGACTTCGTGTCTCTGTGCTTCGGTTCGACGGCCGTGCCGTGCCTTGTTCCGGGGGAGCCGCCTTGCTATATGCCGGCTTTGCCCCCGTGCACCACCGCACATCGTCCTGCCGCTGGGGAGCCCCGGTGTCCCGTTACTCGTCGAAGTCCGATCCGGTGCCCGAAGGGGCGCCTTCCGCCGCATCGCGCCGCCGCAACCTGTCGCCGCTGCGCCGCCTGTTTCCGTTCCTGTGGCCTTACCGGCTGCAGATCTTCGGTGCCGCCCTGGCCCTGACCGTCGCCGCCGGGACCGTGCTGGGGCTGGGGCAGGGGATGCGCGTCCTGGTGGACCAGGGCTTCGTGGCGGGCGATTCGGCGCTGCTCGACCGGGCGCTTCTGGTGCTGCTGGCGGTGATCGTGCTGATGGCCGCCTCCACCTTCGGGCGCTTCTATCTGGTGAGCTGGATCGGGGAGCGGGTGGTCGCCGACATCCGCCGCGCCGTCTACGACCATGTGGTGAAGCTCTCCCCCGGCTTTTTCGAAACCACCAAGACCGGCGAGATCCTGTCGCGCCTGACCACCGACACCGAAGTGCTTCAGACCGTGGTCGGCTCCTCCGTCTCCATCGCGCTGCGCAACCTGCTGATGTTCGTGGGCGGCACGGTGATGCTCCTGGTGACCTCGCCGAAGCTGGCGGGGCTGGTTTTCCTGGGCGTGCCGCTGGTCATCCTGCCGATCATCCTCATGGGGCGGCGGGTGCGCGCCCTGTCGCGGGCCAGCCAGGACAAGATCGCCGACCTCGGCTCCTTCGTGGAGGAGACGCTGGGCGCCATCCGAACGATGCAGGCCTACACGCACGAGGCCATCGACCGCGGCCTGTTCGGGGCACGGGTGGAGGACGCCTTCGCCACCGCACGGCGGCGCGTGACGGTGCGCGCGATCATGACCATGATCGTCATCGTCCTCGTCTTCGGCTCGGTCGGCCTCATCCTGTGGATCGGCGGGCACGACGTTCTGGCCGGACGGCTGTCGGTGGGGCAGCTCTCGGCCTTCGTCATCTATTCGGTGGTCGTCGCCGGCTCGGTGGGCGCGATCAGCGAGGTGGCCGGCGACCTCCAGCGCGCCGCCGGAGCGACCGAGCGGCTGTTCGACCTGCTGGACACCGTGCCGGAAATCCGCGCCCCGGCCGACCCGCGTGCCCTGCCGGAACCGCCGCAGGGGGCGCTGTCCTTCCGCGACGTGCGGTTCCACTATCCTTCGCGCCCCGACTGGGCGGCGCTGGAGGATTTCTCCCTGGAGATCCGGCCGGGGGAAACGGTGGCCCTGGTCGGGCCGTCGGGTTCCGGCAAGTCCACGGTGTTCCAGCTTCTCCTGCGCTTCTACGACCCGCAGGCCGGGATGGTCACCCTGGACGGGGTGGACATCCGGGACGCCGATCCGGTGGAGGTGCGGCGGCGGCTGGGTCTCGTGTCGCAGGATCCCGTGGTCTTCTCCGCCAACGCCTGGGAGAACATCCGCTACGGGCGCCCCGACGCCAGCGACGCGGAGGTGCTCGCCGCCGCCGAGGCCGCCCACGCGCTGGAGTTCCTGCAAGCGCTGCCGGAGGGGTTGGACACCTTCCTGGGCGAAAAGGGCGTGCGGCTGTCCGGCGGGCAGCGTCAGCGCCTGTCCATCGCGCGGGCCATCCTGCGCGACCCGCCGGTGCTGCTGCTGGACGAGGCGACCAGCGCGCTCGACGCGGAGAGCGAGCGCATGGTGCAGGACGCGCTGGACAAGCTGATGACCCGGCGCACCACCATCATCATCGCCCACCGGCTGGCCACCGTCCTGAACGCCGACCGGATCGTGGTGATGGAGCAGGGGCGCGTCGTCGCCACCGGGCGCCACGCCGATCTGGTCCGCGAGGGTGGCCTCTACGCCCGTCTCGCGGCGCTCCAGTTCGACCGCGCGGCGGATGAAAAGGGACTGGTCGAGCCGTAACGGTCCTTTCGTCAAGCCACGCCGAGGCGGCGCAGGACCGGCAGCCGCAGGCGGGTGAATCGGTCGAAGCGGGCGCGCAGCTCCGCCAGATTGGCTTCGTCGCCGTCGAGCCGCCCGCCGTCGCGCGACAGGGCGAGGCCGTCCGCCGACAGCGCCTCCCAGGCGGTGGCCGCGGGGTCGGCGCCGCTGCGCTGGGCCAGCAGGAACAGCGCCTCCAGCCGCGACACCGCGACGCCGGAGCCGAGGATGGGGGAAGCCAGCGTGTCCAGCGCGTCGCTGCGGCGGTTGCGTTCCAGAACAGCGGCGTTGAAGCGGTCGGCCTGGAGCGTGCGCGCCGCCAGACCGGCTTCCGGTAGGACGGGGGCCGCCAAGGCCAGGCTGGTCAGGATCATCAACGCACGCAGCACCGCCTCCTCGCCATGGCGGGCCAGGGCGGGGAGGGCGGCCAGGTCCGCCAGCGCGGGGGTTCCGGCGGCCAGCGCCTCGGCCAGCGGGCCGTGCAGGTCCGGCGGCAGAGGGACGCGCCCCACCGGGGCCAGAATCACGTCCGGCAGATCGTCGGGCGGCACCAGAAGGGTGAAGCGGGTGGCGCGCAGCCGTTCCCGCCGCTCCGCCGCGGTCAGACGCTCGGCCCCCTTCACGAACAGGTCGCGGCGGAAGGCGCGGTTGGTCAGCAGGTCGCGCAACGTCTCGCGGTAGGCGGGATCGCGCGCCTCGGCCAGCAGGGGCAGGGCGTCGGGCGGCAGCGACAGCTCGTCCATCTGTTCCATCGGAACAGCGGGGCCGGCGAAGTCCAGCTTGGCTCCGGCCAGCTCCCGCGCCACGTCGGCGTGGTAGAAGGCGGTCCAGTCGCGGTTCAGATACTCGTGGGCGATGTAGTTGGGCGATTTGCGCCGCAGCGAGTCCAGCCGCCCCGGCAGCGCGTCGGCCTGGGCGAACCAGCCGGCGTTCAGGGCGGTCAGGCGGCTGGCGAAGGCCACAGCCTCCTCGATGCGTTCCGGCAGGGGGCCGGTGCGGTCGGCGCAATGCTCGACCAGGATGCGGCGCATCGGCATGTAGGCGAGCGTGCCGGGCAGGGCGTTGTAGCTGACGAAGACCAGCCCGCCGGGCTTCAGCCGCCGCTTCAGCAGGTCCACCAGGATCGCCCGGTTCTCGGCGCTGACCCAGGACCAGACGCCGTGCAGGGTCACCACGTCCAGATCCTTGGCTTCGCTTCGGGCGTAGTCGGCGAAGCTCTCCTCCAGGAAGGCGGCGTTGCTCAGCCCGGCCTCGGCGGCAAGGCGCCGGGCGCCGGCGATGTGGCCGGGGTTGAAGTCCACCGCCTCGAAGCGGGCGTCGGGATGGCAGCCGGCCAGAACGGCGCTGCTCACCCCATGGCCGCAGCCGATCTCCGCGCAGGCGAAGGAACCGGACGGGTCCATCGGGGAGCGCCAGCCACGCAGCGTCAGCGCGAGGGACAGCAGCGACGGCGACAGTTCCCGATAGAAGGCGTGGATGTAGCCGATCCCGCCCACATAGCCCTCGGTCCAGCCCTGCATGATCCCCGCTCCTCCGCCATCCTCTGTGCCAGGGTCATAGCGCCGGGGCCGGGAGGCTGTCAAAGAAGGCTGCCGGGAAGGCCACTGGGAAGGCCACTGGGAAGGGTGTGTGCGGAGCCGGAACGAGCGGGACAAAAAAATGCGGCCCTATCCATTTTGGTATCGACAAGCCCCGGACCCTTCGCTATAAACCGCGCCACACCGGCCGGGACGACGGCTTGGCCGGACAGGAACCCTAGTCGATACGGTCAGGCACCCCCTGACGCAGAGACGAGGGCTCCGGTGCCGGTGTGAACGAAAAGTGATGGGCGCATAGCTCAGTTGGTAGAGCAGCTGACTCTTAATCAGCGGGTCCAAGGTTCGAGTCCTTGTGCGCCCACCATCACTTTCCGGACCGAGAGGGATCGCTCCCACGAACCCTTTCATGCCGCCGGGCGTTTCGATGTCCGGATGGGAATGGGCGCATAGCTCAGTTGGTAGAGCAGCTGACTCTTAATCAGCGGGTCCAAGGTTCGAGTCCTTGTGCGCCCACCATTCCCTTCCAGCGGTGATAAAACGATGCACACAAAAGGGCTGCCCTCGGGCGGCCCTTTGTGCGTTTTGCGTTCGGGCCGTTATTACCGGTCCACTCCGGGGCGGCGAAGGACGAGCAGGTTGGCGGTCATCTGCTGCACCATCTCGTCCTTCTGATTGAAGGTGGTGGTGCGCACGCGGGCGACGCCCTGGTCGGGGCGCTTGGCCGACGCGCGGACCTCAAGGATCTCGCTTTCGATGCGCAGGACGTCGCCGGGGCGGGTGGCCCTGGGCCAGCGGATCTCCTCCACCCCCATCCCGACGAAGCCGCCGGCCAGAGCGCCGTCCCCCGTCACGATCATCCGCATGGTCAGCCCGGCGGTGTGCCACCCGCTGGCCGCCAGCCCGCCGAACAGGGTGGCCTTCGCCGCCTCGGGGTCGAGGTGGAAGGGCTGCGGGTCGAACTGGCGCGCGAAGGCGACGATGTCCTCTTCCGTCACGGTCACGGGGCCGCCGGTGAAGCGGTCGCCGGGGGTCAGATCGTCGAGATAGCGCATCGCTTCATCGTCTCTCAAAATGGGTTCATCCAGCGCCGAACGTTAACCGCGGCGGGGTCCGATTCAAAAGCGATGCCTGCCCCGCAGATTTTGCAAAGCAAGGACGCAACAAAACAACGACGCCGCAGGGTGAACCTGCGGCGGTCTGTTCCGTTCGGAAAGCGGGCGGGGGAATCGCTTATTCGGCGGCGGTGCTGGCCATGCGGCCACGCACGGACGGTGGCGGCTGGTTCCCGCGATAGTCCTGAAGCCGCGTGGCGCGCAGGCCCCGCATGCCGTGGCTGTCGATCAGCCGCTGCCAGGACAGGAACTCTTCCACGGACAGGGTATAGCGGCGGCACGCTTCCTCAAGGCTGATCAGCCCCGAACGCACGCCGGCCACCACCTCCGCCTTGCGCCGCATCACCCAGCGCTTGGTGTCCGGAGGGGGAAGATCATTTTCCGTCATCGGCCGTCCTGCTGGACCGATGACCGACGCTCCACTGGAGCCATCGTCGCTCATTTCAAGCTCGCGAGATGACATGCGCGGACGCTCCACCATCAGCAGTGTATTCCACGATTTGGTGGTAACCTACCTCTTCTCCGCTTAACAAAAGCCTAAACGATAGGGTTAATGTTTTAAGCATAAAAGGCATGGCGCACAGGCCCATCCGGACCCATGCCCATGCCTTCATCAAACGCCCGCGGTGGGACCGGAACCGTCCTCAGTACACTTTGGTGAGGTTGGACAGCGGAACCTCGACGCTGCCCACGGAGACCACGGTTTCGCCGTCCTTGTTGGAGCCGATGCCGTTGACCGTGCCGAAGGTGTAGGGGGTCGCCTTGATGATGTCGTCCTTCTTGTCGGACACCGGGGCGACGTTCAGGCGGTATTGGCCCGGCTGGACGGCGTTGCCGCTGTCGTCCTTGAAGTCCCAGTTCACGACGTGCTTGATGCCGGCGGTGGTCTCCCCGGTCATCGAGCGGACGGTGCGGTTCTGGCTGTCCAGGATGTCCACGCGCACCGACTTCGCCGCCTTCTCCAGCTCATAGGCCAGCGGCGCCGCGGTCATGCCCTGGGTGTAGTCGAAGCTGTCGCCCTGGAAGGTGACCGTGCGTCCCAGATAGGCGAGGTTGGTCGAGTTGGTCGAGGCGTTCTGCAGCTTCAGCAGCTTGTCCAGCCGGCTGTTGGTCCCGATGTTCTGCTCCACGTTCGCGAAATCGACCAGCTGCTTGGTCATGTCGTTCGTGTCCATGGGCTTCAGCGGGTCCTGGTTCTGCATCTGCGTGGTCAGCAGCTTCAGAAAATGCTCGAAATTGTCACCCAGCCCCTTCACCGCGGTGTCGAGCTTCTGCTCGTCGGCGGTCTTGGTGGTCTTGGTGGTGTCGGTCGTGTTGGTCTTGGTCTTCGTCTGGTTCAGGTTCCAGCTGCTGCCGTAGTCGGTGCTGGTGGTGGCCATGGTCGTCGTCCTTCGCTGGAATGGCTGCGGCTGGTCTGAATCAGGCTTGGATGTCGACGCGGCCCGGGGCCAGCGTCAGCGTGTAGGCGGCCTGCGCGTCCTCCACCTCGCCGGCTCCGCCGCCGAGGCCCCGGCCCCGCCGGCCCGAGCCGCCCTGCCGTCCCGAGTCCTGGAACGACTGGCCGCCCTCGCCGCGGAGGCTGAAGTTGAGGCTGTTGCCGTCCGCCTTCAGCCCAGCGTCTTGCAAGGCGCGTTCCAGATTGCGGCTGTCGCGCTGGAGCAGTTCGAGGGTCTGGGCCTTCTCCACCGCGACCGACGCGCTGACCCGCCCGTCCTGGCCGATCTCCAGCTTGATGTCGATGCGGCCCAGTTCGGCGGGGCGCAGGTTGATGGTGAACTGGTCGTTGCCGTCCGACACGTTCTTGCGGATGTGGACGGCCACCTGCTCCTGCACGCCCGTTGGAAGGCCGGCGGACCCGCGGGAGGGGCGAAGCTGGGCGGTGGTCAGCCCAGTCTCGACGCCGCTCGCCGTGCGCACGCCCTCGATTCCG
The DNA here is from genome assembly GCF_030849505.1 of Azospirillum isscasi. GTDB lineage: Bacteria > Pseudomonadota > Alphaproteobacteria > Azospirillales > Azospirillaceae > Azospirillum > Azospirillum isscasi. The sequence goes on along the minus strand of NZ_JAUJFI010000009.1, from coordinate 622 downwards.
GCGAAAACCGGATGGGTGGGGGGTGTCGCGGCGGCGTGGGACGCGCCGTCCGCCTGCGGTGCGGCGTCCGACGCGGCTGCGGCTGCCGCGGTGCTGAGGAACGCACTTTGCCCGGCAGGCTTTGCCGGGTCGGCAACCGGTGCCTGCGGCGCTTGCGGCTGCATCGGGACGGCGTTGCCGCCCGGGTCCTGGTTGCCGCGGTTGCCGGCGTTGGCTCCGGCGTCGCCTTCGGCCCCGGTCCGGCCCGCGCTTCTGGCCTTGGCCGCGGCGAGGTCGGACAGGGTCTGCGGCAGCGGCGCGCTCTCGTCGTTCGGCAGTTCGGCGGCGGGCAGGGCGCCGGGAGCGACGGCCATGGCGTCGGCGGCCTTCGCGGCCTTGTCCTTGGGATCGGCGTCGGCATGGGGTGCGGCGGCCTCGGTCCGCGGACCGTCCGCCGGGGTGACCGGCGCCGGGACGGCGTCCGCCATCTTCGGAAGCGCGTCCGGAACCGGCTTGGCCGCGGCGGGCTCGCCCTTGCCGGCGGCCTTCACCGGTTCATCGGTTGCGGCCTTGGCCTTTCCATCCGGCTGAGCGGCGCCGGTTGCCGCCAGTGCGGCGGCCAGCGCGGCTTCGGTGGCGGCCT